>JANMQX010000176.1:0-16844 GCA_031370745.1 Ilumatobacteraceae bacterium
CCGCGACGACGATCGCGGTCACCGACTGAACGACAAAGAGGTCCTTCGACAAGATCGACGTCAGCAGGAGTGATCCCATGCCCTTCATGTTGAAGTACTGCTCCACGACCAGTGCACCGCCGACGATGCCGCCGAGCTGCACACCAACGCTGGTCAGCAGGGAGAACAACGAGTTGCGCAGCGCATGCGTCCACAGCACCCGACCAGGAGGAACGCCCTTCGCGCTGGCCAAGGTGATGAAATCGCTCTGCAGCGTCTGGATCAAGTCGCCGCGCAGCAAACGGGCGAAGATCGCCGCCAGCGGCAGGGTCAGCACCACGACCGGGAGGAAGAAGTTCTTGAAGTGCGCGCCGAGATCATCCCAGGGCATGATCTTTTCTCCCGTGCGCGGGAACCAACCAAGCTTGACGACGAACAAGAAGATGATGAACGGCGCCAGCACCAGCGCCGGCAGCGACACGAACAGGAACGACATGAAGTTGCCGGTTCGGTCGAACCGCGAATCGCGTTTGTAGGCCTGATACACGGCCACCGGGACGGCGATGATCATCGCCCACAGGATCGCGTAGAAGCCGAGGAAAAGCGTGACCAGGACGCGACCGCTGAGGTATTTGGCTACCGTCGTGTTCTGCTGCACGCTGATGCCGAAGTCGCCCGTGAGCATCTTCTCGAGCCAGAACCAATATTGACTGAAGAGGTTCCCGTTGAGGTGGTACCTGTGGTTGACGACCTGCGCCTGATCGAGTCTGACTGTGCCGCCGAGCATCGTCAGCGCAGGGTCGCCGGGCTTGTTCATCCCGATGCGCATGAACACCATCACCCCGAAGGTGACGAGGAAGAAGACGATGAGGAATTGCAGCAACCGTTGAAGGAAATAACGCATGCGAACCTCGCCAGATGGATTCGGGCCGATTGAATTCACGAGCCGATTCCGGGTGGGTCAGGAGCGCCTGACCCACCCGGAACGGCCGAAAGCTATTTCTGAAGCCAGAGAGAGTTGACCCAGAACTGGCCACCGAAGCCGGCGCCGTCACGAGCCTTCGTGCCGTCCGGCATCGTGGTCTCACCGATGCCGTGCAGCTTGGGAGTCGACATCACAGCCCACAGCGCGTACGACACTGGGATCTGGTAGCACTGCTTGGCCATCTCCTTGTTGATTGCCTCTGCAGCTGCCTGGCGGGCCGCTGGATCCGGGTCCGATCGCGCCGTAGCAAGGTTTTGATCGATGATCGGATCCTGGAGGCGATCGAAGTTCAGCGACAATGCACCATCGGGCGCAAACGACTTCGAGTTCCACCAGAAGTTCTGTTCGTCGACCTTGAAACCGGCGTGCTGACGCCAACCGTAGATGAAGAAGTTGGGCGCACCGAAGAGGGCGTTGGTGATGAACTGGTCCTGCGGAATTGTCTCGACGGTGGTGTCGACGCCGATCTGCGACCAGTAGCCCTTCAACAGATCGGCGACCTGGTCGCCGGTCCTGTCGGCTGTGTGCCCATACGTGATCGCCACCGGGCCGGGATGGTCCTTCTGGTAGTCGGCGATCAGCGCCTTGGCGCCCTCGATGTCTTGATCGGTCTTGAAACCGTTGTCTGCGAGGTATCCCTCCTGGCCCGGCGAGAAGACGCTGTTGGCCACCTGCAGCAAGCCTCCACCGGTGAGGTCGATCAGCTCTTGCCGATCAATTGCCATCGACAGCGCACAGCGAACGCGAGCGTCTTGGTACGGACCAGGCTTGACGGTGTCGACCAGCAGGTAGTTGGTCTCGCCGAACTTGTCCTGCTTGGCAATCGTCGTGGTGCCCGCATTGATGACATCGGCAATGACCGAAGAGTTCGAATCGGCGAACACATCAATGTCGCCACTGTTGAGCGCACCTTCGGCGGTGGTCGAGTCCTCGATGACCTTGAACGTGATCTTGTCGAGGTACGGCAGCTGCACACCGTCGGCGTCCTTCTGCCAGTAGTTGGGGTTCTTGGTCACGACCAGCGAGTCGCGCGGCGCGTAGCTCTGGACGATGAACGGGCCTGACCCGATCGGCGCAGTCGCTTTGGTCGCATCGGCATCAACCGCCTTCAACCATGTCGGCGAGGCGATGAGGCCGAGCTGGCCCGTGAGATAGAAGTCGAAACCCGGCCACGGAAGGGGCTGGGCGGGGTCGCCGTCCTTGCCGGTGAAGATCGTGAAGGTCATGTCGTCGACCTTCTCGATCTTGTATTCCTTCTTGGTCGGGTCGGCAGCGGACGGCACCTTGGCGAGGTCGACGAGCTGGGCCAAGAGCAACAGGCCGAGCCCTGACCTCTGAATGTTTTCGATCATGGCATCCGCGTTCACGGGAGTTCCGTCGGTGAAGGAGATGCCGCTGCGAACCTTGATCGTCCACTGCGTCGCGTCTGCGTTCGGTGTGATCGATTCGGCCAGGTATGGGTGAACCTTGCTGTCGGCGCCGATTGCGGCAATGGGGTCGAAGAACGACCGGGCACGCTCCTGGCAGTAGGAGTCGCACTGCATCGCGGCCGGTGTCCACGGATTGGTCACCTCGGCCTCGCCGCTGACGGTGATCTCCCCGCCTGGCGTCACTTTGACTGCGGGGGTTGTCGATGCAGGTGTTGTGTCAGCAACGACCGTCGTGTCGGCTGCCACCGACGCCGGCGTGGTGTCGCCGCTCGGTGCTTCGGTAGCTCCTGTTGTGCCACCCGTCGTGACGTTGGTCGCGTTTCCGCTGTCCTTCTTACCGCAGGACGCCGCGATCAGTCCGAGAGTCAGGATCACTGCCGTAATCATTCGCTTGCCGGATCGTTGCCTTTGTCGCACCATTTCCCCCTCTGCATCGTTGATAGTGCGTCGTGCACGTGACTGTTCGCGATGTGACCCGAATCACATGCCGACTGTCCGGCACCTTAGCCATGCCACGCCGCTTGTCAACGGCACCAAGCCGATACCGTGGGGATTCGTGCCGCAATTTCGCGACGGGTATCTCGAACGACCTCATTCGAGACGGTTGTCGCCGCGTCACGCACGCTTCACCGAGATCCTGTCACGACACTCAGAGGCGCTGTCGAAGGGTGAGCCGTGCTACATCGACCCGGCTTCGGGCCTGATGGTTTTCACGGCGGCGTTCCTCGCCGAGCGTGGGTATTGCTGCGACAGCGCGTGCCGGCACTGTCCGTTCGTCGTCGACTGAACTACCGTCGCGGCTCATGCCAGCCAGTCGCATCAGTGATCTGCGCGTTTCCCACCCGAAATCGTTCCAACTCAAGAGGTGCGACCCCGGCGACAGGCTCGGGTGGCAGAAGGAGACCGCAGTCGCCGAGCTGAACCACGCCAAGATCGAGCTCGACAAGTTGCAGCAGCGGCTGTACGCCGAGGGCAAGCGCAGCGTGTTGCTGGTCTTGCAAGCACGCGATGCTGCCGGCAAGGACGGCACGATTCGATCGATCTTGTCGGGCCTGAACCCCGCTGGAGTCACGGTCACCAGCTTCAAGGTCCCGGCTGGTCGCGAAACGACCCAGGACTATCTGTGGCGCGCCCATGCGGTGTGCCCGGGTGACGGCGGGATCGGGGTGTTCAACCGCAGTCACTACGAAGAAGTCCTCATTGTCAGAGTAAAGGGTTTCGTGCCGGAGTCGGTCTGGAAGAAGCGGTACCGGCACATCAACGAATTCGAGCGGATGCTGTCGGACGAGGGCACCAAGATCGTCAAGTGCTTCCTCAATGTGTCCAAGACCGAGCAGGCACGACGTTTCCAGGATCGCCTCGACGATCCCACCAAGAGTTGGAAGTTTCGCGAAGGCGATCTGGCAGACCGCAAGCTGTGGCCCAAGTTCCAGCTCGCCTACGAAGACATGCTCGCCAAGACGTCGACCTCCTATGCCCCCTGGCATGTCGTGCCGGCCGATCACAACTGGGTGCGCAACCTCGCCGTCGCCAAGATCCTGCTGAAGACGCTGGAGGAGATGAACCCCCAGTTCCCACCGCCAGCACCCGGCATCACCGACATCAAGATCTTCTAACCCAACACCTACGGAGTGTTTGCGGCCAACGCACCGGGGTGGCTTGAAACACTCGGATTGCCTTTACGAAATGTAAGGTCGCAGGGTCATGACCACGTTGATCTCGACAACTCTCGCCGAGGCGCTCGACGCGCTGGCCGTAGAGCCTACGGCAATGGTTCTCGCTGGGGGGACCGACGCGATGGTGGAGGTCAACGCCGGTCATCGGCGCCCCGTTGTGGTCGTCGCCGTTGGACGGATCCCGGAGTTGCGGACGTGGTCGCACGACTATCCATCGGCAACATTGCGAATCGGTGCCGGGGTCACCTACGCGGAGTTGGAAACCGGCCCGTTCCTCGGCTGGGTGCCCGCACTCAGCCAGGCGGCGCGCACGGTCGGCTCGCCACAGATCCGCCACGTCGCGACCATAGGGGGCAATGTGGCGACGTGTTCGCCTGCAGGCGACGGGCTGCCAGTGCTGGCTGCTCTCGACGCCACTGTGCATTTGGTATCGAGAGCCGGCAGCCGCTCGATTCCGTTCAGCGAGTTCATGACTGGGCCGAAACGCACGGCCCTGGCGCCGGGCGAGTTGATCGAGGCCGTCTCGGTGCCTGTGTTCACTGGTTGGCAGGGATACGCAAAGGTCGGCGTGCGCAATGCGATGGTGATCTCCAACGCCGGCGCATGCTTGGCAGTCGACGACGCCGGGGGAGTGCGCATTGCACTCGGCTCCGTCGGACCGACGATCATTCGGTGTACCGACGCCGAGTCGTTCGCCGCGACGGTCGTCGACACCACGACGCGATCAGTGACCGACACCGATGCCACTGAGTTCGGTCGCCTGGCAGCAGCTGCGTCGCAGCCAATCGACGATCATCGTTCCAGCGCCGACTACCGACGACACGCGGTCGCGGTGCTGGCCCGCCGTATGTTGCGCAGGGCGTTCCCTCATGGTTGAAGCTCAGCGGTATGTCCTGCACGTCAACGGCACAGCTCATGAAGTCGGTGACGCCTGGATCGGCGAGAGCCTGCTGTACGTCGTGCGCGAGCGCCTCGGACTGCTGGGTTCGAAGGGCGCATGCGAGCAGGGCGAGTGCGGCTCGTGCAGCGTGATGGTCGACGGTGAACTCGTCTGCAGCTGTCTGGTTCTCGCTGCATCGGCAGTCGGCCAGGAGGTCGTCACGATCGAAGGCATCGCGCCCATCGGAGCACCGACAGATGTGCAACGTGCGTTCGTCGAGTGCGGCGCCGTGCAGTGTGGGTTCTGCACCCCGGGGCTGATCATGGCGGCGCACGCTCTTTTGGAACGAACGCCGCAGCCATCAGACACAGAGATCCGCGAGGAGTTGTCGGGAAACATCTGCCGGTGCACCGGCTACGGACGAATCATCGAAGCCGTGCAGCGCGTCGCGGTCTCACGGGCCGAGCGGCAATGACCACCGCCACACGAGAAGACGTGATCAGCGGCCGTCTCGGCGACAGCCCGCCACGACCCGACGGCATTGCCAAGGTGCAGGGCTCGTTCGCCTTCTCCGGCGATCTGTCGGCGGACGGGTTTCTGTGGGGAGCAACATTGCGATCGCCACATCCGTACGCCCGAATCGTTCGAATCGACATCTCACCGGCCTGGCGGATCGACGGTGTCGCAACCGTCATCACCGCCGCCGACGTCCCCGGCAAGCCGACCTACGGATTGATCAGCAGCGATCAGCCGGTGTTCGCAAGCGATGTCGTCCGCTACGTCGGCGAGCCAATTGCTGCGGTGGCGGCCGATCATCCCGAGACGTGCCGTCGTGCTCTGGAGGCGATCGTCGTGGAGTACGAAGTGCTGACCCCTCTGACCGACCCCGAGCGGGCCATCGACGGAAGCCATGCGCCCATCCATCCATCGGGAAACGTGATCCGCCATCAGCGGATCGTGCACGGTGACCAGTCGGTGGTCGGCGAAGTCGTCGTCGAAGGTACGTACGAGATCGGCATGCAGGACCAGGCGTTCCTCGGGTTGGAGGCGGCGCTGGCAATGCCCGATCCCGGCGGTGGGGGCGTCGACCTGTTCGTGGCAACACAGTGGCTGCACGAAGACCGCGCCCAGATTGCCGCCTGTCTCGACCTCGCACCCGAGCACGTTCGATTGACGCTCGGCGGAGTCGGCGGTGCGTTCGGCGCTCGCGAAGACATCAGTCTCCAGGTACACACTTGCCTACTGGCACTGCGCACCAGTCGGCCGGTCCGTATCGCCTACAGCCGCGAAGAAAGCTTTCTCGGTCACGTGCATCGGCACCCAGCCACCATCTGGATGCGGCACCACGCCAGCCACGCCGGCGTCCTCCAGAGGATCGAAGCACGCATGGTGTTCGACGGAGGAGCGTACGCATCGACGTCGTCTGCTGTGCTGATCAATGGCGTCACACACACCCAAGGCCCGTACAAATGTCCCAGCGCAACAGTCGACGGCTACGCGGTGCGTACCAACAACCTGCCGTGCGGGGCGATGCGCGGGTTCGGTGTCGTGCAGGCCTGCTTCGCCCACGAGGGACAGATGGACAAGCTGGCTGCCGCCTGCGGTCTCGATCCGGTCGAGATCCGTCTGTTGAATGCGATGGAGACCGGCGACACCCTCATCACCGGGCAGACGATCGAGAACGTTGCGCCGGTTGCCGAATGCATCCGCCTGACCGCGGCGCTTCCGCTACCCGACACTCCCGTCGGTGGCCTCGACGGTGACCCGTTGCATCTTCCCGGCGGCGCCGGGCTGACGGCTGACGTCTCGCACATTCGCCGCGGGATCGGTTGGGGTGTGGCGATCAAGAACCTGATGTACTCCGAGAGCTTCGACGACTACTCCACCGCGAGGTGCCGGCTCGCTGACGGTGTGGCCTCGTTGAAGTTCGCAACTTCCGAGGTCGGCCAGGGCTTCGTCGTGCTTGCCCAACAGATCGCCCGGTCCGTGCTCGGTGTCGACGATGTGGTTCTCGAGCCGATCGATACGACCATTGGTTCCGCAGGCTCGACATCGGCTTCGCGCCAGACATGGATGAGCGGTGGCGCCGTCGACGGCGCTTGTCGGCTCGTCCGCGAGCGATTGTTCGAACACGTCGGGGCGCAGAACAACATCGAACCTGTACGCCTGGCCATCGACGGGCGCGACGTCGTCGACACGATGGGTTCGTTGCGGCTACCGGTATCGACGGCCAGCGCGGGCCTGGTCTTGGAGGAGACGTTCGAGCACCACCATCGTCCGACGGAGGATCTCGACGAGAACGGGCAGGGCAACTGTCACACCGCATTTGCGTTTGTCGCCCACCGCGCAGTGGTCGACGTCGACCCCGAACTGGGTCTCGTCAAGGTGGTGCAGATCGCGACGGCCCAAGACGTCGGAGTCGCGTTGAATCCGATGAGCGTGCTCGGCCAGATCGAGGGTGGTGTGGCCCAGGGCCTGGGCCTGGCGGTCATGGAGGAAATCATCCTCACAAACGGCCTGGTCCGCAACGCCAGCTTCACCGACTACCTCCTGCCGACGATGCTCGACATGCCGACCGTGGTGGCAACGCTGATCGAGCAGCCCGATCCTATGGCTCCGTTGGGTGCCAAGGGCGTTGGCGAACCGCCGTGCATCTCGTCGACGCCGGCCATCGTCGCTGCAATCCGCGACGCGATCGGCCGAGACCTCACCCGAGTGCCCGTTCGCCCCGCCGACATCTGCCTTCCCTAACCCGGCTGAGTGTTCGCGGCACGTACGGGTGGCCGTAAACCCTCCGTCGGCTAGGTTGGATTGCCGTGGCAGACGAGCGTGAGATCATGACGTGGGAGATGTTCGGAGAGGCCTCGCGCGACCTTTCGCAACTTGTGGCCGACGACTACGAGCCAGACATGATCCTGTCGATCGCCCGAGGCGGTCTGCTGATCGGTGGAGCGATGGGATATGCGCTGTCTGTGAAGAACGTCTACACGATGAACGTCGAGTTCTACACCGGTGTCGACGAGCGGTTGGAGGTGCCGCGGATCTTGCCGCCGGCACCCGACTTCGTCGATGTCAGCGACGCCAGGATCCTGATCGCCGACGATGTCGCCGACACCGGCCACACGTTGCGCAGCGTGCAGCAGTTCTGCGAGGGCAAGGTCGCCGAGGTTCGCACGGCCGTGCTGTACGAGAAGAGTCACAGCGTTGTGCAGTGCGACTACGTGTGGAAGCGGACCGACAAATGGATCAACTTCCCATGGAGCGACAAAGCTCCTGTCGCCAAGCGCGCCTGGTCAGTGAAAGACGCGTGAACCTGTACGCCTTCGGCGTTCCGTCTCACCCAGGACCTGCATTCGGCGCTACCCGGCCGTAGCTTTTGCAAATCGGCGGGCAACATCTCCCCAGTTGACGACATTCCAAATGGCTTCGACATACTCGGGTTTGCGGTTTTGATATTGCAGGTAGTAAGCGTGCTCCCAAGCGTCGATTGCAAGCAGTGGCACAGCGCCGAGGGTGGTGTTCTCGTGGTGGTCCTCGAGCTGTTCGATGATCAACCGACGGCCAATCGGCTCCCATGACAAGATGCCCCAACCGGAGCCCTGCACCGTATTCGTGGCTTCGGTGAAGTGGGCCTTGAATGCATCGAACGAACCGAACTGGTCGTCGAGTGCCGCAGCCAGATCGCCGTTCGGCTTGTCGCCGCCATCGGGCGAGAGGTTTGCCCAGTACATCGAGTGCAACACATGGCCACCGAGGTTGAAGGCCAACGACTTCTCGAGACCGACGATCGCGTCGAACTTGCCCGTGGCGCGGGCATCCGCCAACTTCTCAAGTGCGGCGTTGGCACCTTTCACATATGTGGCGTGGTGCTTGTCGTGGTGCAGTTCGACGATCTGTCCGCTGAGATACGGCTCGAGCGCTCCCGGGTCGTAGGCAAGGTCAGGCAGGATGTATTCACTCATATCGCAAAGGTACCCTTTCGGATCCCGGACTAACCGTGCCTGGCGAGAATCCGCAGCGCCGCATTGCGCCCGCTGGCACCCCAAATGCCGGCGCCGGGAAATGTCGCCGCACCGGTCAGGTAGAGCCCCTTCACGGCAGTCTCGTAGCGCGTCAACTCGGGGTTCTTGTTGTGCAGCGCCGCCAAGGGACCACCGGCAAAGCTGGTGGCATGGCCGTGGGGGAGATGAAACTCGCGCTCGTAGGTCTCAGGCGTCATCGCTCGCCATTCGATCAGTGAGTCGAGGAATCCGGGTTCCAACACTGTTGCCACCTGATCGAGCCAGCGTCGTGGCTCGTCGCTGTTGGCCCAGCCACCCGCGACCTCGTACGGGGTGTACAACACCTCCAGGCTGAAGACATGCCGACCCGCCGACACCAAGGTCAGGTCGAGTGCAGAGGGAGAGTTGACGAACATTCCGGGCCGGGCAAGCACCTCACCGCGGTTCATCATCGAACAACCGCGATGGATGTCGGCGAGCGATGGCGAGATCACGGTCGTGGCGCCCAGCGGCTCGCCGGATCGCAACGTCGGTGGCCGATCGACGATCGCGTCCACCTTCGACTCGTAGCCGTCGGCGTGGGGAATGGCTCGCCACCGCTCGACAAGACCATTCGCCTGCGATGGTGGATTCTTGAGCCAGGTCAGGAACGTGTCGTGGGGGTTGCACGCCGACACGATGATTGGTGAGGTCACCTCCGTGCCGTCGGTGCAGACGATGCCGCAAATGGTCTCGCGGTCACATGTCAAGTGGGCAACTTTGGTGTTGAGCAGCAGCGTGCCGCCTACTGCCTCGAATGCTCGGCGAAGCGTCTCGGGAACCATTCCGCTGCCGCCGACCGGTCGGCCGACGCGGGCGACGTGGCGCATGGCGTAGGTCAACGCACCAAGACCGGTGCCGGTCAACTCCGGCGAGACTCCCCACACCATTGGGCCGGTGACCATTGCCGGGCCGCGCAGAGCTTCGTCGGTGAAGAAGCTTCGCATCACATCGGCGGCACTGCGCCGGCTCCAGCGCAGCAGGGTCGCCGCCCCGCGACCGCGGCGAGCGATCACCTTCTTGCCGATCGACATCAGCGATGGCGGATCGTTGGCGTTGTCGAGCACCATTCGTGCGGCAGGCAACGCGGCCTTCAGGTACCGCCGATAGCCCTCGACCTCGGCCGGATATGTGCCAGCCAGTGAGTCGATCGTTTCCTCCACATCATGAAAGATCGTCCAGAGCGGTCCGCCGTCCCACGCCAGGTTGTGTTGCGCCGGGTCGATGTCGATGTACCGCAGACCGTGATCTGCAAGGCCGAGCTCGTCGATCACCGGGGTCGTTCGGAACGTGATGTGATCGCAGTTGCAAATGTTGACGGTGCCGCCGCCGAACGTCTCGCTCGACGCCGTGCCACCGACCGACGATCGAGCCTCGACCAGCAACGTCCGCAGGCCGGCTTTGGCCAGGTAGGTGGCACAGACGAGGCCGTTGTGCCCGGCGCCGATCACCAGGGCGTCATAGTCGGCAGCGGTCACGTCGTCATTCTGGCCGAACGGCGCTGGGGGTAACGTGCTCCCGTGACATTGCGCGAGCGCTACCTTCCCGACCTCACCGGCCCGCAAGTCCACGAACTGCTCACCGATCGCAGCATCATCGTCCAGCCCCTCGGTGCCATCGAGCAGCACGGCCCACACCTGCCGCTGAGCACCGACTCGGTCGTGGCCACAGCGGTCGCCGAGGCGGCCGTTGCCAAGGTTGGCAAGGAGCTCGATGTGTGGTTGATGCCAACGTTGCAGTACACGAAATCGAACGAGCACGCCTGGTCGGCGGGAACCGTGTGGCTCTCGGCGACCACCTTGCTGGCGGTGCTCGATGACATCGGTCGGTGCGTGGCGACGACTCCGGCGAAACGGCTCGTCTTCCTCAACGGCCACGGCGGCAACAGCTCGCTGCTCAGCGTCGCCAACCGGGAGTTGCGGCTGAAGCACGGACTGATGACCTTCCTGGCCCACCCCGGGATGCCGGTCGATCAGGGCGGCACCTCGCCGGCGAGCGAGCTCGGGATGGGCGTGCACGGCGGCACCGATGAGACCTCGATGATGCTGCACCTCGCGCCGGGGCTGTGTGACATGGGCAAAGCGACGCGGCGGGTTCCCGACAAGCTCGTCGAGAACACCTACGTCCGCTTCGGTGGACGGGTCAGTTTCGGCTGGCTCTCCAACGACTTCCATGCCGAGGGTGTCATCGGCGATCCCACGGCAGCGACGGCCGAACGCGGTGCTGAACTGTTCGCCGGCTCGGTGCAGTCGTTCTGTGAGGCGCTGGGAGAAATCTCATCCTTCGACTTCGGGCGCTGACAATGGCTGACTGGCGCGATCTACGCGTCGATGGCGATCGGCTGTGGCAACGGCTCGAGGCCTTGGGAGAGATCGGTGCCGTCCACGGTCCGAACGGCGAGCGCGGCTGTGCCAGATTGGCCTTGACCGACGTCGATCGCCAGGGTCGGGATCTGGTGGTGTCGTGGATGCGCGATCTCGGAATGCACGTTGCTATCGATGCGATCGGCAACGTGGTAGCCACACGCGCCGGCAGCGATTCGAACGCAGCAGCGGTGATGATCGGCTCGCACATCGACACGGTGCGCACCGGTGGGAGATTCGACGGCAACCTCGGGGTGCTCGCCGGACTGGAGATCATCGAGACGCTCGCCCACCACGGCCTCACCACTCGTCGGCCGATCGACGTCGCCTTCTTCACCGACGAGGAGGGGGCACGCTTTGCCCCCGACATGCTCGGCAGCCTCGTCTATGTGGGCGGCCTCGCCGTGGAAGAGGCGCTCGACGTGACCGCGGCCGACGACGGAGCTCGGCTCGGCGATGAACTGGCGCGGATCGGATACGCCGGTCCGACACCCGTTCCGGCGGCGAGCTTTCCGCACGCCTACGTCGAACTGCACATCGAACAGGGTCCGGTGTTGGAGGACGAAGGCACAACCGTCGGTGTCGTCACCGGGGTGCAAGGGATCTCGTGGACCGAGGTGACGATCACGGGTCAGTCGGCCCACGCCGGCACGACACCGATGCATCTGCGCCACGACCCACTCGCGGTGGCTGCTCGAACCATTCACGAAGTTCGCCTGGTCGCCGGCTCCCGGGGGGCGCCACAGGTCGCAACAGTCGGCAGCCTGACCGTGGTGCCCAATCTGGTCAACGTCATCCCGTCGAATGTTGTCTTCAGCATCGATCTGCGCAACACCGACGAAGCGACCTTGAAAGAAGCTGAGGCGGAGGTCTTCGAAGCCTGTCGTATGTATGCCAGTGACGAGGGCTGCGAAATATCGCTGCGCACGCTGGCTCGATTCGAGCCAGTCGAGTTCGACCCGGAGATGATCGACCTGGTCGAGAGCACCGCCCAACGGCTGGGTCATTCCACCCGGCGAATGCCCTCGGGTGCCGGCCACGACGCGCAGATGCTGGCAAGGGTGTGCCCGACGTCGATGGTCTTTGTTCCGAGCGTCAATGGCTTGTCGCACAACATCGCTGAATACACGACACCGGCCGATATCGAGGCGGGCGCGAACGTGCTGCTGCAAGTGGTTCTCGACCGCGCCGAGAACTAGACGCAAAAGAAGGGCGCCGGCCGAAGCCGACGCCCTCCGTTGATCTGCCGATCTGCAAATGCTATAGGTGGATCGACTCGTCGATGAACTGGTTTGTGACGACATCTTCTGGCTTCACGCCGGCCTTCGGCGGGCTGTCCTGCTTCGTATAGACCGGTACTGCCTTGGTGATCAAGTCGGCGACACGCGTCATGTCGAACTTGCCCATCACACCATCAGCCCCGTTGGCCACCAGGCCATCCGTCTTTATGGTCTTGTCGGCATACTCGGCAGTGCCCTTGTCGTAGGTCCAGCCGAAGTCGCCGCCGAACTTGGCGACCGCGTCGAGGATGATCGCGTTGGCACGAGCCGGATCGTTGATGTAGTCAACGCTGGCGTGTTGGATGATCGGCACGAGCAACTTGAAGCAGTCGGCGTACTTGGTGACGTTCGCCGGCTTGGTTGCGATCGACTCGGCATAGTTCTCCCAGCCGATGTCGTTGATGTACTGGTACTTGACCGGCTTCAACCAGCTCGGGTAGACGTGCTCGTACAGGTACGGCTCGGCCGAGCCGAAGCCCTGCTGAGCAGCCTTGCCCTCGTCGGTGATGTACAGGTTCGGGTCGCCCTGGTAGGAACCGTCGACCTGGCTGGCCTTGAGGACCCCGGTGCTGGTGAGGAAGTCCATGTACGCCGCACCCCCGAAGTAGCGAATCTTGATGTCGGTCTTGCCAAGGTCGGCAATGCCTGTGACGTCGGGATAGACCGCCGGATCCCACATGATCATCTGCGGGTTCTTGTTGAACCCCGACTCGATCGCGACGCTTGGCTTGGTGGCCGAGTTCTGGATCCCTTCGTCGGTGTAGATGAAAGCCAGCAGGGTGTCCTCGTTGTTGTACATGATCGTGGTCGGGCTGTCGAAGTGCTGTGCAGCACCGCCCGAGCGAACCTGGATCTTGACGCCGGTGTCGTTGCCCTTCTGATCGATCAGTGGGCCGGTGACGTAGGCCTTGGCGGCATCGATCGTGTAGCCGGCTCCCACCATCTGGTAGACGAAACCGTGCTCGGCTTCCGGCATCCAGTCGGTCTGGAGGTTGACGGTGTCGGGGCACACTCCCTTGAGGCTGACACCTGCATTACCCGCTGCGGTCGTAGCAGCCGCTTCGGTCGACTTCACCGCAGTCGTCTCCGGAGCCGCCGTTGTCGCCGCTGCAGCGGTGCCCGCGGTCGTGGCGGCAGGTGGCGTCGTCGCCGCGGTTGTGGCATCGCTGGATTTACTATCGGAGCCGCATGCCACGGCGACGAGCGATACGCCGACGGCGAGGGCGAGCAGCGATTTGCTGCGTCGGTTCTTCATCTGATTTTCTCTCCCTTTGGTTTGGTTGTTCACGCTGAACTTTGATTCACGTCTTGCGTTTGCCCGCGTCGTACCAGCTGCCGATGGCGCGCTTGCCGATCCAGCCGAACAGCAAGAACGTGAAGATGCCGAGCAGGCAGGCAAGGATGACGCCGCCGTACAGCGGCGCGTAGATGCCCTTGACTCGATAGATGTCCATGACGATTCCGACGCCAGGCTTGCTCCCGGCCCGAAAGAACTGTTCGCCGACGACGGCACCGATCACCGACAGCCCAGCGGAAATCCGAAAGCCGGTGAAGATGTTGGGGAGCGCCGATGGCAGCTGCAGCTTCACCAGGCGCGTCCATCGCGAGGCGTTGCGCAAAGTGAAGAGGTCGTGCTGGCCGGGGTCTGCCGAGTTGAGACCGAACAACGTATTGGTCACGATCGGGAAGAAGGCGATCATGATGCACACGAAGAACCGAGGGGTGAGACCGCCGCCGAAGACAGAGTAGATCAGCGGGATGACGGCAAGCACGGGCACAGCCTGCAGGGCGACCAGATAGGGGTAGACGGCGCTTTCCATCCATTTGGCCTGCGACATGAGCACTGCGAGGCCGCAGCCGATCACGATCGTGATGGCCAGCCCGCCGAAGGCGACGATGCTCGTCCACTTGATGCCCTCGATGTATCGCTTGCGGGCGATCGGCCGCATGATCGTCTGATCCCACACCTGGATAGGGGTAGGAATCAGCCGTTTGCCATCTTTGTCGAAGAAGAAGCGCAGTCCCCAGTAGTGCATCATGTACCAGAGCCCGATGAACACGGCGAGCAATACCAACGGAGCCAATATCTGGCCGAGCGTGAATCGACGATCGGCTCGAGGTTCCGGAAGTAGCGAGATGTCGTCGGGAGCAGCCGGTGGTCGCTGAGCTTCGATTGCTGCGGTGCCGACGACTGACGTTGACATGTTCATACGTGGGCTCCTCTCAGATGTGCCGAGACCTCTCCGCACAGGAGGGCAAACGCCGGGTCGAAGCGCAGCTCGGGCGAACGCGGGTAGTCGAACGGGACCTGGAAATCGCCCACGATCCGACCGGGGCGTGAGCTCATCACCAAGACACGCGTCGACAGGAACACAGCCTCGCTGATCGAGTGGGTGATGAACAATCCGGCGAAGCCTTTTCGTTGGAAGAGCGAGATGACCTCGTCGTTGAGGCGCTCGCGGGTGATCTCGTCGACCGCGCTGAACGGCTCGTCGAACAAGAACACCTTTGGCTCGAGTACCAACGAGCGCGCCAACGAGGCACGCATCTTCATTCCTCCCGAGAGCTGCTTCGGGTACTTCTTTTCGAAACCCGCCAAGCCGACAAGCTGGATCGCGTCGTCGGCGCGCCGCCGTCGCTCCGTGGCAGGCATGTGTTCGAGCTCTGCAAGCAACTCGACGTTCCTTTGAACGTTTCGCCACTGCAGCAACGTTGCATCCTGGAAGACGTAGCCGATGCTGCTGCCATCGGCTTCGACCGTGCCGCTGGTACTGCTGGTCAGTCCGGAGGCGATCCGCAACAAGGTGCTCTTACCACAACCCGAAGGGCCGACAATCGTCACGAACTCGCCGGAGCGGACGTCGAATGTCGTCTCTCGGAGTGCGTGGGTGCCGTCAGGGAACACCATCGACACGCCGCGAAAACTCAATGCAGGAGCAACACCTGACTCGCCCATGGCTACAACCGTAGCCGCGTCCGTCGAAGCGCCGAATATTTGCCCGGTCGTCAATGCATCACCATGCCACCGGTCACGTTCATCGCCTGGCCGGTGCAGTACGAGGCCTCGTCGGAGGCCAGAAAGACGGCCATGTTGGCAATGTCAGACGGTTCCGCAAGCCGTCCAAGAGGCGACTTCGCCGACCACTCGCGGATCATCTCTTCGGTTCGGGTCGCCGCGCCCATCTCCGTGAGGACGTAACCAGGGCAGATGCAGTTGACCCTGATTCCATACGGCCCAAGTTCTTTGGCTGCGACCTGCGTGAGCGAGATGACCGCTGCCTTCGAGGCGGCGTAATGCGCCTGGTTCGTGGCGCCCACCTTTCCGCCCATGCTGGCCATGTTGATGATCGAACCGCGGCCATTCGGGATCATTGCCTTGGCCGCGAGCTGGATCGTGATGAGCATGGCCCGCACGTTTACAGCGAACGTCAGGTCCCAATCCTTCGGATCGATTTCGAGAAGCGGCGCCATCTTCAAGATGCCGGCGTTGTTGACGAGGATCTCCAGTCCGCCGAGGTCGGAGATGGCCCCACTGACCACGTCGACCGTCGCCTCGGTATCGGCCAGATCAAGGCTGTAGACCTTGCCTCCGACAAGTTGGCAGGTGGTGGCCAGCCGCTCGGCGTCGATGTCGAGCAGGGCAAGTTCCGCGCCCTCGCGCTGGAACGACGCCGCAATTTCGGCACCGATTCCGCGCGCCGCGCCGGTGATCAGCGCGCGCCGCCCGGCGAGTCGGCCGTGGTTTGTCCCCATGGCGTCGGAGTGTAGAGCAGCGACTCTGCTCGCTCAGTCGCCATCGTGTGAATGCTCTGTTTCAGGAATCGGCGTGTGGCGAACGAGCCGCCGGTCAGCGGGGCCGAAGGCGATCGCCTCACGCACCGTCGCTGCCCGCACCGCCACCCGGTCGTCGCTGGGCTCGAGACCCATAGCCTGCCGGGCATTGCTGGTGACCATCTCGAGGGCCACGGCGGGCACGACGTGGGCGGTCATGATCATGAGGCCCGCCGTCTCGAGGGGATCGGCGCGCCCAACCGGATTGAACGGGTCCTGCAGGTTGTCGGCTCCCGCCGCAACGTTGACCCCGGCAGTGCGCAATGCTCTGACGGCTGTAACGCCTCTCGGCATGGCAACCTGGTGCTCGCGGCCGAGGAGGAACAGGTTGGTGTGTGGGAGAGCGATCACGCTGATGCCTGCGGCCGCGACCTTGTCGG
>JANMQX010000183.1:0-1517 GCA_031370745.1 Ilumatobacteraceae bacterium
CCTTCAGCGAAAAACCGGTGAACTTGGCAGCAGTCAGCTTGTCGAGCTGACTCTGCGCGGCCGCCTTCGTCGTGAAGATGCCACCGACAACCTCCCAATCCGTCGTCGACGATGACGAGGAAGAGGACGTCAACTGGAAGATCGTCGCCGTTGCGACGCCGGCTGTGTTGATCTTGGCCGCCATCGCCGTCGCCTCAGCCTTGGTCAGACCTGGCAGCACTACGGCGGTCTTCGCGCCAACCGCCTTCAACGAAAACCCGGTGAACTTGGCAGCAGTCAGCTTGTCGAGCTGACTCTGCGCGGCCGCCTTCGTCGTGAAGATGCCACCGACAACCTCCCAATCCGTCGTCGTCGACGACGAGGCACTCGATGATGTCGAAACCGGCGCAGCCGTCGTTGTCGTCGTATCGACTGTCGCCAGTACGGGGGTCAACGGTGTTGTCTCGGTGGAAGCGCTCCCAGTGGCCGTGGTGTCGGTTGTCTGGAACGTCGGCAGAGTTGACGAAAGGGCCGCAACGGTGCCGAACGTGGTGGTGGGCGCGGTGCTCTTGGTCGCGGAGCAGGCGGACATCACCAGGCCTAGCGACATCGCACTTGCCATGAAGATCTTCGACTTCGGCACTGGTACTCCTCGGGAAAATCAGCAGAAACTCCCCTACGCCGCAGTCGGAGCGTAGCCGCGCCGTCGGCCGAGCTGATGTCATACCCACGACGAGCGCTGGGTGGCTCTGACCCTGGGCGCCGGTCCGTTGATCGTCGTCCGTTCGGTTGAGGCGGCGCGTCGGAGCATTGGGGCACGCAAAGGTGATCGTCGCGGGTCATCTACGATGTTGTCGTGACCGACATGCTTGCGCTCTCGGCGAACCTTCCCGAGGTCGAGTTCGCCCCTGGCGAAGCCGTGGTGCACGAAGGCGGCGCCAGCGGGAGTATTTGGATACTCGTCTCCGGAGCGCTGCGAGTGCGCAAGGGCAATATTCAGGTGAACACGATCACCGATCCCGGCGCGCTGATCGGCGAGATGTCGATCTTGCAAGGTATTGCCCACAGTGCGACGGTCGAGGCAACGAAGCAGAGCACGCTGCGCCACGCTGCCGACGGTCACGGCTTGTTGGCGAGCGCTCCGGCGATCACGAAGCTCGTCGCGGTCGGTCTCGCCGAGCGCCTGTCCTTCGTCACCACGTACCTCGCTGACCTGACTCGTCAGTACGCAGACGTGCCGGGGCTGTCGATGGTGTCGGATGTCCTCAGTCGCCTGGGCGAGCACACAGGCCCATTGGCCAGCCCGGGTTCGGTCCGAGAGCCGGACCCCGAGTACTGAAAACGCCAGGTCGTCCGAGCGACGTCAGAACACTGTGCGGCGCGGCGTTGACTGCTCGGTCAGGCTGATTTCCTCGGTGCCGAGCAGCGAAATCCACGTTGCACGTTGTTCGTCGAGGTCAAGTTCGATGCGTGTCGGAATGGGACCGATCTGTCGCCCGGGGTTGAAGACCCACGTATCGCCGATCCGGTCCGCCCAC
>JANMQX010000268.1:0-14465 GCA_031370745.1 Ilumatobacteraceae bacterium
GACGGCGATCAGATTCTGATCGACGTGCACGAACTGACCCTCGATCTGCTCGTCGATGACGGTGAGCTTGCCAAACGACGCGCCTCGTGGGCACCGAACCCGCCTCGCTACACCAGTGGCGTGCTGGGCAAGTATGCCAAGTTGGTCCAGGGCGCCGAGACAGGCGCGATCACCAACACGCTGTGAGCACACGGAGGGACAGGCGATGAACCTTCACGAGGTACTCGAGCTCATACAGCTCCGTCGGTTCGAGCGCGATCCGGTACAACGGCTGCTGAATCGAACGCACATGCCCGACGACTTCCGGGTTGTCGCCAAACGCAAACTGCCGAAGGCGGTGTTCGACTACGTCGAAGGCGGCGCCGAGGAAGAGATCGCGCTGCTCGCCAACCGCCAGGCCTTCACACGACGCAAGCTCAACCCGCAACTGCTGCGCGACGTGTCGATCACCGATCTGTCAGGCGAGTTGTTCGGGCACCCGTTTCGGGTGCCGATCGGTTTGGCGCCCACCGGCTACACACGGATGATGCACCCCACGGGCGAGGTCTCCTCCTGCCTCGCGGCGAAGGCCAAAGACATTCCCTACACGTTGTCGACGATGGGCACTACCACGATCGAAGATGTTGCCGCCACCGGTCACCAAAATCTGTGGTTTCAGTTGTATGTCACCAGTGACCGCCGGCTCAGCGATCCGTTGATCGACCGTGCAGACGAGGCGGGCTACAAAGCGTTGGAGGTCACCATCGACACGGTCGTCACCGGGCGTCGCACACGCGACATGCGCAACGGCCTGACCATTCCGCCACAGCTCAGCCCGCAGACCATCTTCGACATCGGACGACGACCCGGCTACTGGGTCAGGATGCTGCGCAGTCCCGCCATCGGGTTCGCCAACTTCGGTGCCCTGTCGCGCGACGAGGTCAAGAGTGCGGCATCAACGCGCATCGGCTCGCTGTTCGATCACTCGTTGAACTGGTCTGACGTCGAAGGCATCCGCAAGAGGTGGCGTGGTCCGCTGCTGCTGAAGGGGCCGATCGGACCCGCTGATGCACAACGGGCGCTCGACATCGGCATCACCGGATTCCATCTCTCGAATCACGGTGGCCGCCAACTCGACCGCTGCACACCGACCATCGACATGCTGGCCCCGTTGCGCTCCAGCATCGGGCCCGACGCGCCGATCGTCATCGACTCCGGTGTCCGCCACGGCGCCGACATCGCAGTGGCCGTTGCGTTGGGTGCCGACATGGCGTTCATCGGCCGGCCGTACGTGTACGCGGTCGCCGCTGCGGGTCAGCGCGGCGTCGAGCACCTCATCTCGCTGCTGACAGATCAACTGCAATCAGTGATGCAATTGAGTGGTGTCACGACCCTTGCGGAGTTGCGCAAACACGGCACCGAGTTGCTCAGCGAGCCGGCTTGATCGCTTTGGGGCTGATTCGCCGTTCGGCGACGGCGGCCAGCATCCGCCAGCCGACCAGGAACACGCCTGTCACCAGTGTGGCGACGATGATGAACGGCAGCGCAGTGCCGCGATCGAACACAAGATTGCGCACGACCATGCCAAGTGCGACGGTGATCGGCCAGATGATGAATGCGGTTTCGACTTGCATCGGGCGGCTCCAGGCACGTGCTGCGATCCACCCGACGGCGAGGGCGATCAAAAACGGGGCAGCAACCGTGAGGATGCCGTCCACCGATTCGCCCTCGGCATGATTGCGCCGGCCGATGGCAACGAACACCACGATGGCGATGATGTCGACAACAGCGGCCACGACCGTCCGTCGATTCACGCCTGCCCCGCGAAGCCACCGAGCTGACCCCTGAAGAACAACAACGGGGCTGGCTTGCTGTCTTCATCGGCGTGATCCATGGCGACCACCAAGCCCATGACGAAGAAGTGATCACCGGCGTCGACGACCTCTGCCGTGGTGCAGTCCATCCAGGCGATGGCGCCGTCGAGGATCGGTGAGCCGGTCACCGGCGATGGGGACCACGAAACACCCTCGAAAGGATTTTCGATGCTGCTCTTCGCGAACCGCCAGCACAGATCGCCGTGGTCTACTCCGAGCACGTTCACGCAGAAGGTGTTGGCGTCGGCCATGCGTATCCACCGGTCGGATGTTGTCATCGGCAGGAAGCCGACCAGCGGTGGGTCGAGTGACACCGAGGTGAACGAACCGATCGTGAAGCCAACCGGCTCGGCGTCGACCATCGCCGTCACAATCGTGACCCCTGTCGGAAAGTGCCCGAGCACCAGGCGATATTTCAATGGATCGATCGACATCACGCTCGACTGTACTTCCGCTCCACGTCACGTTGACAGCCGTGGCACGCTGTGCGGGTGATCGACAAGGCCGCGCTGCGCACTCGCATGCGCATGGTCCGCGACACCGTCGAGGACCATCTGATGCGCAGTGTTCAGTTGTGGGCCAAGGTGGCCGAGTTGCAGCAGTACCGCCAGGCGAACAGCGTGATGGCCTTCGTTGCGTTCAGCGGTGAGCCCGATACCGACCCGTTGTTCGCCAGGTTGAGCGTCGAGGGCAAGCGCCTGCTGCTGCCGCGGGTCGAGCCGGCGGGGATCGTGCCGGCAGACGGCGAGTGGCCGTTGATCGCCAGCAAGTTCGGCGTGTTGGAGCCCAGCGGACCGGCAGTCGACGTCGACGAGATCGATTTCGTGATCGTTCCCGGCCTGGCCTTCACCGCGGCCGGCGATCGGCTCGGGTACGGCCGCGGTTACTACGACCGCTTTCTCCCCACGCTCTCGGCGACATCCGCCGGCGTGTGTTTCACCGATCAGCTGGTCGACGAGATGCCGCTGGCAGACCATGATGTGCGCGTCAACATTGTTGTGTCGGCATGACGCTCTTCACCATCGACGAGTTCGCTGAGGCTTCGCAGATCGTTGCCCGGCACATGGCGCCCACACCGCAGTTCACCTGGCCACTGCTCAACGAGGCTGTCGGGGCCGAGGTCTGGTTGAAGCACGAGAACTGCACGCCGACAGGAGCGTTCAAAGTGCGCGGTGGCTTGGTGTACGTCGACCGCCTGGTGCGCGAGCGGCCGAACGTCAGCGGCGTTGTCTGTGCGACCCGCGGCAACCATGGCCAAAGTGTGGCGTTCGCCGGCCGGGCTGCCGGTGTGGCGGTCACGATCGTCGTGCCGCACGGCAACAGCCCCGACAAGAACGCAGCCATGCGTGGTTTCGGCGCCGAGTTGATCGAGCATGGAGTCGATTTCCAAGCGGCCCTCGAGCACTCGCTGTTGCTGGCCGAGGAGCGCGGTCTCGAAGCCGTGCCGTCGTTCGATCGCGACCTCTGCCGCGGAGTCGCCACCTACGCGCACGAGTTCTTCAACGCCGCCGGTCAACTCGACGTCGTCTACGTACCGGTGGGACTTGGATCGGGGATCTGCGGCCTCATCACGATTCGTGATCTGTTGGGCCTCGACACAGAGATCGTCGGAGTCGTATCTGAGCTTGCCCCGGCAACGGCGCTGTCGTTCGCAGCTGGGTCTCCCGTCAGCACCGAGGCCTCCGCGACGTTCATCGACGGGGTTGCGACCCGCGTGCCGGTGCCGGCTGCGATCGAGATCATCGTCGGCGGTGCGGCCCGAATCGTCCAGATCAGCGAGGACCAGTGCGCCGACGCCGTGCGGCTGCTGATGCGTTGCACGCACCACCTCGTCGAGCCATCCGGCGCGGCCGCGCTGGCGGGGCTCATGGCCGACCAAGAAAGCAACGGCCCGGTGGTTGGCCGCCGGCTCGGTGCGATCGTCAGCGGGGGGAACATGGATGCTTCGATCCTCGCCGAGATCCTCTCCGGCCGAACCCCGGCCCCCTAGTCGGGGCTCAGGTCACGCGAACCAGTCGCGATACCACCGACGCTCGCGCGCCAGTTACCGGACAAGGTCATGTGACATCTGACACATGAGACTCACAGAGCTGTCTCATACAACCGATTCATTGTGGCGCATGTCCGGTGAACGAGTCACCGGCGTGACCAAAGGAGCAAGTAATGACAACCCCCCGTCGCAGCTTCACGTCGAAGCTCATGATCGGTGCCGTCGTCGTGACGGCGAGTGCCGGTCTTGTCGTACCAGCCGTCGCTAGCGCGGCGAATACGACGACTCCCGCGCCCAGTGGCACGGCAACCCGCGAGCTGCCGGCGCGGCTGAAGCGAGCATGCCTGCGGATTCCGAAGCTCGAGACCCGCACCGACAAGATGATCACCCGCCTCAACGGCGATGCAAGCACACGCGGATCGCTCCTGTGGCTGCAGGCCCGGATCGACGACGCAACGGCCAAAGGTCGCACGCAGTTGGCGACAGTTCTGACGAACCGGCTGAAGGTGCGCACCCAGACCCTGACAGTGCTGACGAACCGTCAACAGCGGCTGACGAAGCTCGCCGAGATGTGCCGCAACCACGGCGTGGATGTGTGATGGATCTTCGTCACCGGGACGGGCCGACGGCGGTGATGCTTGCCGCAATCGCGGTGAGCATCACCGTCGGACTGGCTGCATGCGGATCGTCGGGTGCAAGCAGCGGTCCGATATCGACGGCGACCGTCCCCGCCGCGACAACACCAGCCGTGCCCGTCACTACCGCAGGCGCGGTCGCTGCGCCGGCAACAGTCAGCGACGCAGCGGTCGCCGACATGGAGAAGCAGCTCGATGAGATCGACCAACTCCTTGGTGGCGTCGACTCGGATCTCAGTCAAGACTGACCTGCACCGACCACAATGGTTTCGTGCAAGTGACTTCGTGCCAATGATTGCCGTTCGATCGAGAGCGACGTGTCGGTGAGATCACCCGACGGTGGACGCGTGCTGGTCGTCGAAGACGACGATGCCGTGCGGATGGCCGTCGATAGAGGGCTGGGTGTGCATGGCTTCGACGTCTCGTCGGTGCCCGATGCGGAAACGGCGATCGCGATCGTTGCCCGCCGCCGCCCCGACGTGATGATCGTCGACATCGGTCTGCCTGGAATGTCGGGTGTCGAGCTGTGCACTCGCCTGCGCGGCCTCGACGTCGATACTCCGATTCTGATTCTGTCGGCTCGCGACCAGGTGGGGGACAGGGTCGCAGGCCTGCAGGCCGGCGCAGACGACTACGTCGTGAAGCCGTTCTCGCTCGACGAGCTCGTTGCACGCCTTCACGCCCTGCTGCGCCGGTCGAAGCCCTCGGCAGGCGTGACGAAGGTGCTGTCGGCGGGTCCGTTGTGGATCGACCTCGATCGTCACGCTGCAAAGGTCGGCGACGTTCGACTCGAACTGTCGAGGCGTGAGTTCGACCTGCTGGCGGTGTTCGCCGGAAACCCTGGGATCGTTCTGTCACGAATTCGCCTGCTCGAACTGGTGTGGGGTTACGACTTCGACGTGGACACGAACGTTGTCGATGTGTTCGTCGGATATGTGCGTCGCAAACTCGACGCCGCCGGCGCCCACCATCTGATCGAAACGGTGCGTGGAGTCGGCTTCGTGTTGAGGATCCCCTAGATGCGCCTGGCGACGCGCACCGGGCTCGCATCGTTCATAGCTGCCTCGATCACGTTGCTCGCCGTCGGCTCGTTGTTCCGCGGGTACTTCGCCAGCATCCTGCAGGAGCGTGTCGACACCCAACTGCGCGAGCGGGCCGCAACTGCGCCGATTCTGGCCGCAGTTGCCCAGCGGTTGGCCCAGTCCGAACTGCGCACGACGCTCGAGGGCGCACGGGTGGTGACCGGCAGTCAGACGATCTCGCTCGGGCTGCTGCCCGACGATCCACTTCCCAACAAGATCGTCCCAGGTTGGTCGACGGCGCGCGCCAGTGGCGACCGCTGGCGGCTGTACACGGTCGAGGTGCTCGACGTTCCAAAGCCCGGCGACAAGACACTCGTGCAACTCGTCGCGCCGCTCGGAGATGTCGATGCGCGTGCAATGCAGCTGCGCCGACGGGTCATATTCGTGATGATGCTGACATCGGTCGCGGCCGGTGTCGTCGGCTACTTGCTCGGCACGGTCGCCACGCGCCCACTCACGGCCTTGCGCCGCGACACTGGGCGAATCGAGGACGCCGATCCCGGTACCTGGCGTGTTGGCGAGACCTACGGCTCCACCGAGGTCGACGATGTGGCAACGGCGCTCAACGAGAACTTGCAACGGTTGGCCGACGAGACGCACCGGCGCGGCGCAGCGCTCGACGCAGCGAGGGCCTTCGCGGCATCCGCCACCCACGAACTGCGCACGCCGCTGCAGGGTGCCCTCATCAATCTCGACATGGCCCGCAGCGGCCGCATGTCCGAACCCGATCGGCTCGAGGTGCTCGGCCTGGCCAACGAGCAGCTGCAACGAATGGCGGCTGCGTTGTCGGCCGTTCGTGCGCTCGCCGATGCCGAGTTCGCGGATCGGTCCTGGTTCGACGAGGTCGATCTCGCGGACGTGGCGGACGCAGCGATTGCCGACGAGCGCCGCCGAAGCCCTGAAGCAACCATCGAAATCGAATCGACGCCGCCGACGACGCTCATTGCGTGGCGCGATGGTGTCAGGCTGGCCATTGCCAACATCGTGCGCAACGCGTTGGTGCACGGCGTGCCTGCCGATGGCTCGGTGCAGCGAGTGGTCGTGTCGGTCGTTGGCCCCAGGGTTACCGTCGACGACAACGGCCCCGGGGTGCCAACAGTCGACCGACAACGTGTGCTCGAGCGATTCGAGCGCGGCGGCGGCCATGGTTCAGGACTCGGACTCGCGATTGCCAAGCAGGTCGCGCTGGCCCACGGAGGTTCGGTGACGATCGAGTCGAGCCCGTTCGGGGGAGCTCGCGTGGTGATGTCTCTGGCTCCCGCCGGCAATGCCTGGCCGAGCCCGGCTCAGGTGTCCTCGTAGTACTCGCGGCCGAGGTGGGTGATCTGCTCTTCGCCCATCATCCACCGCAGTGTGTTCTTCAGCTTGGTGAGTTGGATGAACAAGTCGTGCTCTGCGTAGAGGCCCGGAGCGACCATCGGCGCCTTGTAGTAGAAGCTCAGCCACTCCTGGATACCCGACATCCCAGCCCGCTGAGCAAGGTCGCTGAACAGCACCAGGTCGAGCGCGAGGGGTGCGGCGAGAATCGAGTCGCGACACAGGAAATCGATCTTCAGCTGCATCGGATATCCGAGCCATCCGAAGATGTCGATGTTGTCCCAGCCCTCCTTGTTGTCACCTCTCGGTGGGTAGTAGTTGATCCTCACCTTGTGGTACACGTTGCCGTACAGCGCCGGAAACACCTCGGGGTCGAGGATGTGTTCGAGCACACCGAGCTTCGATTCTTCCTTGGTCTTGAAGTTGTCGGGATCGTCGAGCACCTCGCCATCGCGGTTTCCGAGGATGTTGGTCGAGTACCAACCCGACAGGCCGAGCATGCGGGCCTTCAGCATCGGCCCGATCACCGTTTTGATCAACGTCTGGCCCGTCTTGAAGTCCTTGCCACTGATTGGAACCTTGCGATCGACGGCCAAGTCCCGTAGCGCGGGAATGTCGACGGTCAGGTTGGGTGCGCCATTGGCAAACGGCACGCCTTCGAGGATGGCCGCATACGCATACAGCATCGACGGGGCGATCGTCGGATCGTTGGCATCGATCGCCGCCTCGAACGCTTCCAGGTTCATGTGCGCCGGCCCCGGCTCGATGAAGATCTCGGTGCTTGCGCACCAGAGCATGACGACCCGCTCGACCATCTTTTCTTCGCGGAAGCGGTTGATGTCTTCGCGTATCGAGTTCAACATGCTGCGCTTGTTGATGGTGTGCATGGTGTTGTCGGCGTCGATGCGCTTGACGTATTCGCGATCGAAAGCGGCCGGCATCGGCCGCACTTCGCGCAGAGCATCGCTGACGGCTTCGATGTGCTTGCCACCGTCGAGCACGCCCGCCCGCGTCGCCGCCACGTATGCGTCGTCGGGAAATGGATCCCAAGCGCCGAACACGATGTCTTCGAGCGATGCCAGCGGCAGGAACTCGCTGATCAGCGGACGACGGTTCTCGGTGCGCTTGCCCAGCCGAATCGTGCCCATCTGAGTCAGCGATCCGACCGGTGCGCTCATGCCGCGCTTGACCAATTCGACACCGGCGATCAACGTCGACGCGACCGCGCCGAGTCCGACGGTCAGCACGCCCAAGCGACCTTCTGCTGGAGCGACGGTAGGGGGCGGGGGAGTTGTCATGGCTGACCAGGTTAGGAATGTGGAGCGCTCTAGCGTTTTGGCCGACGAGGGAGTTTCCGTTTGCCACCGCACAGTGTCACCAGCGCGCAGTGGGCTGACCTGCTACGCGCGGCCGTTCGTTTGCACAGACCCGACGCCGGGTATTGGTGGGATGCGGAGAATTTTGCTCCCGCACGGAATGCAGGAGGCCAGCGTGCCACAGGAACCAGTTGTCGAGCCGGGCGTCGCGGAGCCCATTCACATCGTGCCGGCGACGACGCCGCTCGACGCCGTCGGCGCATACCAGCCGACGCAGGTCATCCCAGCGGTCTCATACCAAGCCGTTGTCCCCCCGGCTGTTGCGCCCGTGGAACCGATCGCCCCCGCTCCGATGTTCGTCGACGACCGCCGGCCCGCTTGGCCGTACTTCGCTGCGTTGCTCGCTCTCTTCGTCGGTGGTCTGATCGGCTTCCTGATCGGCAACAGCCGCCACGATCAGACGACGAGTCTCACATCGAACACCGCACCGGTTGGCTCTGTTGTCGATTCGACGCCGACAACGAAGGATTTGCAGAACCAGGTCGCGCTGCTCACTGCTGCACAGACCAAAGCGGCACAAGACCTCGCCGCGTTGCAGACCACCTTGACTCAAACCCAGGCGGAACGTGACGCGCTCGCGGCACAAGTCGGTACCGCCGGAGGCACGTCGACGGGTCTCCAGGCCCAACTCGATGCGAGCAACGCTCAGGTCGCCAAGTTGCAAACGGACCTGAAGACGGTAACGACTCAACTCGATGCAACCAACGCCACGTTGGCCGACACCCAGACATCTCTCAAGACTGTTCAAGGCCAACTGGATGCCGCCAACGCGACGTTGACCGCGCTGCACCCCGCGCCGCTCGCCAACTACGTGAACGGCACCATCCAGAAAGCTCGTTCAGACGCCCAAGCCAACGGCTGGACCTTGATCGAGGAGCCGGGCAACTCGCCAACGGCCGCTCTCGGGACCGTCCTCGAACAGACCCCAGCGCCCAACACGACGATGGTCGCCGGATCTGTTCTCTTCGTGAAGGTGAAGTAAGCGGTCAGTCGGTTGCGGGGGCCATCTCGAACAGGTTGAACATCGCCCCTTGCGGGTCGGCTACCACGGCCATACGTCCAACGGGAATGTCGAACGGTTCGACGAACACCTTGCCGCCGAGCTCAGCGACCTTGGCGGCGGTGGCGTCGACGCTTTGCGCACCGAAGTAGATGCTCCAGTGCGCAGGCACTCCGGGCATGGGCGGCGGAATCGTCCCGGCGAGCATCGTCTGCGGTGTGCCATCGAGCGTGAAGCCGTCGTACGTGGTTCCGTCGTCCATCGGCGCCGAGATGATCTTCAGGCCCAACACGGTTTCGTAAAAGCTCGCCGTGCGGTCGTTGGGAGCGGCGACGAGCTCGGACCACGTGAAGGCCCCTGGCTCATTGACTCTGCCTGCGCCGATGTTGTTGGTCGGCGTCCACAACAGCAGGAACGCACCGGCGGGGTCGTTGATCACTGACATCCGCCCGGCATCCATCACGTCGAACGGCGGGACGTGCACTGTGCCGCCGGCGCCTTCGACCAACGCCGTCGTCGCATCGACGTCGACGACGGTGACGTACATCTGCCAGTGGGGTGGTACGCCGGCGGCGGTCTGTTGCGGTTGTTGAGTACTGATTGCGGCAACATTTTCGCCGCGGAGTGTGGCCATCGAATAGAACATCCCGTCACCGACGGGAAGATCGTCGAATGACCATCCGAAGAGGTTTCCGTAGAACGACTTCGCTGCCGCTTGATCACTGGTGGCCAGATCCGTCCAGGATGGCGTGCCAGGTGCGTAGCTCTCTCGCTTGGACATCATGACTCCTCTCGTCGGGGGACGGGTGAGAGGGTATATCAACCCGGCGGTCACCCTCACGGGCGGTAGTTTCAGTTCGTGCAGACGTGGAAGGTACGACCGGTTCGAGCAGACGAGTTCGAGCCGTGGACCCGACTGTTCCGCGGCTACGCCGACTTCTACGACTGGCCCACCAGCGACGAGCATCAACGCCAGATCTGGGGGTGGATCCACGACGACCGCAGCATCGAGGCACTTGTCGCGGTAGCCGCCGATGAGCATGACGGCGAGATGGGAGAGCCGCAGGGTCTGGCTCACCTTCGCGAGTGGGTGCGACCGCTGCGCGGGGTGATCTCCGGCTATCTCGACGACCTGTTCGTCGAGCCGAGTGCACGCGGGACAGGGGTCGTCGAGGCTCTGTTCGCCGAGATCAACAGGCTCGCTCTGGCGCGCAACTGGGCGGTCGTGCGGTGGACAACTGCCGACGACAACTACCGCGCTCGGGCTGTGTACGACCAGCGGGCAACGCGTACGACCTGGATCACCTACGACATGACTCCATTGGCCTCCGACGCACCGGATGCTTCGAGCGACGGGTGTTTCATCCGGGCCATCGCCGAGAGATAGACCGTTGCCGGATCGCTGGAGTGCAGCGCTACGAGCGAGTCGGCGATCGTCGGAATGTGGTCGGTTCGCGTTGCCGCGACCAGGCGATGGCGCATCGCCAGGCGCGCTCTTCGCTGCGCGTCCGTGAACTGTCGGCGGGCGGTCACTGCAGGATTGTCGCGCTCACGAGGTTGCGCGTCGGCGCCCGGGCATGGCACACTACGATTCATGCCTGCCGGAACCATCGCGATTGTCGTAGTACTCATGTAGATGCACGCCCACATATGCGTGCATCTTGGCCTCCCGTCCGGGGGGCCGTTTGATTTTTCGGGCCAGTTTTTCGCCAGTGGAAGCCAGTCTCAGGGACAAGGAAGGATCGTCGACAACATGAAGATCACGGGGGCCCAAGCCCTGATCAAAGCGCTCGAGATGGAGGGCGTCGAGGTGATGTTCGGCCTGCCGGGTGGTTGCATCCTGCCTGCCTACGATCCGCTGCTCGACTCGTCGATCCGCCACATCCTGGTTCGCCACGAGCAAGGGGCGGGCCACATGGCGGAGGGATACGCACATGTCACCGGCCGTCCCGGCGTGGCCATGGTCACCAGTGGTCCGGCAGCAACCAACATGGTCACCCCGTTGTGCGACGCGTACATGGACTCGATCCCCATGGTGTGCATCACCGGCCAGGTGTCGACGACTGCGATCGGCACTGATGCGTTCCAAGAATGCGACACCGTCGGCATCACCCGCAGCGTGACCAAGCACAACGAACTGGTGATGTCGGCGCAAAACCTGCCGATGGCCGTGCGCCAGGCGTTCCGGGTCGCAACCACTGGCCGGCCGGGCCCGACCCTGATCGACGTGCCGAAGGATGTGCTGCAGAACTCGATGGAGTGGTATTGGCCCACAGATGCCGAAGTCATCGACAGCCTGCCCGGGTACCGACCCAACACCAAGGGTCACCCGCGGATGATCAAAGAGGCGGCCAAGTTGATCCTCGCCGCTGAGCGACCGATCCTCTACGTCGGAGGCGGCATCCTGAAAGCTCGCGCGGCTGGGGCGTTGCGCGAGTTGGCAGAGATGACCGACATCCATGTCGTCACGACGCTGATGGCCCGCGGCGCGTTCCCCGATGATCATCCACTGTGCCTCGGCATGCCTGGTATGCACGGCAACGCGACCGCAATCACGGCACTGCAACGCAGCGATCTGCTGATCACGCTCGGCGCCCGATTCGACGATCGCATCACCGGCAAGGTCTCGACCTTCGCGCCCGACGCCAAGGTCATCCACGTCGACATCGACCCGGCCGAGCAAGGCAAGGTTCGCAAGCCGGATGTACCGATCGTCGGTGACTGCCGTCTGGTCATCGAGGAGCTGATCAAGGCGATCCGCGATCTCCTCGAGGGCGGCGCAACACAAACTGACATCGGCGCGTGGAAGAGTCGCATCAGCGGGTGGGGCGAGCAGTTCCCGTTGTCGTACGAGGCCAGCGAGCCGGGGGAAGCGTTGAAGCCGCAGTTCTGCCTCGAGCAACTGCGCGACAGCGCACCGGAGGGCACGATCCTGGTCAGCGGTGTCGGCCAGCATCAAATGTGGTCGTCGCAGTATTGGCGGTTCAACGAGCCGTACACCTGGGTCAATTCCGGTGGCCTCGGCACGATGGGTTTCAGCGTCCCGGCGGCAATCGGCGCCAAGGTCGGACGCCCCGATCGCACCGTGTGGGCCATCGACGGCGATGGTTGCTTCCAGATGACAGCCCAAGAACACGTGACCGCCAGCGTGGAGCGGATCCCCATCAAGGTCGGCATCTTGAACAACAGCTACCTCGGCATGGTTCGTCAATGGCAGGAGATGTTCTACGACGAGCGATACAGCGAGGTCTACCTGTCGCCTGAGTTGCCCGACTTCGTGAAGTGGGCAGAGGCGATGGGCTGCGTCGGCATCCGCGTCGATTCGCCGGAGGAGGTTCAGCCGGCCATCGACAAGGCCAACTCCATCGACGACCGTCCCGTCGTCGTCGACTTCCGGGTCGACGCCCGCGAGAAGGTGTTCCCGATGGTGCCGGCCGGCATGGGCAATGACGACTTGATCCTGCCTGATTCACAGATGGCCAGGAAGAGCGCACTGAGATGACCACCGATATCAACCATCACATCCTGTCGGTGCTCGTGCAGAACCGGCCGGGCGTTCTGGCTCGCGTCGCTGGACTGTTCGCCCGCCGCGACTACAACATCTTCTCGCTGGCGGTCGCCCCTGCAGAGGAGCCCGGCTTCAGTCGCATCACGATCGTGGTCGATGTCGATTCCTCGCCGCTCGAACAGATCACCAAACAGCTGTTCAAGCTGATCGAAGTCGTCAAGATCAGCGAGCTCGATCCGCGGCGGTCGGTTGAACGCGAACTGCTGCTGGCGACCATCCGGGTCACCCCCGAGAACCGCAGTCAGATCGTCGATCTGGCGACGATCTTCGAGGGCAAGATCCTGGCTGTGGGTGTCGAAGCGATCACGATCAGCCTCGACGGTCACCCCGACAAGCTCGACGATTTTGAAGCATTGCTGGCTGGATATGGCATCGTGGAGTTGCAGCGCACCGGTCGTGTGGCGCTACCCAAACTCGACCGCGAGGCACGACTGCGTGCCGCGAACTCCAACACCAAGAAAAGCGACTACGGAAAGGCTGGCTGAGATGGCCGCGAAGATGTACTACGAGGCGGACGCCGATCCGTCGATCATTCGAGGTCGCAAGGTGGCCATCATCGGCTACGGCTCGCAGGGTCACGCCCACGCGCTGAACTTGAAAGAGTCGGGCGTGCAGGTCGTCGTCGGGCTTCGCGAGGGCAGCAAGTCTGCCGCCAAAGCCGAAGCAGCAGGGTTGACGGTGATGGAGATCGGTGCCGCTGCGAAGTGGGCCAACGTGATCATGATGACGATGCCCGACACCGAGCAGAAGGCCACATACGAAGAGTTCATCAAGCCGCACATGCGCAAGGGCAAGGCAATTGCGTTCGCCCACGGGTTCAACATCAGGTTCAAGAGGATCCGCCCGCCGAAGACTGTCGACGTCATCATGATCGCTCCGAAGGGGCCAGGTCACCTGGTACGCCGCACCTACACCGAGGGCGGCGGCGTGCCATGTCTGATCGCGGTGCATCAAGATGCCACCGGCGAGGCTCACGCCCTGGCTCTCAGCTATGCCGAGGCGATCGGCGGCGCCCGCGCCGGTGTGATCGAGACCACGTTCAGCGAAGAGACCGAGACCGACCTGTTCGGCGAGCAGGTGGTGCTGTGCGGCGGTTTGACGTCGCTCGTCCAAGCAGCGTTCGACACGTTGGTCGAAGCCGGCTATCAGCCGGAGATGGCTTATTTCGAGTGCCTGCACGAGGTCAAGCTGATTGTCGATCTGATGTACGAGGAAGGCATCGCCGGGATGCGCTATTCGATCAGTGACACGGCCGAATACGGCGACGTCACCCGCGGCCCGCGGATCGTCAATGCCAGGACCAAGCTGGAGATGAAGAAGATCCTCAAAGAGATCCAGTCCGGTAAGTTCGCAAAGGAGTGGGTCGCCGAGAGTGAGAGCGGCCGAGCCAATTTCAACGCGCTCCGCGAAGCCGGCCGAGTGCACCAGATCGAGGAGGTTGGCGGCCGCCTCCGATCCATGATGCCATTCCTCGGCGCCGGACGACAGAAAGTCGCCGACGTCAGCGGCGGCTAGCTCGGCACCAGCCCTGTGGAGTGTTTCGGCGCACACAGGTGGGCCTGAAGAACTCCACTCGACCCTATAGGGTTTGCGTGAGTCGAAACCGGGAGAATCCGCGGTTTTGCTGACACGAATCGCGCGGCA
>JANMQX010000270.1:0-10487 GCA_031370745.1 Ilumatobacteraceae bacterium
CGATGCAGCAACTCGTGGCGGTCGCTGCCCGGTTGCACATCGCCCGAGAACAACTCCCCGTAGATCGCCCGACGATCTTCGTCGAGCGAATCGATCTCGTTGGAGTGTGACGTCTGCGGTCGGGCGACCAGGCCCCGGACGATGTCGCTCAGTGTCCGCGACTTGGCCTGCTCACCCACCCTGAGAACATCCGATGCGGATGCCCCTCTGGACACCAGCACGTCAACAAGGTCCTCGTACGGTGATTCGCCGTCATCGAAGAAATGGGTGAGCGTTGTCTCATGTCTCAGCCCGCCGCGCAGTTCCTCGGTCTCGGCGACTGCCGTGCGGAGAACAACTTCCGCCTCAGCGAAATGGCCGATGCTTGCGAGGTGGCGACCCAATGCGTGATGGGCCGCGGCAGACAACGGAGCGAGTGCGAGTCGGTCGGCAGCCCTGCACAGGGCACGATACGTCGCCGTTGGATCATCGTTGACGGTCAGGTCTGCAACCAGCAGCCGGGCACGTAGGTGTGCTGGGGATGCATCCGGAGCGAGTCCCACGGCTTGCTCCGCGTACGCCGTGGCTGCGCTGCGGTTTCCCAACGCCCTTTCGAGTAGTGCCTGGTCGATCAGCACTCCCGCTCGCCAGGCCGATTGCCCGGAGCGCGCGAAGCGGTCGGCGGCCTCGGCAAGCGCCGCCTCGGCCTCGACGTAGCTCCCCATCGCCGCCAGCACGACTCCGAGACCCCACTGCGCCCTTGCTCGTTCGATCGCCAGGTCGCGTTGGTCGAGGAACGAGAGCGCTTCGGCGAAGCTGCTGTGTGCTTCCGGCCAGAGGTGTAGCGCAGAATAGGCCCGAGCGGCAGTGAGCTGGCGAACATGTTGGCCGACGGGCGACGAGATATCGTCGAGGGCGTCGTTCGCCTCACCAAGGGCATCGAGGCACGACTGGTATTCACCCCGGTGAAGATGTACCTCGGCGACGTTGGTGAGCGCCATGGCGAGCAGTGCCCTGAACTCTCCATCGCGGAACGTCGAGGCGGCCCGAGTGAGCGCGGCGAGCGCATCCGCGTGCTGCCCGAGAGCCAGCAGCACCAATCCACGGTCGTAGGCGACTTCGGCCAAGGCGCGCGTGGCTCCGACTCCGGCATAACCGAGCTCGGCTGAGCCGTAGTGGTCGAGCGCTGCGTCGAACTGCCCGGTCAGCTCGAGGCAAAGGCCCGAGTTCTGGTGCGCGGCGGCGAGGAGTTCGACTATCGCCGGGTCGCTGGCTGCGGCGTTGAGCTCCGTATCGTCGAGGATCTCCCGACAACTGGACAAGGCGTCGGCGTGACGGCCGATCTCGTTCAACACCTGGGCACGACCGAGGTTGGTCCGCAGGCCTTCCGTCCGGCGCCCGAGGTCGTCGAAGCCATCACGAGCCTGGTCGATCAGATCCAACGCGATGTGCATCTCGCCTGCCGCTGCTTTGGCCTGCGCCATCAGATACGTGGCACGCGGTACGGCCAGTGGTGCGTCAGCCGGTACTGCGCACTCACGGACCAGTTGGGCGAGAAGTACACCGATCTCGGGGTCGTCGCGGACGAGTGCACCCGCCTGGTCGAGAACCTCGTCCAGGCCTTGGGCGTCGAGCAGACCGAGCGCGGTGAGCTCTGCGACCGCCTCCCGCCGAGCAAGGCCTGCGAGTCGTCGGGCGGCGTCGCGATCGAGGCTCATTCGTCCTGAAGGTCCTCGAGGAGCGAGCGGAGCTTGTCGAGGCATCGTGCCCGGGTTGGGCCGACGCTGCCGACCGGGATGCCGAACTCCGCGGCAACCGCGGTGTAGGCGGGTGTCTCCTCGCTGAAGTACAGCGAGGTCAGCAGGTCGCGGCAGCGCCGATCCATCTGGGCCAATCCCTGGTGGACCCATTCGAGATTCTCGGCCTGAGAGATGACCGAATCCTCGGTCGATAGGCGATCGAGCCGGTCGTCGGTGACCGGCGGTTCACGACGCCGACGTTCAATGAGCCGCCACGTCTGTCGTCTGGCAACAGTGCCCAGCCAGGCACCGAGCCGCTCCTCGTCGGCGATCGATCCGAGGCTGCGAATCAGGGCCGAGAAGGTCGCTTGGGCCACGTCGTCGGCATCGCCGCGCGACAGGCCGAAGTTGAGTGGAATCGAATAGACGAGTCGCTCGTATCGCTCCAGCAGCGTTTCCCACGCCTTGCGGTCGCCGCTCTGGCAGGCGCGAAGCAAAGATTGGTCCTGCCTCATCCGTGTTCCCATCGCGCGCGCCCGAGGTTGGACACACACCCTACACGGCATGGTTGCGTCGGGCCAGGTCGCCAGCGTCGACGGGCGATCTCGCTCCCTGGCGGCGCGTGTCGAACTCAGACGAGTCGCAGGCTGGCGAGCAGGTCGATGCGGCCGGCCCCGACGAGGCCCGCCAACGACGGATTGCCCGCGTCGATGGATCGGGCTCCGCCTGAGATGGCCGCAGACGTCGCCGCGGGCGACAGGTACGGGTTTCGGGCGAGGAGCAGTGCAGCCTCACCGGCGACCCACGGGGTGGCCATCGATGTTCCGCTGTTGGAGGCGTAGCTGTCGGCAGGAAAAGCGTACGAGCTGTGGATGTTCTCGCCGGGGGCGACGACATCGACCCAGCGACCGAAGTTGGAGAACGTCGAGACGACGTCGCCAGCACCCACCGAGCCAACGGCGATCGCCCCGGCCGCGGCAGCTGGATACATCGTGCGATCCTTGCCATCGTTGCCAGCGGCGGCGACGACGAGCACTCCGGCGGCCGTGACGGCCTGTACGGCGTCGCGCAGCACACCGGGAGAGCCGTGGGTGCCGAGGCTCATGTTGATGACCTTTGCGCCGTGCTGCGCAGCCCAGAACATTCCCTCGGCGGCGTTCCACGTGGTGCCCGAGCCGTCGTCGTCGAGAATGCGAACCGGCATGATCTTGGCGGACGGCGCGACCTGGTGAACGATGCCGGCGACGTGTGTGCCGTGACCAATGCCCTCGTCGATCAGGCCATCACCGTCGTCGTCCAGGCCGTTGCGGGTTTCGGCCGGGTGTGCATCGCCATCGACGAGGTCGATGCCGGGAACCAGGCTTGCGTTCAACAGCGAGTGCGGCTGGGGATCGAGCTGCACACCTGTGTCGAGCACTGCGACGATGACGCCGCTCCCGGTCGACAACTGCTGAGCAGCAGCGAGATTGACGGCGGGTGCGGCGTACTGCGCGGACCCGGGCACCGGTTCGCCGTCGGTCCAGGCGTAGATCCGCCAGGCGTAGATCCGAGCCAGGTCGACTTCGGGCGGCGACATCGTTCTGTTCGCCACCACCGAGGTGACTCCGGGGATCGCGCCGACCCGAGTTCCGATCGCTGTGGGATCTGCGCCTGCGGGAATGTTGAGGAGGTACGACCCCGGGATCCCGCTGGAGGTAGCGGCGGTCGTTGTGCCCACGGCGGTGTCGACTGCCTCGATGGTGACCACGGCCGGATCGAGGCGGACGATGAGTTGCGTTGCGGCGACGAAGTCGCCGCCGATCGGACCCGCTGCCCGACTTGCCGAATATGAGCCGATGGTCGACGCCAGGATTGCAATGACTAGGACGGGGGAGAATCGGCGACGTGACATGTGGAGCTCCGGGTTTCGCTATGTCGTGCCGTGGGGGGCAGAACCGGCAGGATCGAGATATGGGGTGAGGTCGAGGTGGATGTTCTGCGCCGTCGTGGTAATCGACAACTGCGCCGCCATCGGTACGGGGATGGTCGTGGAGAACTCGCCGTTCCCATCGGTCTCGAACTCGGCGACGGATCCGTCTCCGGTCAGCGAGATGGCAGCGACCGCGTCATCGGCCAACAGCTGACCAGAGACGCGGAGGGCATCAGCGATGAACTCCAATTCGATCGTGATGTCGGTGTCGTCGCCGGCGCCGAACAGGAGTTGGCGTTTCGCGTCGAGAGCCACACCACGAGCTCCTGCAAAGCTCGGACCAGCTGTGACATCGCGGATCAGCTTGGCGACGATTTCGAGGAACTGACCGACAGCGGTGCTCGTGGGTCGGGGCTCGGGGAGCAGTCTGGTGAGCATTGTGTGCGTCGACGCCGGAGCGGGCACCAGCGTTGTGCGCTCGGACATGGATCGAAAGTTGCGCACCCACTGATGCTCGGCACTGAACTCCGGATCGGCTTCGATCTCGGCGTTGACTCGCACCACTTCATCGTGGCTCAGGCGACCTTCGACGAGGTCGAGGAGTTGTTCGAGTTTGTCTTGTTGTGTTGTCATCGTGGGCTCCCGCGTTCGACCGTTGCTTCGAACGAGTCAGTGCGTCGACGGGACCACGGAAATACATGGATCGTCACCTCCAACTATGAGGTGGGCGCCGGGCGGATACAACACGACGATGGTGCTACGACCATTGGGCGTGTTCCATGCGTATTTCGCCGCCTTGCGGCCGCACTGTTTCCTTCAACTCGGAGCGCAGCATCGAAGGTTCCGGGTGATCGACGGCCGTCCCCGGTCCACCCGGTTTCCCTTTGGAGCCCGCCCACCCGTCCCGGGCGGGCTCCAAAGAGTTCCGTTCGTCCGGAGCCGACTCGTGGTCAACACCGATCTCTACCCGAAAGGCACTTCAATGAAGACCTTCAAGACGTTCGTCACGACTCTCCTCGCCGCCGCTCTCTGCTTCGTCCTCGTCCCGTCGTCGATGAGTTCCGCCAGTGGCGGCGGCGGCGGTGGGACCGTCGCTGGCAAGTGCGGCATCATCACGTCGATCTCGGCGTCGACGGTGCGGTTGAGTGCCAGCGGAAGTGGCTACACAGCGAGCCCACTGCAAATCAGAGGTGATGTCTTCAACTGCTCGATCTATCTGCAGTCGTACTGGATCGATTTCGACGAGCCGACGAACGTCATCGCCACCTGCACGGCGTCGTTCTCCTTGTTCAACGCCTTGTTGTTGAGCTCCGGTTCGACGCAGGGCTTCACGACGTCGACGAACATCGCCCCGACCGGGCTGACCAGCACTGCTGGTTGCATCGGCACGCACACCGTCCGGGCAGTGCTTCGCAGCCGCACCGATGGCACCGTGCTCTCGACGGTGTTCGTGAGCTACACGGTCGCTTAGGGTTCTCCCCACGAAGGATCTGAAGGTTGCTCACCCGGTGCCCGTGGTGGGACTCTCTTCGACGGCAGTCTCGGTCACATCGGTGAACAGGATGGTGAGTCCGCCGGTGGCGATCGGGAACGCAGCGTGGAACAGGGCGCCGGCCTGCTCGGTTGCGACGGCCGTGGATGCTGCGGTGTAGTCGTCGAAGGTCAGATCGAGGATGCGCCATGCAGGGGTGGGAGTGCCGTCCTCCTTGGGCCAGGCTTTGGCTTGCTCGATGCGCCGCACGCCTGGGATGGCTCGCGCTAGTTGGAGTTGCTGCTCGGCGTAGGCGGTCTCGAAGGCGTCGGGGTCGGCCGGGTTGCCGTAGAGGAAGGTGATCTTGGTGGTCATGGCAGTTCCTTCTGGGTGGGTTGTGGGTGCTGAGCGTTCGAAATCCAAGCGGCGTCGTGAGTCACCATCGGCCGCGGTGGACCACCTCGACCAGCGGTCGCCGGTCGAGGTGGTTGAGGGGTGTGAGCGTTCCGGAGGCGGGGTAGCCGAGAGCGAGCAGGTAGGCGCCGCGGTGGGTCTCCGGCACGCCGAGCAACGATCGGCAGCGCTGCTGGTCACCGATCAGTGCGTGGGCCGATGCGACACCTTGGTCGGAGGCGATGACGGCCATCGCCATCATTGCCTGGCCGAGGTCGAACTCGGCCCAGCGGGCCTTGTCGGGGTCGGGCTCGATCGGGGTGATCATTGCGATGGTGGCGGCGGATCGGGCGATGTGGCGCGCACCTTGCCAGACGGTGGCGAGGTCGTCGAGGGCGGGATGGCCCGTGACGAGGACGAAATCCCATGGCTGGCTGTTGAACGCCGACGGCGCTCGCCGGCCGGCATCGAGGATCCGGTCGAGGACGTGGTCGTCGATCGGCCGGTCGGCGTAGTCGCGGATGTTGCGGCGGGAACGGTAGGCGTCCCAGGTATCCATTGGTGGTGCTCCGATCTGGTTGGTGAGTGGGCGGGAGGCGGCGGCTGGGGAGCGAATTCGATGGCTCGATGGTCACCACAGGTAGCCGTCGACGGCTATGGCGGGGAGGGGGCGGTCGGTGTCGCCGATCTGCTCGAGCAGGTCGCGTTCGATCGCGTTGCAGATCGAGGTGAGTGGGATGTCGGTGATCGAGTTTTCGAACGGTGCATCGATGACCGCGCCGACGCGTTCGAGGATGATGAACACCCCGGCCACCACCACGGTGAGCACGATGACCCACCACTCCTGGTTGGCGGGGACCACGCTCGCTAGGCCAAAGGGCAGCAACGTCGAGAACGCGGCGATCGCCAGCCGGGTGAAGTAGTCGTACTGGCGCGGTGTTGGGGTGTGCTTGATCCGTTCCGACGTGGCCGCCCACCCGTTCAGCGCTGCTAGGTTCGGTTCCAGGGTGATCGGATCGAACTGGCCGATTATTGATGCCCGTACCCCGTCCTTGATCCGCACTCCCAGCCGTTGCAGCACCAGGTTCGAACGACCGTCGCTCGACAGCAGCGCCTCGAACTCGCCGTTCGGGAGCAGCGGGCGGAGCACCTCCCATTCGTTGGTACCACGGAGTTCGATCCGCAGGGCGTGGGCGAATGCGATGATCCGAAGAACGAGCTCGCGTCGGTAGGCGAGGATCTCTCCTTCCGATCCGCCGGTACCCGCAGCGATGGCGTTGTCGGTCGAGGCGACCAACTGGCGGGCGAGGATCCGCGAGTTGTTGTGGATCCCACCCCACACCGTCCGTGCCTCCCACCACCGACCGTAGGAGGCGTTGTTGCGGAAGGCGACGAAGATCGCCAACGCAGCACCCAACGTCCCCACCGGTGCGAACGGCACCGTCAACTGGGCACTGCCGCTCGCCGAGTGCAACACCACCACCACGACAGCGACCGCGGTCGCGTAGGCGAGCGGTGACCACACGTACGGACAGCACCTTCAACGGGCTGAAGTTCCGCTTGACGATCACAACGTGACCTGACTCATAAGCCCACATCATAGCTTGACATCAAGCATTGTCAACATGACACTATACAAACGAATGATGACTCACTCGAACCGGCAGATCTGCCACACTGGGTGAGCGAGCACACAACGAGGAGCACGGATGACGCCAAGGACGCGACCAGCCAAAGTCGCCCCAGTCACGGGCCTGGAAGACCATGTCGACCGACTGCTGCGCGAGTGGTCGGCCGTCCGCCCGGACCTCGACGTTGCCCCGATCGGTGTGGTGTACCGAGTGACCCGCCTCGCCGCCGAGTGGAACAACGAGATCGACCGCGTGTTCGCCAAGGCCAAGATCACCAACACCGACTTCGCAGTCCTCGCCAACCTCCGTCGGGCTGGCCCGCCGTTCCAGCTCTCCCAACGCCAGATCATGAGTGCCCTGCGACTGACATCCGGCACGATCAGTATCCGCATCGACAAACTCGTCGACCGAGACCTCGTCGAACGCCAACCGGACCCCGGCGACGCCCGGGCGTCACTCGTCACGCTCACCGCTACGGGCAACGACATGTTCGACGCCATCGCACCCGAACACCTTGCCAACGAAGCCCGACTGGTCGCCGCCCTTTCAACCGAGGAACAGCAGTTTCTCGGTCGGCTACTCAAAACCCTCCTCATCGAGATCGAACAACCGTTGACCGATCGTCCAGATCACAAACTCGGGATGACCATCGCCGCAGCGACCGTCGGCCAGCATCGCCGAGCCGCCGTCGGCCTGCCGGCAGAGCCCGGCTTGCTCGTCGAGGACGTCGCCAGCCACGGCCCCGCCGCCAACGCTGGCGTGCAAGCCGGCGACTTCCTCATCGCCAGCCACGACACACCGCTTCGCTCACTCACCTGCCTCGAACGAGCCCTCGCCGCTCATCCCGGGCCTCTCCCACTCACACTCCACCGCAACGGACGCCGGCACGACATCGTCATCGCGGCGATCCCGTGACGCACCACCGGGTGAGGTCGCGGCAGGAGTTCTGGCGGGAAGCGGGACAAGCCGCCTCCCGCTGGGCACGATACCGTTGGCGCAACGTCAGGAGGTTCTTGTGGAGTGTGCTTGTTCGACAAGAATGCAGTGGTAGATGCCGGCGGCTGACCGTAGCGCGTTAGGCGAGTTCGTTGATCGGTCGTTGATGGTGGAGCCGAGCTCTTTGGGAATGCTCGCCGACCTGGCCGCCGACGCGTTGGGCGCGCGCTCTGGACGTCTGTTCGTTGCAGATTATGCGCTGCGCCGCGCCTGCGAGTTACGTGGGGACGGCACCACGGGTGACGAGGTGGCGCTCGACGGCACCATCGCCGGCAGGGCATTCGCGTCCGGCGCGCCGGTCGAGCAAGGCAATGGACCCGTGAGTGTGTGGGTGCCGTTGGCGGAGGGAAGCGAACGGATTGGCCTCATCGAGCTGGTCTTCGATGAGTCGCCGGCAGGCTTGGCGACGTGGGGGGCGTTGGTTGATGTCACCAGGATGATGGTTTTGATGCTGGTCAGCGGGCGGCGCTACACCGATGTGCTGTTGCGGGCCCGCCGTGCTCGGCCGTTGACCGATGCGGCAGAGGCACAGTGGGATCTGTTGCCTCCACTGTCGTATGCCGGTAGCCGTATTTCTGTCAGCGGCATCTTGGAGCCTGCTTATTCCATCGGGGGTGATTCATTTGACTATGCGGTCAACCCGGGCAGATTGGATCTGGCGATAGTCGATGCAGTTGGACACGGGTTGCCAGCGGTGTTGATGGCGTCGGCGGCGATCAACACGTTGCGCAACGCCCGTCGAGAGCAGCGAAGCTTGGAACAGGCCTATCATCAGGTCGATCGGCGCATCGCTGAGGAGTTCGGTGATTCGTATTATGTGACTGGGCAGATCGCGACGCTCGAGGTCGAAAGTGGCCGGCTGATGTGGATCAACGCCGGGCACGTCCTGCCACTGCTGGTCCGCAACGGCTCGTCCGTCGGTCAGCTCGAGTGCGCGCCGTCGATGCCGATGGGACTCGGCGGACGCGTTGTGCAGGTCGCTGTCGAGTCGTTGCAGACCGGCGACCGCGTGCTGTTCCACACCGACGGCGTCATCGAGTCCCGATCTTCTGACGGCTCGACGTTCAACACTGAACGGCTCGCCGACTTTCTGGTGCGCGCCACATTGGACGGGGCCACGGTGGCCGAGACGATTCGTCGGCTGTCGGCGAGCGTGGTCGCTCACGTTGGGACGGGGCTCAGAGACGACGCGACGCTATTCCTGGTCGAGTACACGAACCACGATCCCGTCGACCCGGGACTCGACGCCAACTGCTGACGAACGCCAGCACTGTCACCATCCGCAGCTCCCTGACATTTGCCTGAGCTGGTCGGCGTCGCACCGGGCGATGTCCTGGCTGTCCCCGCCATCAACTCGTCGACGGCGGGGTCATTTTTCGGAGCAGGTCTCGCAGGGTGCGTTGTTCCGCGGGGGTCAGGTGGTTGATGGCCGCCGGTGGGGTGTGAAGGTAGGCGTTGATCTGTGATCGCACGGTCAGCCCGCGCGCCGTGAGCGTGACGAGCCGGCCGGATGCGGCGGTCACCGGGGTCCGGGCGCCGGTCGATGAGCCCGCCTCGTTCGAGGCGGTCGACGATGGTCGTGATGTTGGAGGGCTCGCAATGGATCCGCCGGCCAACGTCAAGGTCGCGGTCGGCTCGTGCGGGTCCAAGCCGCGGACAGCGTGGACTTCCATGGGAGACAGACCCGTTCTCGCTTGCAGGTCTGCCATGCGACCCTGTCGTCGAAGCTGACGTCAGTTGTACCCCGCCGAGTTGCTATCACGGAGGGCGAACGACTGCGTCTGCTTCGTGATGCGATCCGTCGATTGCTGCTCTCGAACGAGGTGAGGAATCCACAGTCGATGTCGCCGTATCAACGATGCAGCCCGCGCCGCCCACTCTCAACGAGTACTCGAACGGCGACACCGTGGCGGAGTTGGCGTCGTCGCCGAATCTGTCGCCAGTCCTTTCGAAGTCTTTCTGTCAGCGATCGCAACGTCAGTCATCGACGCTGTCGAGTACGGCGACCTCGATCTCGTCAAGGTGTGCAGCCGACCGGAGTGCAACATGTTCTATTTCCGAAACCACCACCGTCGCCGTTACTGCAACGAGCGCTGCGCAAACGCAGACCGTCAAGCCAGATACAACCGACGCCTGCACCACGATGCGACCTGAGCGGAGAAACGCTCGACGGGGGTTAGGGGTTTACGTATCGATCAAGCACAGCGACAGCGCTCCGGCCACCGGGCATCAGCTGAGCCGGACCGCGGCGTAGACGAGAGCCGTGAACTTGTCCAACTCGGCAGCGCACCCGTCGAGATGCGCCTGAGTGACCTCGACCGCGACCGAGTCGGGGCGATCCAGCTCGGTCAGGGCAGCTGGGCGCTGCC
>JANMQX010000271.1:0-5659 GCA_031370745.1 Ilumatobacteraceae bacterium
GATCGAGCCAGTCGAAGCTCATCGAACGTGCTGTATTCCCCTATCAGGTGATGTTGCAGGCCACCCCCATCCTGGCCATCACCCCGCTGATTGGCTTCTGGTTCGGATATGGGTTCAATTCCCGAGTCTTCGTGGCCGCGCTCATCGCCCTGTTCCCGATCGTGGTCAACACCCTGTTCGGGCTCACATCGGCTGAACAGGGCATGCACGACGTGCTGACGCTGCACAACGCAGGCCGGCTCACGCGGCTGCGCAAGGTCATGTTCCCCGCCGCGCTGCCGGCTATCTTCGCCGGACTTCGCATCTCGGCCGGTCTTTCGGTCATCGGTGCCATCGTGGGCGACTTCTTCTTCGGGCAGGGCGATGTCGGCATCGGTCAGCTCCTGAAGCGCTATGCCAACCTCCTCCAGGGTGAGCAATTGCTCGCTGCCGTCATCTTGTCGTGCCTGCTCGGCGTGTTCGTGTTCGTGTCGTTCGGCTGGCTGAACAACCGCGTGATCGGTCGCTGGTCGACCGCCTCAAGGGGGAAATGAGGCTGCACGGATCGGCGGAAGACGCTCAGATCGGGAGCCCGTCCGGGCTCGCGTTCCACGCGTTCGAGAACCGCCACGGTGTTCATCGCCCTTGTCGCGCCCGCGCTCCACGTGGTCGCATCCTAGGTGCGGAGATATTTGATCCTCTCAATATTCGGCGTCTATTTTCCGATTGATGAACGACGGCCCGCCAGGCATCGCGGTGCGATAGTGGCGGACTGCTTCCAGCGCGGACTCCATCATCTGAGGAATCGGATCTCCATCGACCAGGGCCAGACCGATGCTCTCCGGTCGGTGACCCATCACCAGTTCGACCATGCCGGCGGCCACCGTTGCCGGGTCGCCGTGCAGCGAGGTCGGATCCTGCGGCGCATCGTCACGGAACCGCGCCGATGCATAGAGCGCAACGTGGATGCGACGCACGGAACGGGCCCACTCGACCGGTGCCGCGAGCGCGTCCAGGCGGAATCCGGACAGGAAGACGCCGTCGGCTTCGCGCGAGGCCAGTCGGGTCATCTGCTCGCCCTTGGTTCCCACGAAGATCGGGACGCTCCGCGCCGGCGCCGCGTGGCCTGGCGGGCGGTACCGTTCCGAGGGCCGGCGTTCGAAGACGTCGCGGGCCGTTCTGATCGCGTCCCGGATCATCGCCACCGGGCGCTCTGCCTGCAGGGCGAACGGCCCGAGAGACTGGTCGCCGCCGACGCCGAACCCGAGGATGGCCCGGCCGCCGCTGAGCTCGTCCAGCGTGGCCATGCTCGATGCCATGGCCCCGGGATGACGGAGCAGCGGGGTGGTGATGCCGACTCCCAGTCTCACCGACGTGGTCCGGGGCGCGGCGGCACCGAGGATCACGAGAGGTTCGCGGGCCACACCTTCGTCTGCGATCCAGAGCTCGTCGACACCGGCGCGGTCCGCGGCCACCACTGCATGGACGAGATCCGTCACCGGTGCATCCGGGTACAGCCAGATCCCGATGCGCGGCGCTGCAGCTTCGATCATTGTTGCAATCCCATTTCCGGTTCGGTCCGGACCCCATCGATCTGAGGAGATCCAACGTGGACCGTATCTTGCGCCGCGCGCGGCTGATCGACGGACGACTGGTAGACGTGCACATCGCCGGCGGGCTCATTGCTTCCGTCGCACCTGTCGGGCTCGCGGTGACCGATGGGGTCGCGTTCAACCGAGGCGTCGCGGTTGATGACCTTGCGGGCAGGCTGCTGCTGCCCGCCATGGCCGAGCCGCACGCACATCTGGACAAAGCCCTCACGGCTGAGACCGTCCCCAATCCGAGCGGCGATCTGATGGGCGCGATCGAGGCGCACTCGGGGGCGCTCAGCAGCGGAAGGTACACGCACGAGGACATCGTGGCCCGGGCCACGATGGCGCTCGAGCTGCTGCTCATCCACGGTGTCACGGCGGTGCGCAGCCACGTCGACGTCGGCGTCGGAAACGGGGCGACGTCGGTCGAGGCCGTCGATGAGGCGCGACGCTCGTTCGCGGGGCTCATCGACGTGCAGATCGTTGCGCTCATGGGTGGCCCCATGTCGGGCGCGGAAGGCGCCGGAAATCGTGCCGCGTTGGCCGCCGCCCTTGCCGCAGGCGCCGACATGGTGGGTGGCTGTCCGGCACTGGACGCCGACGGTCGAGGGCTGATCAGGGTGATCCTTGCCGCCGCCACAGAGGCGGGCGTCGGTATCGATCTGCATGTGGACGAGACACTGGACGCGTCGATGCTGACGTTGCGAGAACTGGCCCGACAGGTGCGCGACGCGGGTTTCGCACATGCGGTCGCGGCGAGCCACTGCGTGAGCCTGGCCATGCAGCAGCAGGACGTACAGGCCTCGGTAGCCGCCGAGGTGGCCGAAGCGGGGATCGCGGTGATCGTGCTGCCCCAGACCAACCTGTTCCTGCAGGGCCGTGGCCATCGCGCACCGATGCCGCGGGCGATTGCGCCGATCGACGTCCTCCGTCAAGCCGGGGTCATCGTGGCCGCAGGCGGCGACAACGTGCAGGACCCGTTCAATCCGGTCGGACGCAGCGATCCGCTCGAGACGGCGGCGTTGCTGGTGATGGCTGCCCACCAAGTGCCCGCCGTCGCCTACGCGATGGTCAGCAACGACGCTCGTCAGGTGATGGGCCTGCGAAGGGTGACTATCGAACCGGGTGACGCGGCCGACCTCGTGGCCATCGATGCGCCGTCGCCGCGGGGCGCGATTGCCGATGCCTCGCCCGACCGCTGCGTCTACCGGTGCGGCCGGCTGGTGGCCTCGTCGACATGGTCCGCCCAGGTTCACCGCTGAACGCACTCGCCGGCCGGATACCGCATATTGATGACATCAATTCAAGGCGGAGGCTTGCTACGCTTCGGCATGACCTCGCCCGTGCCCACCACGCCTGTGCCTGCGCTTCGGCCGAGCATCGCCACGATCGAGGAGATCGAGCAACGGGTGTTGTGGCTGGCGGTGCGGATGGTCGACCACGCGAATCACGATCGGCCGGACGCCGGCGGCATCAAGGTCGGCGGTCACCAGGCGTCCAGTGCGTCGATGGTCTCGATCATGGCGGCGCTCTGGTTCGGCCATCTCGACGGCCACGACAAGGTCGCGGTCAAGCCGCACGCCTCCCCGGTGTACCACGCCATCAAGTACCTGACCGGTGAGCTCGATCGCTCCTACCTGACCCGTCTTCGCAGCCTCGGGGGATTGCAGGCCTACCCAAGCCGCACGAAGGACCCGGACGTCTCGGACTTCTCCACCGGTTCGGTGGGACTCGGCGCGGTCGCACCGCTCTTCGCGGCCGCCGCCCGTCGCTACATCGACGCGCACTTCCCCCCGGCCCGCCCTGGTCGCTTCTTCGCCCTGGTCGGCGATGCCGAGCTCGACGAGGGGAATGTGTGGGAGGCGATTGCGGACCCCGCGCTCAAGAATCTGTCCAACGTCACATGGATCATCGACGTGAACCGTCAGAGCCTCGATCGGGTCGTGCCCGAGATGAAGGCCCACCTCCTGATGAAGTTCTTCGCTGACTCTGGATGGCACGTCGAGGAGGCGAAGTACGGTCGCCGCCTTCAGGCCGCGTTCGCGCAGCCCGGCGGCAAGGCGCTGCGGCGCCACATCGACGCGATGGCCAACGAGGAGTACCAGAGCCTGTTCGCCTTCCGGGGCGCGGAACTTCGCACCCGATTCCTCGACGGCGCCCATGACGACGTCCGGCAGTTCGTGGCCACGCTCAGCGACGGGGAACTTGCACCGCTGGTGCAGAACCTCGGCGGCCACGACATCGGGGAACTTCTGCGCGCGTATCAAACTTGTGATGCGGTGACCGATCGTCCGAGTGTCGTGTTCGCCTACACCGTCAAGGGTTGGGGTCTACCGATCGCCGGCGATCCGCTGAACCATGCAGCGCTCCTGAGCTCCGGGCAGATCGACGACTTCCGGCGCGCGATCGGGCTCACGGCGGAGACCGAATGGGACCGGTTTGATCCGTGGTCCGATGCCGGGCGGGCCTGCGACGCCGTGGGCGGCGAGATCAACAACCATCCCGCCACACACCGTCCACCCATCGCGGTCCCGATACAGACCGGTGTGTTCACGGCCAAGCCCGTGTCGACGCAGGAGAGCTTCGGACGCATCCTCACGTCGCTCGCACAGTTTCCGGAGGTTGCGTCGCGGATGGTGACCACGTCGCCCGACGTCTCCGTGTCGACCAATCTCGGCGGCTGGATCAACAAGGTCGGTGTGTTCACGCCTGTCGCGCAGACCGACTACCTCGGTGACGGCCGCCTCCTGCGATGGTCGCAAGGCCCCGGCGGCCGCCACATCGAGCTCGGACTGTCCGAGATGAACCTGTTCCTGATGCTCCACGCGCTCGGGCTGGGGCACGAACTGCATGGTGAGCATCTGCTTCCGATCGGGACCGTCTACGACCCGTTCGTCTGCCGGGGCCTCGACGCCCTCATCTATGCGCTGTACAACGGTGCCCGTTTCATCGTCGTGGGCACGCCCGCCGGGGTGACGCTCGCACCCGAGGGTGGTGCCCACCAGAGCACGGTGACGGCGTCCATCGGCATGGAGCTTCCGGGGATCACCTATGCAGAGCCGGCCTTCGCCACCGCGCTCGACTGGCTCCTGTGCGACGGGCTGGCGCGCCTCAGCGAACCCGACGGAAAGTCGCTGTACCTGCGGCTCACGACCCGCCCCGTCGACCAATCGCCCTTCGGCGCAGCGGCGGCACGTGTGGGTGAAGACGAGTTGCGCACCGATGTTCTGGCCGGTGGTTACCGCCTGGTGTCACCGGACGCAGCGGCCGACGTGATCATCGTGGCGTCGGGGGCGGTGATGCCGGAAGCGATAGAGTCCGCCGAGCGTCTTCACGACGAGGGCGTCGAGGCCGCCGTGATCGATGCATCCAGCCTCGACCGTCTCTACGAAGGCTGGCGGGCATCGCAGCGGGCCGCGGTGGCCGCCGGAACCCGGATGCGGACGGACTTCCACCTGGCCAAGCTCATCCCGGCGGCTGAACGGCACGTACCGATCGTCACCGTGCACGACGCATCGAGCCACGCCATGGCATGGCTCGGGTCGGTCTTCGGTCAGCGGGTCGTTCCGGTCGGCGTGGACGGCTTCGGCCAGTCCGGTTCAATCCGCGACCTCTACGGCCTCTTCGGGATGCTGCCCGAGCAGCTGGTGAACGCCGCCCTCGTAGCCCTCGACAGTGCATAGCGGCATGCCGGTGCGGTTCCGACACCTGTATTGAAGCGATCAATACTCCGGCCTACGCTATGAGTGTTGTATCAGCACGGCGATGACGCCCTGACGAAAGGTGACTGACATGAAGATCGGTGCGTTCTTCTTCGGCGGGGTCGAGATGTCCGACGCTGGCGCGGGTCTTCCCAATCCGATGGATCGGCGCTACGACAATGCTGCCTGCTGGGCTGCGACGCTCCAGTACGTGGACGCCGCGGTGCAGGCCGATCGGCTGGGGTACGACAGCTTCTGGACCACCGAGCACCACTTCCAGTACGAGGGCTATGAGGTGATCCCGAACGGAATCCTGATCTCGACCTGGATTGCCGCCCGCACCGAACGGATACGGCTCGGTGCGATGTTCAACGTGGTGCCGCAGTG
>JANMQX010000305.1:0-2133 GCA_031370745.1 Ilumatobacteraceae bacterium
GTCGTCGGCCAAGAACTTGGCGACCTTGTGGATCAGGTCTGCTCGCTTGGTGTCGTCGACGGTCTTGTCGGACTCGGCCATCAATTTCGAAGCGTCCTTGTTGCACCAGCCGGTGGAGTTCTGACCCTTGTTGCCGTTAGCGGCTGAAGGGACCGAATCGCACGCCATGATTCCGGTAACCGTCGGGTCAGGGCTGGCCGTGTTGATGTACATGGCCATGTCGTACTCGAGGGCTGGAAGGCGCTGCTGGAAGTAGCAGGCTGCATCGCAGTTGTCGGCGATGATGTTGAAGCCGGCCTTCTTCATCTCCGGGATCAACAGAGCCTGAGTCGACTCACGACGGGTGTTGCCCGAGTTGATGACCCAGTGAACCTCAGGAACAACGCCACCCTTTGCCCACATGCCATTGCCATCCTTGGCCCAACCGGCGCCACCGAGAATGGTGTCAGCAGCTGTTGCGTCGAAGAAGCCATCAGTGCCATCGGCCTTGCCGAAGACCGTCTGATCGCACCACGGGCCGATTGTCGGCACCCACAGGCCGCAGTTCAGCAGCGGGCCACCGGGAAAGATCGGGTCGTAGATGTTGGACAGGAGCAGGTTGCGGTCGATCGACTTGGCGAACGCGTGACGGAAGTCAGCATCCTTGAAGGCGCACGAACGGCTGGTGTCGGGCTTGCAGTCGACGCCTTCCTGGAAGTACAGACCTTCGTAGTTGGTGCCGTAGCCAGGGGTCGTCTTGATGTTCGGATCCTTCAGCGCGTCGGCGATGCCGGAGTAGGCCTGGGGGAAGATGAAGTCGCTCTCGCCCGACACCAATGAAGCGATCTCGGTGTCTGTGTCGGCCTTGGGGACCATGACGATCTTGTCGACGATGCCCGGGTCTTTGCCGTAGTACTTCGGGTTCTTCGACAACACGAGTTGGTCGAGGCTCCACGAGTCGATCTTGTACGGCATGGCCGAGAACGGGATGTTGTCCTTGAAGTCAGCCGACACGTCTTTGCAGTCCTTGACCGCTGCTGCCTTGAACAGGCTTGCGAACAGGTTCTTGTACGGCGCATAGACCTCGGAGAACTTGACGACGACCTCGTGGTCATCCTTGCCCTGCTCCATCGAGGTGATCTTGTCGTAGCCGGCCGTGCTCAACGAGCCTGGTGTGTTCAGTGTGGCGTCGAGGTTGCACTTGAAGTCGGCAAACGTGATCGGCGAGCCATCATCCCAAACGGCTTTGGGGTTGATCTCCATCGTCAGCGTCATTCCCGCGCCACCAGCCGATGCCGCGGTGGTTGCTGCACCACCCGCGGTCGTCTCTGGTGCCGAGGTGCCGGCTGTCGTGGCGGCGGTGGTTGCAGCTGGGGCTGTGGTGCCACCGGTTGTTGCTGCGGTCGTGGTCTTTGAACTGGTCGAATCGCTGCCGCACGACGCGGCGATGAACGCCATTCCTACAGCCAGAGCTGCGTAGCGAGAGCTACGTTTCGTGATCCTCACGTGGATGTTCCTCCTATGTGAACGGAGGGAGGTGGGTCTCGGTCGATCGACAAGGCAAGCGGGACGCTTGTCGGGAAGATTGACCACACTCTCACTCCGTCCTCCCCGATCGAAGCAAGCGCTCGCCAACATAGCACTCATACTTACCGACCGGTAGCAGCACTGTTCCGAATATTTGTAATCCCGGGGTGAAAATTCCGACGATGTTCGAACGAGACCTATGACCCGAGCTTGCAAATTCGGGCGAACTCGTCAGGATCGAGACTTGCCCCGCCTACCAGAGCTCCGTCGATATCGGGTTGTGCGATCAGCTCGGCGATGTTCGCCGATTTGACGCTGCCGCCGTACTGTATCCGCACGGCGGCAGCGGCTTCAGAACCGGCGATACCAGCGATGCACCCGCGGATCGTTGCGCACATCTGCTGGGCGTCGTCCGATGTCGCGGTGCGACCGGTTCCGATCGCCCAGATCGGCTCATAGGCCACGACGAGCGACGCAACCTTGTCGCTTGGCAAGCTGCCCAGCGCAGCGTGAACCTGGCCGAGAACCTTGGCCTCGGTGTCACCGGCGTCGCGCTCCTCCAGCGTCTCGCCGACGCACACGATCGGCGTCATCGAATGTCGCTGAACGGCCACGAGCTTCTGAGCC
>JANMQX010000332.1:0-6411 GCA_031370745.1 Ilumatobacteraceae bacterium
TCGCGACACGTGTGTTGCTCTCAGGGTTGATCACGAGGTTCCGCCTCATTTGACCTGGCCAAAGATTGAGTACATCGCTGAAACCTGTGCGACGGCGATGAAGCCGACGACGGCAGCGACGAGAAGAATGACCGCAGGCTGGAACAGTTCGGTCGCCCGCTTCATGTTGAACTTGACCTCACGTTCGTAGTAGCTGGCGGCCTTGCCCAACTGGTTGCCGAGCATGCCGGTGCGTTCTCCCACCTGGATCATCTGGCGGGCGGCGATCGGGAACAGACCCGTCTCGGCCATCGGTTCGTAGAGACCGCCACCACGAACCAGCGCTTCGCGCACGGTCACCATGTTCGTTTGGAACAACGTGTTGTTCGTGCTATCGGCCGACAGTCCGATCGCGAGTGGCAGAGGCACGCCTGCTGACGAAAGCGACGACAGCACCCGACAGAAGCGCTCGAGGGAGATGAGTTGGAACAGCGTTCCGATCACCGGCAGTTTCATCACAAGCACATCCCGGCGACTCTTGCCATGTTTGCCGCCCATGACAACGAAGGCGACGACGAGCCCGAGAGCTATTGCGCCGAGCACGACAAGCCAGTAGCTCGTCATGAAGCTGGTGAACCCGATGAGCATTCGCGTTGGCAGCGGAAGCTTTGCGCCCAGGCTGGCGTAGAGACCTGTGAACTTCGGCAGAACGAAGACCGACATCACGATCATCGCTGCAAAGGCGACGACGAGAACGACAATCGGGTAGGTCAGCGCACTCTTCACCTGCCGTTTGGCAGCGATGTCCCGTTCGAGATACTCCGACAGCTGCGACAGAACCGAGTCGAGGTTGCCGGTGTATTCAGCCGACGTCAGCATCGCTCGATAGAACGCAGGGAAGACTTCGGGATGCGCGTCGACCCCGGCCGCAAAGCTGGTGCCCCGGTGGATCGACGCCCTGACATCGTTGACGACGACTCGCATCTGCGGCGACGCCGTTTGCTGAGCGACGATCTCGAGCGCATCGAGCACTGGGATACCTGCTTCGAGAAACGAGGACAACTGACGCGAGAAGGCCATGACGACGTCGGACTTGATCTTTTTCCCGACACTGAACAACGCCTTCTTCGTCGCGACAGGTTGGGTAGAGCCGCCGGCAGCGGGCTGCTGGGCTTCGCTGCTCGTTGACTCCGCAGCAGCGTGTCGGGCCTGAAGCTGCGGGTCGCCGGTCGGGGGCTCGTCAGGAGCATCCAGAGACTGATAGTGCGACGTCATGGTTCCTCCATTTCGAATTGGCGACACGTTGACTGAGAACCATGGCAATTGACTGAGTTCCAGGCATTAGCGCCTCCGTCGGCAGCCCAAATGGCCATTCTTTTTCGTTGGGATGCGAACCTGGCGTAATGACATTTTGAAAATGCATCGCAACTGGCCTCGATCCAATATTTCCGTAACGATCGGCGCCGTTCGTCACTTTGACGTCGGAATGAGGGAGTCAGGTGCGCAAAATCCCCAGGTTTTCGGGCCCATTTCACGCAGGAAGCTCACGACTAGGTATCGTCAGTACGGCAATCAACTTGAGGTTTCCTTGACGTGCGTACGGCCTCTTCGAACAATTAAGTCAGGACTGGTGGCCCTGGGCACAGTATTTATTGACATGAAATGATTCTCCAATGAGGTGTAATCCCGAGTGAGTAGATGGACAAAAAAGCAAGAATCCGTAGCCGTCGCGGTCAACGGCGCAGCCCAGGTGACTCCGATGATCTCCGCCGAATCTCGGTCCCGACTCGGCGACGTGCTGCTGTCGGACCAATCGGTGCTACCGGAACAACTTGCCGAAGCCCTCAATCTGCAGCAGGAATCCGGCCGCCAATTGGGCACCATCCTCGTCGAGCAGGGTCTGCTCGACGCTCGTTCGCTCACCCGGGCTCTGGCAACGCAGCTCGGGTTGCCGACGGTAGACCTGCGTACGGTGCGCCCTACCTCTGAAGCACTGGCGTTCGTCAGTGAAGAACTGGCTCGTCAGCTGCGAATCGTGCCCCTCGAACTCCGCGACGACACGCTCGACGTGGCCATTGCCGACGGTTCCAGCGCAGTCGTGCGCGACGCCTTGTCACGCCTGAACGTCGACCACGTCAACATCTACCTCGCCCCGCCCGACGATGTGCTGACGTGTCTCAACACCTACTACCGCGTGCTCTCCGACAGCGACCACAACATCAAGCAGTTCTGGGACTCGGCGGCGGCGAGGCAGGAGATCGAGATAGAGGTCGGCGCGACCGACGAGGCTCCGATCATCCAGCTGGTCAACAAGATCGTCACTCAAGCATTGCGCGACCGCGCCTCCGACATCCACATCGAACCCACCGACGGACGGATCCGCATCCGTTACCGAATCGATGGGGCGCTGCGCGAGGTGCTGAGCCTTCCGGATTCGACCGGTCCAGAGCTGGTGAGCCGCATCAAGATCATGGCCGACATGGACATCGTCGAGCGCCGCCGTCCGCAGGATGGGCAATTCGAGACGACGATCGACGGTTCAGGAGTCGATGTGCGCGTCGCAACTGGCGCAACCATCTGGGGCGAGACCGCGGTTCTTCGGTTGCTCGACAAGAGCCGCTCGATGAAGCACCTGTCGGAGCTCGGGATGCCATCCGACACCTACGCCCGGTACCTGGCGATCGTCAGCAAGCCATACGGCATGATTCTCTGCAGCGGTCCCACCGGATCTGGGAAGACCACGACGCTCTACGCGACGCTGGCCGAGATCAGCCGCAGCGAACTGAACGTGATGACGATCGAGGATCCCGTCGAGTACGTGTTCCCTGCCGTCAACCAGATGCAGATCAACCTGCAGGCCGATGTCACCTTTGCCGGTGGATTGAAATCGATCCTCCGCCAGGACCCCGACGTCATCCTCGTCGGCGAGATCCGCGACGAGGAGACAGCCCGAATCGCAATCCAATCGGCGCTGACAGGGCACGTGGTGATGTCGTCGTTGCACGCGACTGATGCAACGTCGGCGCTGCACCGCCTGATCGACATGGGAATCGAACCGTTTCTGATGGCGTCGTCGCTCGTCGGGGTCGTCGGCCAACGCTTGGTCCGCAAGATCTGTCCATCGTGTGTGGTCCGATACGAGCCAACCGCCGAGGAGCGCACGCTGTACGACCACTTCGGGGGCAGGGCCAAAGAGCGGTTCGTCCACGGTGTCGGTTGCAACTACTGCTCGCACACCGGATATCGAGAGCGGGTCGGCGTGTACGAAGTGCTGGCCGTGACCGACGAGATCCGCCAACTCATCGTGGCAGGCGCCGCGCCACAGGAGATACGCGAACTTGCCGTCTCGCAAGGCATGCGCACCATGAGCCACGAAGCGATGGCGCTCGTCGCGCTCGACACCACCACCATCGAAGAGGTCATTCACAACGTGTACGTCAACTAATGGCAGCCGCCGTGAAGGTCATCGCCCAACCAGCCAGTCCGTGACTGACGTCGTGACGCGACGTCGTCGATACGTCAGCTCGTGGCGAACATCGTATTGCCCGCGCTGAAGTCTGCCGTGGCGTACAGGACGAAGGAGGGACTGGCGACGGGCGCGACGAAGCACACGATGCCGCTCACGCTCCCTCCGGAGAAGATGTCGGCTGTCAAATCGATTGGTGGTGGTGGCGATGGGAAATCGCTCACGTCGACACCGTATCCCGCCAGCGTGCACGACATCTCGGGCTCGACATCGCCTGCGAACCGTGCGTGACGAAACTCGGATCGCACTCGCGATCCGAGCGCCTCGAAGGCTGAATTGGTCATTTGAGATCAAATCCACAGGGGCTCTATCTGACAACGCCCACCGTCGATCGGAGTCGATGAGCCTCCGAGTGCGTAGTCTCGGCGCCGATGGGCCGCCTCGACTCACTGGATCTCACGCAGCGCCTGACCGGTAAGGAGTACGAAGAACGACTCTCTGCCGCACAACGGCGGTTGTTGCATCTTCGGCTGCACATGGGTGGACAGATGGGCTCGGGTGAGCTCGGCCCCGGACTGCTGTTCGTCTTCGAGGGGAGCGACGCTGCTGGCAAGGGTGGCGCGATCAAGCGCCTCGTCGAGCCGCTCGATCCGCGGCACTACCGCGTGACGTCGTTCTCCAAGCCGACGTTCGACGAGAAACGTCACCCGTTCCTGTGGCGTTTCTATCCCTACGTACCGGGGCTCGGCGGGATGGCTGTGTTCGATCGTAGTTGGTACGGGCGAGTGCTCGTCGAACGAATCGAGGGATTCGCGACTCTTGACCAGTGGAGCCGCGCGTACGAGGAGATCGTGAACTTCGAGCGGAGCAACGTGCTCGAGGGCGTGATCATCCTCAAACTCTGGTTGCACATCAGTGATGACGAGCAACTGAAGAGATTCGAGGACCGTCAGGACGATCCGCTGCGACGGTGGAAGATCACCGATGAGGACTGGCGCAACCGTACGAAAGCAACCGAATACCTCGCCGCCGCCGAGGAGATGTTCGAGCGAACCGATCACCACTTGGCGCCTTGGAACGTCATCTCCGGCGAGCAGAAGCGTCTCGCGCGGGTGCAGGTCCTGGAGACCGCGATCGCGCGAATCGAGCAGGGCATCAACCGCTGGGGGATGACTGTGCCTGCGGTCGAGGATCTCGGCCACTCGCACTGACGCGGCGACCGGCAGATACCGTCACCTCTACGTTGACGGTGGCGACTCGTTCGGCGTCGACGGCTCGGTCGATGCTCCCATTTCTTCTGCTTCCTCCTCGAGGTCGCGGACAACGCCCGCGGGAGTGCTCTGCTTCTCGGGATCGGCTTCGTCGGACTCGGACTGGTGAGGATGATCGGTCATGGCTGACCTGTACCCCTCACCGGTGTCGGACAAACCGCCGGACTGCGCTCGACATCAGGGTCCCGCCAGCACGAACGGCGTGAAACACGGCCCGATGCTCGCCGACACCAGGCCTGCCCAGTCAGCGCGCCGGACGGTCGACAACATCGCTCAGTGAGCGTAACCTCGATCTCATGTCGATGACCCGACCATCACCCGAGGTAGTCCGAGGGACCACGGCCGAGACCGCACGCTCGATGACCCCGCAAAGCGTGCCGGTCAACGCCTACCAAACCACGGGCGCGTTCGTCATCGTTGCACTCTTTCCGGCCGTCACGGAGACCGACGTCTCGGTGGAGCTCACCGAGGATGGGGTTCGATTTTGGGCCGAGCTGCGCAGTGCCGGGCCGCGCGAGTACGCGATTCATGAGTGGGAATACGGTGGCTACGAGCGGTTCATCGAGACACCCGAAGGTTTCGGCTCCGGCGTCGAGGCTTCCCTCGCCAACGGCCAGCTCGTCGTGCGCGTCCTGAGCGGCGACTTCACGGGCAAGCAGACGATCCAACCGACTCGATCCGAGCAACTCCCGAGTGGAACCCGCCAGCAGCCACAGACGGTCTGATCGTCGCTACGCGCGAGATGCGAACACCTCCTCGCAGGCGAGGGAGCGTTCGTCTCTCTGCATCGTCAGGTCAGTTGGTCGTAATTCTGGCCAATGAGCTTTCTACCGCTTGATGTTGGTGTTGCGCAGTTCCGCGAACTTGGGTTCCGGTGTGTCGGGGGGCAAGTTCGGCTTGACGACCTCATCGAACCAGGCGTCGTGCTGGCCGATCGAGTCCCAAATCTCAACCACCGTGATACCGCCGTCTTCCACGATGGCGTAGTGGGCAACAAAACCGTCGGCCTGGCTCTGAGATGCTCGGGCTCCCGCGGCGACTTGGTCGTACACCTCGCCGGACATGCCGGGTACGTGATGCTGTTTGAGGACTGTCATTGAAACCTTTCCGTCGGCGCTCCGAAGCGCCGGCGTCGACATGCTTCCACAGGCAGCGGCTGGTTGTGTTCGTCGTGAAGTCAGGCGCGCTCTCTGGTGTGTTGCGATCGCCGAAAAGAACTAGCTGAACAGCTTCTTGGCGATCACGATGCGCTGGATCTGATTCGTGCCTTCGTAGATCTGGGTGGTCTGAACCGGTCGTCCCTCGGGTGTTGTCTCGTGTTGCGCTGTGCCGCTGAGCCGCGATGACCATCCGACCTATGTTGAGCCGTGTTCACTCATGCCGCTCAGCACTAGGGATGAAACTAGGGGTGACTGCGCTCGTACGGGTGGGACGATGGCTCATCGAGGCCCGATTGCCGGCGGTCGGTCGCCGCGAATATGTGCGGGCGCGAGCAGTTGCATATTGCGCCCCGAGCGGGCAATATGCGCTTCAGAAAGCGGTCGGGCGTCTTCGAAGCGTCCGCGAGTGATCTCGTAACTCACGACGTACGTGGTACAGGGAGTGTCGAGATGAACCGGAACGAGAATCGCAATGGCGGCGTTGTTCGCTTCGCGGGGCTGAGTGGAGAATTGACTGGAACGGGAGACCGTCGGC
>JANMQX010000387.1:0-5429 GCA_031370745.1 Ilumatobacteraceae bacterium
GCGCGAAGTGGTTGCTCAGTACCTGCAGCGCGACGGTTACATCGTGAAAGAACTTGACCGCGGCGACGACGTCAGCGACGCCGTGGCAACCTTTCAACCCGATCTCATCGTTCTCGACATCATGTTGCCAGGGCTCTCCGGGCTCGACGTGCTGCGAGCCATTGGCCCCAACAAGGTTCCCGTGATCATGTTGACGGCCAGGGTCGAGGAAGCCGACCGCGTCCTAGGCCTTGAACTTGGCGCCGACGACTATGTGACGAAACCCTTCTCGCCTCGCGAACTCGTTGCGCGTGTGCGCACGGTCCTGCGACGTTCTCAACCATCGACCGGAGCGAACGAGACACTGCGGTTCGACGATCTGGCCATCGAACGTTCGTCGCGCGAGGTCACCTTGGGACCAAAAGTTGTGCCCCTGACCGCTAAGGAATTCGATCTACTCGCCCACCTGGCAACGAGCCCACGGCAAGTGTTCTCACGGAGTCAGCTCCTGCACGACGTGTGGGACTCCTCGCCCGACTACCAGGATCCGGCGACGGTCACGGTGCACGTCCGCCGCCTGCGTCACAAGCTGGAGATCGATCCGGAGAATCCACGTTGGATCACAACGGTGTGGGGCGTCGGCTACAGGTTCGAGCCATGAGCTGGCGACTGATCGGCTGGCTCACCGGGATATTCGTCGCCGCGCTGGTCTTTGCCGAGGTGCTTCTGCAGCCACCGAATGGCCACGAGCGGCTGCACCTCATGGCGATCCTCGGTGCACCAGCGCTCGTCACCGCGCTGTTGGTGCCGCTCGCCGGCAAGTGGGTGTCGGCGCGCACCAGCGTGGCCGGTACGGCACTGCTCGTCGGGCTCAGTTCGCTGACCCTCGGCGCGGTCACGACGTCGGCTGCGTCCAACGCCATGTTCTTGTCGTCGCACGACTTTCGGCTGTTCCTCGTGGTGCTCGTGTTGTCCAGTGGAATCGCCTTGGCTGTCGGATCACATCTCACCAGGCCGCTGTCGCTCGACATTGCCCGGCTGGGCGAAGTCGCCGAGCGCGTCGCCGCCGGAGACTTCACCGCTCGCACCGGCATCAGCCGGCACGACGAAGTCGGTCGCACCGCACAAGCTGTCGACTCGATGGTTGCCGCGCTCGACGAAGCCGCTGATCAACGCAAGCGCGCCGCGAGCGCCCGTCAACTGTTGTTCACCAGCATCGGCCACGACCTGCGCACACCACTCTCGGCGATGCGTGCCGCTGTCGAAAGTCTGCAGGATGGCCTTGCTCCGGATCCGGCTCGCTACTTCGAAATCATCGGCGGGCAGCTCGACAACGTCGAGGGCCTGCTCGACCAGCTCGTCGAGTACGCACGAATCGAGTCGGGCCAGAACAACCGGGAGCGCACGACGGTGTCGATCGCAGAGTTGGCCCACGAAGCGGTCGAGGCCCTGTCGCCTCTCGCCCACCGCCGCGACGTCGACGTGCAGCTCCAGTCGGACGGTCCGGCTGTCGTCGTCGCCAGCACGACCGACATGTCGCGCGTGCTGCGCAACCTCTTGGAGAACGCGATCCGTCACAGCCCGTCCGGCAAGTCGGTCAACGTTGCGGTTCGCACTGGATCGGAAATCGAAGTCGCTGTGCACGATCAAGGCCCGGGATTTCCGGACGACTTTCGTGATCACGCCTTCGAACCCTTCACGCGCGCCGATCCGGCACGCAATACGCGGACCGGCCATTCCGGACTCGGCCTCGCCATCGCCCGTGCCCTGGTCGAATCACACGGCGGCCGCATCTGGCTGGCCGCCGCCGCCAGAGGCAGCGGCGGCGATGTGCGTTTCTCGATTCCTCGAAAGGAACTGCTATGAACACGTCGTCGACCGACACCTTCACCCCGCCACCGCGAACAGCGACAACGCCACGGCCGTTCGCAATGCTCGCCGGACTGGTCGCAGGAGCTGTGGCCGTCACGATCGGCATGCTCGTTGCCGGGATCATCGACGTCATCTCTCCCATCGACGCCGTCGGTAGTGAGTTCATCGACCGAGTCCCACCGTGGCTCAAGCGTCTCGCAATTCGGTGGTTCGGCACGAGCGACAAGCTGGCGTTGCGCACCGGGATCATCGTCATCCTCGCAATCGCGGCATTGGTCGTCGGCTTCTTCGCAGTGCGTTGGGTGCTGGTCGGGGTGATCGGCATCGCAGCGTTCGGATTGGTCGGCGCGCTCGCCGCCTGGCATCGACCGGGCGAGTCCATCGGTGCAGCGTTGCCATCTGTGATCGGTGCAGCGGTCGGCATTCCATTGCTCGTCTGGCTGATCCGTCCGTCACGTTCCGGGATCGAAACACCGGGGCCCTCGCGGGCATCTCTCGGCTGGGACCGTCGACGGTTCCTCGTCTCGACAGGTTCGGCGGCCGCAGCTGCGATCGTTGCCGGTGGCATCGCCCAAGTGCTGGAAACGCGACGCATCCAGTCGATTCGCCAAGCGATCCCCGACACACTTCCGGCGGTCGTCGCGCCGAACGGCAACATCAACCCGAGCACCATCTCGGTACCCGACGGTGCAACGTTGAGCCCGGTCACGCCATTCATCACGCCCAATGGCGACTTCTATCGCATCGACACGGCGCTCACGTTCCCGCGGATCTCCCTGCCGCAATGGAAGGTCAGCATCGGCGGAATGGTCGACAAGCCAATGTCGCTGAGCTACGACGACCTGCTGGCCCGCCCGCAGGCCGAGCGCATCGTGACGCTGTGTTGTGTCTCGAACGAAGTAGGCGGCGAATACATCTCCAATGCATCGTTCCAGGGAGTCATGCTCGCCGACGTCCTCAAGGAAGCCGGCGTGCAGTCAGGCGCCCAACAGGTCTTCAGCACCAGCCTCGACGGGTGGACGTGCGGATTTCCGGTCGAGATCGCACTCGATGGTCGCGATGCGATGATCGCGTTGGGGATGAACGGCCAGCCGCTGCCGCTCGAGCATGGCTTCCCTGCACGGCTGGTTGTCCCCGGCTTGTACGGCTACGTGAGCGCGACCAAGTGGCTGAGCAAGATCGAGCTGAACCGGTGGGACGACGCAGAGGGATTCTGGGTGCCGCGCGGTTGGGCACGCGACGCTCCGATCAAGACCCAGTCTCGCATCGATGTACCACGCGACGGCGACAAGGTTGCGGCTGGGACAGCGAAGATCGCGGGGATCGCCTGGGCACAGCACCGCGGCGTCGCCAAGGTCGAGGTGAGGATCGACGACGGGCAGTGGCAAGAGGCTCGCCTCGGTAGCGACGTCACGGATGATGCATGGCGGCAGTGGGTGCTGGATTGGAATGCCGAGCCCGGCAAGCACGTCATCCAAGTTCGGGCGACCGACAAGGACGGAAACACCCAAACCGAAAGCGTCGCACCTCCCGATCCGGATGGTGCGACCGGTTATCACACCCGCACCGTCAAAGTCGCGTAGACAGTCGCCGAGACGCAGACCAGTAGCTAGCCGACATCGATCATGATCTTGCCGGCGTTGGCGTTGGCAGCCATGTGTCGGTGGGCATCGGCAATCTGATCGAAGCGGAAGCGACTGTCGATCACCGGCTTCAGCGCGCCACTGTCGAACAGCGGCAACATCTCGGCAGCGAACCGACGCGTCAGGAGGATCTTCTCCTCGATCGGACGGGCGCGCAGCATGGTGCCGATCCACGACGCCCGGCGGCCCATCAACGCGTAGACGTTGACGGGAACGGTGCCGCCTCCCATCAACCCGACCTGAATGATGTGACCTTTCATTGCTACAGCCTGCAGGTTGCGATCGATCTCCTCGCCACCAACGACGTCGAGGATCGTGCCGAAGCCATCGGGAACCGCCGCCTTCGCCTCGGCCAGCCAATCCGAAGGCGATCGTTCGAGCACGAGATCCGCTCCCAAGGACCGGCACAGATCCATCTTGCCCGACGAGCACGTCACGGCGATACGAGCCCCGATGGATCTGGCGATCTGGATGCTGGCCGTGCCAACTCCAGAAGCGCCGGCGTGCACAAGGGCCCATCGACCGGAGGTCAACCCGCCTTGCAGGACCAACGCATCCCATGCGGTGAGAAACACTTCCGGAATCGCTGCGCCGTCAGCGACGCCCACAGCGCTCGGGACCCTCATCAGCTGACGTTCGTGGGTGGCGATCTTCTCGGCGTAAGCCCCGCCGGACTCGATGCCCATCACTTCGTCGCCGCATTTCCACATCGTCACCCGTTCGCCGATCGATTCCACGACGCCCGAGAACTCGAGGCCCGGAATCTCCAACGTTGCGGGTCGAGGGTTCGGATACATGCCCATGACCTGCAACAGGTCAGCACGGTTGAGCGCGGTTGCCCGCACTCGCACGACCACATCCTCTGGTCCGACAACCGGGTCGGGAACATCCTCGAACGTCAGTGAAGCCGGACCATCATGAGAGCGAAGTACCACGGCACGCATGAGCCGAGTCTCCCATGCCATCGCCGCGCCTCACGGTTCGGCGACGATCCGCACCTCACCCGCGACAGGGTCGACATCGACCAATGCGCCGTCTGGAATTTCTGTCAGCGCGCCGCGAGCGCCGACGACGGCAGAGATTCCGAGCTCGCGAGCCAACACTGCCGCGTGACTGAGCGGTCCACCGTCGGCGGTGACAACCGCGCCGGCCAAGGTCAACACGGCGTTGTAGGCCGGAGTCGTGCATGGCACCACCAACACGTCGCCGCGGCGCAACCGATCGATTGCCTGTTCTGGCGAATCGGCGCGACAGGCGCGACCGCGAACGATTCGATCGCCGATACCGACACCGGTGAGGCCGCCCGTCGATCGTTCGCCTCCCATGCCGAGTTGCTCGATGACGATCTTCACCATGCGAACGACATCCGCCAGAGGCTTGGGCAGCAACTCGAGCGGAGCTTCGGGTTCGCGCTCGCCAAGGCTCTGTGGCGGGTCGAGCGATGCGAGGTGGTGGCGATGGCGGCGGCGGCGATCGAGCTCGTCGAGGTTGGGACCGTTGCCCGTCATCGTCGCGAGTGAGATTTCGTCGGGACGCAGCTCCAGCGCATCGGCGGACTGCACGGCGTGGCCTGCGGCAACCATGCGCCGACCGATCTCGAGCAACGCCATCCTGAGCAGGCCGAGTGGCCATTCGGCCGTGGTCGGCCCATTGTCGTCGCGCAAGTTCATCGCTGCCCTCGCTTCTTCGAGTCGGCTGTCGAAGTCCTCCTGGTTGGTGACCGGCACACGGGCTCTGATGACCTCGATGCGATGCTGCACGCCATCGCCGACCGCTCGTTCGACACCGTTGAGGATCGTCGACAGCACGACATCGGGAATCTCGCCCAACGTCACGCCATCGATGTCGTACCGGCTGATCATCATCGCCCCGCGATACTCCAAGTAGCGGTCGAGGTCGTTGGCAGCGTCGGGACTAATAGCTCGAACCTCCTCG
>JANMQX010000438.1:0-18871 GCA_031370745.1 Ilumatobacteraceae bacterium
ATCCCATCAAACCGCAGCCGACGACGCCGACCTTTTCGATCACCTGTGTCACGTCCGATCGTCCGAGTTCTTTGGCATCCTGAGATCTTGCCAGACCGTGCCCGATCGGTGCGCTGATGTTGGTCGGTTGCACCCCTAGTCGAGAGTGACCGCAATCTCGGTGGCCATCACCGCGGCCCACAGCTCGCGACCGACCCTGATGCCCAAGGCGTCGGCTGTGGCAGCGGTGATCTCGGCGGTCAGCTGGACGGGTCCTTGCAGACGAACACGCACCCGGTCGGAGCGATGGTCGACATCGATCACCGCCGCCATCCAGGTGTTTCTGTGGCTGCCTTCCGGCTTCGTGAGATGCAACGAGATGTCCTGCGGCCGGATCACCGCGATCGCCGGCCCGTCGATGTCGACGGCCGCAACCACCAGCGTCGCGCCACCATCGACCGCAAAGACGCCACCCATCATCGAACCGGCCAGCAAGTTGAGACCCACCACCTCAGCCACGTAATTGGATCGCGGGTGCGTGGCGATCTCGGCCAAGGTCCCATCCTGCACGACGTGGCCGCTCTCGACGATCACCACACGGTCGGCGAGGATGTACGCGTCGATCGGATTGTGCGTGACGAGGACCGCTGAGCCCCTGAACTCGGCGAGATGTCTGCGCAGCTCGCGACGGATCTCGATCTGCGTCGCCGGGTCGAGTGCCCCCAACGGATCGTCGAGCAACAACAACTCGGGTTCGCAGGCGAGCGCCCTTGCGAGGGCGACGCGGCGTGACTGAGCGTCGGAAAGCTGCACGGGTCGGCACTGTTCGATCCCATCGCAGGCAACCCGCCGCAACCAGTGCCGGGCCTCTTGATGAGCCACCGACTTGTCAACGCCATGTGCCCTCAGCCCGAACGCTACGTTTTCGAGCACGGACATGTGCGGGAACAACAGGTGCTGATGCGACATCACCCCCGCTGACCGTTGCGCCGATGGCACGAACACGTTGGCCGATGGATCGTCGACAATCTCACCATTCACCGCGATCAAACCGCGGTCGATCGCCAGCAGGCCGGCGATGCACCGCAGGATGGTGGTCTTGCCTGCGCCATCAGGACCGAGCAGGGCAACGACCTCGCCGGGAGCAGCGTCGAGCCATGTGTCCAAGCTCAACGATCCGCGGACGACCACGATGTGGGCGCGCAACGTCACAAGAGCGGGTCTCCCCCGCCCAGCCACCTGCCGCGGAGGGCGACGAGAACGACGATGGAAACGACGACCATCAGTAGAGCAAGCACGATTGCCTGGCGGGGGTCGGTGCCGAGGGCCCGGTACACCGACAGGGGCAGGGTCTGCGTCTTCCCGGGGAAACTGCCGGCGAACGTGATCGTGGCCCCGAACTCGCCGAATGCCCGAGCCCACGACAGCATGGCTCCGGCAATCAACGCCGATCGAATGCCGGGCAGCGTCACTCGACGAAACGAGTACCAACTACTCGCGCCGAGTGTGCGCGCCGTGTCGTTGTGGCCGGCATCGGCGCGGCGAAGTGCGGCCTCGACAGTGACGACGAAGAACGGCATCGCCACGAACGTTTGGGCGACAACGGCACCGGCGGCCGTCGACGGCAGGCGAACGTGAAGCCATCGGTCGAGCCACTGGCCGATCAGACCGCCCGGGCCGAGCGCGAACAACAAGGCGACGCCGCCGACGACGGGGGGCAGCACCATCGACAGGACGCACAGCGCACGGACGAGAGATTGGCCGGGGAACCTTCGCCCTCGGGCCAGGAGCCAGGCCAGAGGCAGGCCGAGCAACACCGACAGTACCGTCGCGCTCACGCTGCAGATGACAGACAACCGCAACGTCTGGCGAACTTCGGCACTGCGGAGGATCATCGTCACGTCGCTCCATGGCGCGCGAGCCACGAGCCCGACAAGCGGCAGCGCAAAGAAGACGGTTGCCAGCGCTGCGAGCGCGAGAGCGGGCCATGGCAGAGGGTCGTCGACGCGGCGCGATGTCCTAAGTGCCATCAGGCCCGGACCACGTGAAGCGTGGCGGCCGCTTCTCGACGAATGCGGCGACGCCTTCTGCGGGGTCGGGAGCACCCGCGGCGACATCGGTCCAATGCTTGTGCACGATCTGAGGGACCTGACCGTGAGCCGCGATTTCTGCAACCATCGACTTGGTTGCCGCCTGAGTCAACAACGAGCGGGCGGCGAGCACGGCGGTCAACGTAGCAAGCCGCTCCTCGCCATCCGCGGCATCGACCACCTCGTCGACCAACCCGACAGCGAGCGCATCGCCGGCACCGATCAACTCTCCGGTGAACAGCATCCGCTTGGTCACCGCAGGACCGAGCAGATGTGTCGCCCGCTCCAGTGCGGCGCTGGGATAGATGATGCCGAGCTTGGCCGGCGTGATGCCGAACCGGGCGTCGGCCGTGGCGATGCGGAGATCGCAATCAATCGCCAAGGAGGCGCCGCCACCAATGCAATCGCCGGAGATGAACGCCACCGTTGGCTTGGGCATCCCAGCCAGCGCTGCTTCGGCGGCATTGACCACTTGACCAAACGACCGCTCCTCGTCAGGGCGAACCGCATGCAACTCGGTGATGTCGGCGCCGGCACAGAAATGCCGGCCGGAGCCGCGCATCACCACGACGCGCACGCCGCGATCGGAGCCGAGCTGCAACGCCAGTTCTTCCAGCCGAGCCCACATCGCATGGCTCAGCGCATTGCGTTTGTCGGGCCGGTTCAGCCAGATCGTGGCGATCGATCCGTCACGGTCCAGTCGAATGAGTTCGTCCGATTCCACAGTCATCGACGAACAGTGTGGCCCAAACCGGCTCGCCATCGGAAGGTACCGTAGGGTGACGACGAGGAGGATGAGTGAAAACGACGCGCCTGGTGATGGCCGGCTTGATGTTGGCGACGACGTCGTGTCGCGGTAGCGACAAGGCCACCACCGAGGCCAGCTTCTGCGAGGTAGCAACTGCCGTCAAGGCTGCTGCTGACGTGCAACAGAAGTTGTTCGATGCCGTGGCCCCGCCAGCAGCCACTGCTATGCAGCCCGCAGTCGAGGACTTCGCCGCAAAGTTTGCAGCGATGAACTCGGTAGCGCCCGCCGCGATCAGGTCCGATGTCGCGACACTCAACGGCGTCGCCCAGCAGTTGGCGGCCGTGGTTCGCACGAACAACTACGACGTCGTGGCAATGGTGTCCACGCCGCAGTTCGCCGCGCTCACCAAGACCTTTCGCAGCGCGACATACACGTCGGCGCAGAACAGGTTCCAGAGCTACATCGACACCAACTGTGGGTTCACCACCACCACTGGCACCTGATCGATGACCGTTCACATCAGCAACGAAGTCGCCGATGCCGTCAGCGCCGGCCATCCGGTCGTTGCGCTGGAGTCGACGATCATCAGCCATGGCATGCCGTACCCGCAGAATGTCGAGATGGCGGGCGCAGTGGAGGCGATCGTGCGCGAACACGGTGCCATGCCGGCAACCATCGCGGTCGTCGACGGGGTGTGCCGGATCGGCATCGACGGTGCCGAGATCGAGTTGCTCGCGACGCGCGACGACGTGCACAAAGCAACCACTCGCGATCTGCCGTGGCTCGTCGCCACCGGCGCCACGGGAGCGACGACAGTCGCGGCCACAATGCATCTGGCCGGGCTAGCGGGGATTCGTGTCTTCGCAACCGGCGGTATCGGCGGCGTGCACCGCGGGGCGTCGGCGACATTCGACATTTCCGCCGACCTCACGGAATTGGCGCACACGCCGGTCGCCGTGGTGTGCGCCGGGGTCAAGTCGATCCTCGACATCGCACTGACACTCGAGTACCTCGAAACCGTGGGGGTTCCTGTTGTTGTGTTCGACAGCGACGAGTTCCCAGCGTTCTACAGCCGGTCGAGCGGGCAAGCCTCACCTCGTCGAGTCGATGATGCGAAGCAAGCTGCCGCACTGCTCGATGCAACGTGGCGAGATCTCCAGCTGAGCCGCGGCATCTGCATCGCCAATCCGATCTCCGTCGACGATGAGATACCAGCCGCGGAGATCGACGGCGTCATCTCTGAGGCACTCGCCGAGCTGTCGGTGCAGGGGATCAGCGGGCAGGCCGTCACTCCGTTCCTGCTGTCCAGGATCGTCGATCAGACCGGTGGCCGCAGCCTGCAGGCCAACATCTCCCTGGTCAAGCGCAATGCTGCGCTCGCCGCCGAGGTAGCGGTCGAGTACTGCAGCATCGCCGAGTAGTCACACCTCGACCGCTGCATCCAGCCTGGCCAAGGTTGCTTCCATGTTGTCGCGGTTGCGACCCGGCCGGTCGCGCACGCCGATGAGGTAGCTGGCCACCTTGCTGATTCCCGGAACTCGGTGATCGGTCCAAGTCTCGCTGACAGTCGTCATGGCGCCATCTTGTTGGAATCGGTATTCCCAGTTGGCGACCTTGAACGGCCCCATTGTCACGTCGAAGCTGAAACGCTCGCCACGCTGCGCGCCAGTCACGACGACGTCGGTCTTCCACTTGTGCCAACCCGACTGATTCGTTCCTTTGAAGCGTGCACCAACGACTGGGCCTGCGGCGCCGTTGACCCACCTGCCGCCGGTGTTCTCCGGAGACCACTCCCCCATCCGGGGCAGATCGCTGACGAGGTCGTACAGCTCGCCCGCATCGGCACGAATCGTCCGTTGGACGGTTATCTGTTGTGACATGTCCCTATCTGAACAGATCCCGGCTCTGGTCGCGCAGCACTGGCGCGATGGTCGCCGTCTCGTCGACCTCCCACACGTACCCGCGGATCACACCGACAGGCATACGCGAAATGTTTCCTTTGACCAACTCCGCCGCTCCCGCCAACTCGTCGGCGAGACAGACGGCCTGCACCTTGAACTCGTGACCATGGGGATCGAATTGCCCGATGTAGCTGTAGATCGGCTGCATGCCGGCGATGCCGATCGCGATGTCGGTCTGACCCTCGCGCCACGCCCGGCCGAACGTGTCGGAGATGATGACAGCGACATCGACACCATGCTGACCTAGCCCGGCGCGTATACGTCGCGCCGACGCGTCGGGATCGAGCGGCAGCACGACCAGGCGACCGTGAGCACCGCTGGAGGACTGGTCGACGCCGCTGTTGGCGCAGACGAAGCCGTGCTGGGTCTCGGTGATCAACACAGGCCCGACTTGGCGAACGATGCGCTTTGCTTCGCGCAGCACTACCTCGGTCACCGCTGGATCCTTGTCCCACTTGGCCGACCATTCGATCGCGAACGGTGAGGGCTCGACGTCGTCGAGTTCGATGACGCGCCCCTCGGCCTTGGAAACGATCTTGGACGTCACCACGACGATGTCGCCGCTTTCCAACGACGCGCCGGCAGCCCCAGCGGCCGCGGCGATCGTGACAGCCAGATCGGTTCCCTCGACGATCTCTGCAATTCCAGGAACGGCAAAGATCTGCAAGCCGGTCACGGGCTGAACGTAGCAGTGCCCGATACAGCACAATGGGGTCCATGGTCTCCGATCTGTTCGACCCGGCAGCGTGGCGCGAGGTGCCCGACTTCGCGTTCGACGACATCACCTACCACCGCGCGGTCGACCAAGGCACGGTTCGAATCGCATTCAACCGGCCGGAGGTTCGCAATGCGTTTCGGCCACGAACGGTCGACCAGCTCTACACCGCCCTCGATCATGCCCGGATGACGACCGATGTCGGATGCGTGCTGCTGACCGGCAACGGTCCCTCCCCGAAAGACGGTGGATGGGCGTTCTGCAGTGGAGGCGACCAACGAATCCGTGGCCGCGACGGCTACAAGTACGCCGCCGATGATGGGCGCGAATCGATCGAGCCCGGTCGTGCGGGGCGGCTGCACATCCTCGAAGTGCAGCGTTTGATTCGCTTCATGCCCAAGATCGTCGTTTGCGTCGTGCCCGGTTGGGCCGCAGGCGGCGGGCACAGCCTGCATGTTGTCTGCGACCTCACACTGGCCAGTGCCGAGCACGCCAAGTTCAAGCAGACCGATGCCGACGTGGCGAGCTTCGACGGTGGGTTCGGCAGCGCCTATCTTGCCCGCCAGGTCGGCCAGAAGTTCGCCCGCGAGATCTTTTTCTTGGGCCGGGAATACTCCGCAGCTGACGCGCACCGCATGGGGATGGTCAACGCCGTCGTTCCCCATGCGGAGCTCGAATCGACGGCGCTGCAGTGGGCTGGCGAGATCAACGGCAAGAGCCCGACCGCGCAGCGAATGTTGAAGTTCTCGTTCAATCTGATCGATGACGGGCTGGTCGGTCAGCAAATCTTTGCCGGCGAGGCCACCCGCTTGGCGTACGCCAGCGACGAGGCCGAGGAAGGGCGTTCGTCGTTCATCGACAAGCGCGAGCCCGACTGGAGCGCATTTCCGTGGCACTACTGAAGTGATTCGGCGGACACTGAAGTGATTCTGATCGACGACGCCGAGGATCCCCGACTTGCCGGCTTTCGCCGCAACGAACGTGGGCTCGCCAGCCGTCGTGAAAGGCGTGACGACGACGGCGACGGATTGTTCATGGCAGAGGGAGACCTCGTTGTCGAGCGCGCCCTCGATGCCGGGTGCACTGCCGTGGCGGTCCTGGTCGACGCGGCCAAGCCTCCCTCCGTCATCGGCCGGATCCCCGATGACGTCCCGATCTATGCCGGTGGCGACCGGGTGCGGGCGATGGTCACGCAGCTCGGTGTGCCACAGGGAATCGTCGCCATCTTCCAGCGACCGCGGCGCGTCAGCGCGGAACGTCTCCGGCAGCAGGCGACGCGACTGGTTGTCGTCGAGGCAGTCGACAATCCCATCAACGTCGGCTCGATCGTTCGCAACGCGATTGCTCTTGGCTGGGACGGAATGATCTTCGACTACACGAGTGCCGACCCGTTGTCGCGTCGCTCGCTGCGCGTTTCGATGGGCCAGGCGGTCGGCTTTCCTTCAGCCCGCGCCACGGATCTTCCGGCCGAGCTGCGCACACTTGCCGAGTGCGGATTCACTGTCTGTGCGCTCACTCCGTCGGAGAACGCAGACGACATCGGCTCGATGCTCATCACCTCAAAGATGGCTGTCGTGATCGGGTCGGAACGGTGGGGCCTGTCGGCTGAATCCCTCGCCGCCTGCACGCACCGGGCACGAATCCCGATGGCCGCTCACGTGGATTCGCTCAACGCCGCCGCGGCCAGTGCCGTGGCGTGTTACGCGCTCGGTCCGCTTCAGGCGCGGCGCTGAGCTGGCGACGAGATCGGCAACCCAGTGTCGTTGCGCATCTGCTCGGCCGTTGGCACGAAGTACGCCATCAACTGCTCGGCAACCGCCGCTGTCGGGGCGCATTCGGCCACCGCAGCGCCCATGTGGGCAAGCCAGCGGTCGCGTTGCTGAGGGCCCACGGTGAACGGCATGTGCCGCATTCGCAGGCGAGGGTGGCCGCGCTCGTCGTTGTAGGTGGTCGGACCGCCCCAATACTGGGCAAGGAACAGGGTCAGGCGGTGGCGAGCGCCGCGCAGATCCGGCGCCTCGGGGTAGAGGGGCAACAGGACGTCGTCGCTCGCCACCCCCGAGTAGAACGCGTCGACCAACCGTTCGAAGAACGGCATTCCGCCGACCGCGTCGTACAGCGTCACCGTGCCTCCAATCGGGTCGCTCATCGACCGGAGGCTAGCGGTGATCGGGTTTGGTGATCAGGCCGCGAGACCGTCGAACACGCGCACGTTGGCGAGGTCTTCCTGCCTCGCCACGCACGGCATGTTGCCGTCGCACAGGTCGAAGATCACGTTCTCGTTGTTGGCCAGAAGCACCAGCGCCGAGACGATGTCGCCATCGATCTCGAGCTCGATCACATCGCCGCCTCGAAGTCGCATTGCTGTTGAGTTCACTGTCCCGTCCTTTTCTGGGTTGCCCGACACAACAGGTACGAGTCGGTGATGTTCCGTCTACGTACCGTTGCACTTGTCACATCGGCACAGAAAGCGGTCGGCTTTACGAGAACTTTCTGATCAACAGATCCGGAAAGATGTCGGGTAGCCCATCGCTGACTCGGTCGGTGAACACTGCCGGCCGTTTCTCCAGAAAGCTTTCGACGCCCTCACGCACGTCGGCGCTGCGTCCTCGGGCGAGAATTCCTCTGGAATCGACGCGGTGCGCTTCCATCGGATGATCGGCAGTCAGCATGCCCCACAGCATTCTGCGCGTCAGGGCGATGCTGACCGGGGCTGCATTCTCGACGATCTCGGCGGCCAGGGCCCTGGCCGCGGGCAGCAACTCCTCCGGCTCGTGGATGCTCCTGACCAGGCCGCCTTCCATCGCCTCGTCGGCACCGAAGACTCGGCCGGTATAACACCATTCCACCGCTTGGCTGATGCCGACCAGGCGTGGCAGGAACCACGACGAGCAGGCTTCAGGGACAATGCCGCGTCGGGAGAAGACGAAACCGATCTTGGCCGACGTGCTTGCCAGGCGGAAGTCCATCGGCAGCGTCATCGTGATGCCCACACCGACCGCCGGACCGTTGATAGCCGCGATCACCGGCTTGAGGCAGTCGAAAATTCGCAGTGAGACCATCCCGCCGCCGTCGCGCGGTACTCCTGCGGCGGTTTGCGCGTCGCTACCACCGTGGGCGAACGTTTCTGCACCGGAGGAGAGATCGGCACCGGCACAGAATCCCCGCCCTGCACCCGTCACGATGACAGCACGAACGTCGTCGTCGGCATCGACGCGATCGAACGCATCGTTCATCTCACGAACCATGGCATTGGTGAAGGCGTTGAGCTGTTCGGGGCGGTTCAGCGTGAGCGTGGCGACCTGGTGATCGACCTCGTACAAGATCTGCGTGTAGTCCATCATTTGAACCTAGACCGCGTCGAGAGCAGTCGGCCTACGGACCTAGGCGCGTCGCTGCGCGACCGCCAGGGAGCCAGCGGCCAGGCGCATCGAGGAGACAGCGAAGCGGACGAGGAGTCCGCTAGACATCGAGGAAACGGCTGGCGGCGGTGGCCGAACCGACGGCACCAACGAAGGCGCCGAGCAGCACCATGAAGATCACGACCCTGTACGGGTAGCCGTTCGTGACGACAAAGCCACCGAGACCTGCGGTCGAGGGGAACTTGCGAACGCCAGATGTCCAGTCGGCATTGCCGAGCAGCAACAACACGCTGCCGAGGCCGGCTCCGGCGAGGCCTTGGAGCAAGCCCTCGAGCATGAACGGTAATCGGATGAACCAGTTGGTTGCGCCAACCAACTTCATCACCTCGATTTCACGACGGCGAGCGAACATGGCTGTACGAATCGTGTTCCAGATCAACAGGATCGAGGCGAACAACAGCACGCCCGACATCACATACGTTCGCACCCCGAAGAAGGATTTGAGCTTGCCGAGTACGGTGATCTGATCGGACGGGAAATCGGCGCGCAGAACACCCGGGAGGGCGACGAACGATTGTCGAATGCTGAGCAGCTGTTGAATGCTCTGTTTGTCGACGGGCTCGACGCTGAAGTACGACGGGATGTTCTTCTCGGAGAGGAACTTCAACGACTCCGGATCGGCGGCGAACAGCTTCTGTGCTTGGTTGAGCGAACACGGTATGGAGCAGTACTCGACGTTCTTGATGATCTCGGGGCGGCTTTCGAGCGCCTGTTGGATCGTGGCAACGGAGTCGTCGGCAGCGCCGTTCTTGACGTAGACGATCATCTTGACGCCGCCGGTCCATTGGCTGAGCTGGTTGTCGAAGGCCTGTTGGATGAGCAGGGTCATGCCGAACAAGAACAATGACACCATCGAGGTGATCACAGCTGCGACGGTGAGTGTGAGGTTGCGAGTGAGGCTCGCCCACATCTCGCGCAACGTGTAGCGCAGTCGTGAGATCATTCGTACACGCCTCTGGCCTGGTCGCGCACGATGATGCCGCGATCGAGTTGGATCACGCGCTTGCGCATCATGTTGACGATCCGCTGATCGTGGGTAGCCATCACCACAGTCGTGCCAGTCTTGTTGATGCGATCGAGCAGACGCATGATGCCCTCGCCGGTGGCAGGGTCGAGGTTTCCGGTGGGCTCGTCGGCCAACAGGATCAAAGGACGGTTGACGAACGCCCTGGCGATCGACACCCGCTGCTGCTCGCCACCGCTGAGTTGGTGCGGGAAACGCTCCTGCTTGCCCGACAGCCCGACGAGATCGAGCACTGCCGGAACCTGCTGGCGGATGACGTGCTTGGGGCGACCGATCACTTCGAGGGCGAACGCGACGTTCTCGTGCACGGTGCGGTTCGGCAGGAGCTTGTAGTCCTGGAAGATGTTGCCGATGTTGCGGCGCAGGTGCGGCACCTTGCTGTCGGACATCTCGTTGATGTTGCGTCCGGCAACCCACACCGAGCCCTTTTCGGGACGCTCTTGACGGTTCATCATCCGCAGCAACGTGCTCTTGCCGGAACCAGACGGGCCAACCAGAAATACGAATTCGGCCTTGGCAACGTCGAAACTGGCGTCACGGAGCGCGACGACCTCGGTCGAGTAGCTCTTTGTGACATTTTCGAGTCGGATCATCGACGTTTCTCCACGAAATGTTGCAGCGCCCGCCGCCCCGCCAGGAGCTCGAGAAACACTAACCCGCTCACTGCGCTTCCCGTCGTCGCCACCGCAGGTAGCCCTCCATGAACTCGTCGATGTCGCCGTCGAGCACGCCGCTGACATTGCTCGATTCGACCTCGGTGCGCAGGTCTTTCACCATCTGGTAGGGCTGCACGACGTACGAGCGGATCTGGCTGCCCCAGCCAACCTGAGCTTGTTGCCCAGCGATGCTGTCGAGCTCGACCTCGCGCTCCTCTTCGATCTTGGCGGCAATCATCGTCTTCAGACGGCGCATTGCCTTCTCACGGTTCTGCAGTTGGCTGCGCTCCTCTTGCGATGAGGCAATCAGACCGGTCGGCTCGTGGATGAGCCGCACCGCTGACGACGTCTTGTTGACGTGCTGGCCACCGGCACCGCTTGCCCGGAAGACCTCCATGCGAATCTCCGATTCGTTGACCTCGAGGTCGAGCTCGTCCATCACCGGCCACACCTGGACGTTGGCGAAGCTGGTCTGGCGGCGGCCTTGGTTGTCGAACGGGCTGATGCGCACCAATCGATGAGTACCGCGTTCTGACGTCATCAACCCGTACGCATACCGCCCGGTGATCGTGAACTCGGCCGACATGATTCCCGCCTCGGCGCCCTCGCTGATGCCATCGACTTCGTAGGCGAACCCGCGTCGCTCCGCCCACCGGCCGTACATGCGCAGCAGGATCTCGGCCCAGTCCTGGGCGTCGACGCCGCCGTCTTTGGCATTGATCTGCACGATGCAGTCGGCTTCGTCGTGCTCTCCGGTGAACAAGCTGCGCAGGTCGAGTTGATCGAGCTGCTTGGTGACCGACCGAATGGCGGAGTCGAGCTCCGGCTCCTGCGATGCGTCGTCGACCTCGCGCGCCAACTCGTGCAGCACCTCGGCATCTTCGAGCTCGCGGGAGAGGAGATCGAACTGATCGATGTCGGTCTTCACATTCGCGTATTCGGTGTTGATCTTCTTGGCCTCGTCCTGGTCGTCCCACAAGTCGGGGCGGGCAACCTCGTGTTCGAGCTCGACCAACCTGGCGCGGTTCGAGTCGATCTTGAGATAGCCGTGAGCCTCGCCGAGACGGCGTCGCAGTTCCTTCAGATCATCGGAATAGTCACGCATCTACAAGCTTGCGCCGTGACACATCTTGAACTTCTTACCACTTCCGCAGGGGCATGGCGCGTTGCGTGGGGTCTTCGAGAACTCGTCTTTGACGATCGTCTGCTGCTTGACGGGTGCAGGTGCCGACTGCGCGGCAACTGCCGGGTCGATGTCGCCCGAGGCAGCGGCCGCCTGCGCCGCTGCCGAGAAGCCATCGGGCTGCGCGTTGTCGCTGGAGGTCTGTTGCACGTTCTGCACGCTGGGCGCAGGCGCGTCGTTGCGGATGACCTGAACGTGCATGACGTACTTGACGAAATCCTGGGCGATGCCCTTCATCAGGCTCCCGAACATCTCGTAGCCCTCGCGCTGCCACTCGACGAGCGGGTCCTTCTGGCCAACGGCACGAAGGTTGATGCCCTCCTGCAGGTAGTCCATCTCTTCGAGATGCTCACGCCAGCGCTGGTCGATGATGCGCAGCATGACCTGGCGCTCGACATCGCGCATGACGTCTGGTGTCAGCTCGACCTCGCGCTTTTCGTAGTACGCGGACGCATCTGACATGACGACGTCGTACATCTCGTCGGTCTCGTGGCAATCCTCGAGCTGCGCCTCGGTGATGTCGCTCGGCCAGAACGTCTTCAATTCCAGGACGAGACCATCGAGATCCCATTCGTCGGTCGCAACGCTGGCACAGTGAGTTTCGATCAGCGAGTTGACAGCTTCCGCCAAGTACTCCATCGCCGCTGTCTTGAGATCGGCGCCTTCGAGGATCTGATCGCGGCGTTTGTAGATCACCTTGCGCTGCTCGTTCATCACTTCGTCGTACTTCAGCACGTTCTTTCGGATCTCTCCGTTGCGTTGCTCGACGGTGGTCTGGGCCCGCTCGATGGCCTTGGTGACCATCTTGGCTTCGATCGCCTCGTCGTCGGGAAGGGCGCGGCCCATCACCCACGACAGCGCACCGGTTGCGAACAGCCGCATCAGCTCATCGTCGAGGCTCAGATAGAAGCGGCTCTCGCCTGGATCGCCCTGCCGGCCGGAGCGTCCACGCAACTGGTTGTCGATGCGCCGGCTCTCGTGACGTTCTGTGCCAAGCACGTACAGCCCACCGAGCGCACGAATCTTGTCGCCCTCGGCCCTGCACTCGTCCTTGTATTCGGCCAGCAGTTGGTCGTACCTGGCCAGGGCAGCGGTGCGCGCCGCCTTGAACTCGTCGGGCATCTCGTCGACCGGCAACGGCAGCGCGAAATCGTCGACCAACACGTCGGGATCGTGGCCCTCTTTGACGACCTCGTGGCGAGCGAGGCCCTCGGGATTCCCGCCAAGGATGATGTCGACGCCGCGACCGGCCATGTTGGTGGCAACGGTCACTGCATTCAGCCGACCGGCTTGCGTCACGATCATCGCTTCACGAGTGTGCTGCTTGGCGTTGAGAACCTCGTGAGGGACGCCGCGCTTCTTCAAGAGTTGCGAGAGGTACTCGCTCTTTTCGACGCTGATCGTGCCGACCAGCACCGGCTGACCGCGGTCGTACTTCTCGGCGATGTCGTCGACGACCGCACCGAACTTGGACTGCTCGCCTTTGTAGATCAGATCGGCCTGATCGTTGCGGATCACGGTCTGGTTGGTAGGGATCGGAACAACAGCGAGCTGGTACGTGCCCATCAACTCGGCAGCTTCGGTGGCCGCGGTTCCAGTCATCCCGGCCAACTTGTCGTACATGCGGAAGTAGTTCTGCAGGGTGATGGTCGCGAGGGTCTGATTCTCCTCTTTGATCTTCACTCCCTCTTTGGCTTCGACAGCTTGATGGATGCCCTCGCTCCATCGGCGACCTTCGAGCACTCGGCCGGTGAACTCGTCGACGATCTTCACCTCGCCGCCTTGAATGATGTAATCCTTGTCGCGCTTGTATAGCTCCTTGGCCTTGAGGGCCACCGACAACTGGTGTACGAGGTTCTGTTGCACTTCGTCGTACAGGTTGGGAATGTCGAGAGCCTGCTCGACCTTTTCGATGCCGGCTTCGAGCGGAACCACAACACGCTTGTCTTCTTCGACTTCGTAGTCGACGTCACGTCGCAGCGACCGCACGATCGATGCGAAGCGGTAGTACAGCTTGGCGGCGTCGGCAACGCGGCCGCTGATGATCAACGGCGTACGTGCCTCGTCGATCAGGATGGAGTCGACTTCGTCGACGATCGCAAAGCTGTGGCCACGCTGCACCTTGTCTTCCAGCGTGGTCGCCATGTTGTCGCGCAGGTAGTCGAAGCCGAACTCGTTATTGGTGCCGTAGGTGATGTCGCATGCGTAGTTGGCCCGCTTCTCGGACGGGTGCTCTTTGAAACCCGGGATGATGAGGCCGACATCGAGTCCCATCCACTTGTGGATGCGACCCATCCACTCGGCGTGGAAACGCGCCAGGTAGTCGTTGACCGTGATGAGGTGAACACCCTTGCCACCGAGACCGTTGAGATACGCCGGCAACGTGCTGACCAACGTCTTGCCCTCACCGGTCTTCATTTCGGCGACCCATCCGAAGTGCAACGCCGCACCGCCCATCAACTGCACGTCGAAGTGACGTTGCCCGATGACGCGGGTCGCCGCTTCGCGCATCACTGCGAACGATTCGATCAGCAGATCGTCGAGGCTTTCGCCACGCTCGATCCGTCCTCGGAACTCCGCCGTTTTGGCCTGAAGCGCCTCGTCGCTGAGAGCGCTCATCGCTGCGGAATGCGCGTTGATGTCGGGAACCAGGCCCTCCAGGGCCTTCAGCTTCTTGCCTTCACCGGCTCGGAGGATGCGATCGAGGATGCCCATGCGGGTATGCAGCCTACCGTCGGCGTCGGCGCTGACCTTGGCACAGGCAGGGGTTCACACCGCGTGCATCGATGCGCCAATCCTCCGGGGCGAAGGCCTGTGCCTCAGCTGGGTGCTGGCGGCCGCGGCGAGCCGAACCTCGGCGACACCAGCTGCGTACAGAGCGTCGGCCGCGGTTCGCAGCGTCGCGCCCGTCGTGACAACGTCGTCGACGAGCAGCACCACGAGGCCGCGACGCGGGCGGCGCGCCCTGAACGCCGGGCCAACGAGACGGTCGGCGCGCGATTTGCCGGTTTGCGGCGCACCGTGGGCCCGATACAGCAGCCGGCGGCAGGGAACACCCAGCTGGCGGGCGACGGCGTGAGCGATGGCCTCGGCCTGGTCGTAGCCGCGTCTGCGCACTCGACGGGCGCTGGTGGGTGCCCAGGTGACCACGTCGATGTTGTCGAGACCGAGCCGGGCGACCATCTGCGCGGCGAGGACCACCGCCGCGGATCGGCGGTGCCGGAACTTCAGGGCGACGATGAGTTGACGGGCCACGCCCTCGAACGCGAACGCGGCCGCAATGCCATCGGCACGACGCACCGCACCGACACCGGCAAGCGAAAAACGACAGCGGTGGCACAACGCATCACCCACCTGTGCGCAGGCACTGCAACGACTCGAGACAAACATGGTGGAATCACTACCAGGAGGGTGTGACACGGCGTCGGTAGGGTCTCGTGGTGCTACGACGCCTGTTCCCCGACCGGCCGGTGCAGCGATTGACGCGCTGCATCGTCGGACTGGCCTGCTTCGGATTGGGCATCAGCATGTTCGTCGCTGCACACCTCGGTTTGGCTCCGTGGGATGTCTTCCACCAAGGGGTCTCCCGGCACACCGGCATCTCGCTGGGATGGGTGATCGTGATCGTCGGCTTCTTGCTGTTGCTGTTGTGGATCCCGCTCCGTCAACGTCCGGGCGTGGGGACGATGCTCAACGCGTTCGAGATCGGCCTCGTGGTCAACCTGATCGGCGAACACCTCCCCACCTCCGACCGTCTGATCCCGCGGCTCGCATATGTCCTCGGCGCCGTCGTGGTGATCGCTGTCGGTTCCGGCCTCTACATCGGAGCAGGGCTCGGCACGGGCCCGCGCGACGGAATCATGATCGGTCTCGCAGCCCGGGGGATCTCCGTGCGCGTCACTCGAACTGTCATCGAGGTCGTCGTCATGGCGGCCGGCATCGTCTTGGGAGGCCACATCGGCATCGGAACCCTGGCGTTCGTGGTCGGGATCGGCCCGCTCCTCCACAGCCTTCTCCCCCGCCTCACCCTTCGACCGGTGGTCGCGTTAGAGCCCGTCACCTGACGCTGGGCGCGATCCGCGCATTCAGCCCATTTGGCGGTGCCCAGCGGTTCGGATGAACGTCTAGTACCGGTAGTGGGATGGCTTGAAGGGGCCGGAGGGCTCGACGCCGAGATACTCAGCCTGCTCGTCGTTGAGCTTGGTCAACTTCACTCCGAGAGCGTCGAGGTGCAGTGACGCGACCTTCTCGTCGAGGCGCTTGGGCAACACGTGCACACCGAGCGGGTACTTGTCGAGGTTGTTGAACAGCTCCATCTGGGCGATCACCTGGTTGCTGAACGAGCAGCTCATCACGAAACTCGGGTGGCCGGTGGCACATCCAAGGTTCACCAGACGACCCTCAGCCAGCACGATGATGGAATGACCGTCGGGGAACGACCACAGGTCGGTGCCCGGCTTCAGCTGGTCGTGCGTGGCGCCGCTGCGCGCCAGGCCGGCCATGTCGATCTCACTGTCGAAGTGGCCGATGTTGCAGACGATCGCGTTGTGCTTCATCCGGTGCATGTGATCGACGGTGATGATGCCGTCGTTGCCGGTGGCCGACACGAAGATGTCGGCTGCGCCGACCACATCCTCGAGCACAGTCACCTGGTAGCCCTCCATCACTGCTTGCAGGGCGTTGATCGGATCGACTTCGGTGACGATGACCCTGCAGCCCTGGCCCTTCAACGCCTGGGCACAACCCTTGCCGACGTCGCCGTAGCCGCAGACCACGGCGACCTTTCCGCCCAACATCACGTCGGTGGCCCGACAGATTGCATCGGTCAACGAGTGGCGGCATCCGTAGAGGTTGTCGAACTTGCTCTTGGTGACGGAGTCGTTGACGTTGATCGCCGGGAACATCAATTCGCCGCGCTCGTGCATCTTGTAGAGCCGCATCACCCCCGTCGTCGTCTCCTCGGTGACACCTTTGACCTCCGCCAGCATTCGGGTCCACTTCTGTGGGTCGGTCCTCAACGAGCGCTGCAGCAGGCCCAGCACGATCGCGAACTCCGGGTTCGACGCTGACGTCGGGTCGGGAACCTCACCGGACTTTTCGAACTCAGCACCTTTGTGCATGAGCATCGTTGCGTCACCGCCATCGTCGAGGATCATGTTGGGTCCATGCGGGCCGGTGGGCCCGTCGGGCCATGTCATCATCTGCTCGGAACACCACCAGTACTCCTCCAGCGTCTCGCCCTTCCACGCGAACACCGGTACGCCGTTGGGCTCTTCGATCGTGCCTTCAGGACCAACGGCGACCGCAGCCGCGGCGTGATCCTGCGTGGAGAAGATGTTGCAGCTGGCCCAGCGCACCTCGGCGCCGAGCTCCACGAGCGTCTCGATCAGGACGGCGGTTTGCACGGTCATGTGCAGCGAGCCGCTGATGCGCGCCCCGGCAAGCGGCTTCGACGGCCCGAACTCCTTGCGCAAGGCCCGCAGGCCGGGCATCTCGTGCTCGGCAAGATGGATCTCCTTGCGCCCGAACGGGGCGAGCGACAGATCGGCGACGCGGTAGTCGCGTCGCGCCGCAAGTGAGGTGGTCATAGCAGGTTCCTCCACAGGATTGAACGGCACAAGATGTGCGAATTGTTGTCGGGCAGGTGCCAGCTGGCAACGTTCAGATCAGCCCGTGGGGTACTTGCAGTGTACGCCTACGGATCGGCAAGCACGACCGCTGACGCGTCGAACAGGTAGTGCGCGTATCCAGCGAGGTTGTACACCCGCACCGTGTTGCTTGCTCCGTACTTGAGCACGGCCATGTTGGGGATCGGCGGACCTTCGACGGTGTTGAGGTTCGACGACAGCGGCCGCGCAGCATCCGCGGGATACGCCGTGAGGAACGATCGGGCGATAGCCGTCGGGTATTGCCGCGTGACGGCTGCCGAGGTGAGGTTTCCGATGACGGCAAGCTGGGCGCCGACTGCGTCGGGACCGATGGCCACCGAGGTGGCGAAGTCGGCGAAGCTCCAGTCCTCGGCCTGACCTGGCCCAAGAGCAACTCCGCCCCATTGCGGAAGCCGTGTGTCGAACGTGCGGTACGGCGACGAGAGCGGCACGACTCGACCCTTGCGAGTCGCTTCTAGCTGATTGCTGCGCATGTAGCCGACGACGTCGACGACGACCTGGGTCTGGCCCTGGTTGTTGAAGATGCGCACCTTGCCGTCGGTACCGACAGGCACGAACACGAGGTTGGCCTTGATCACACCAGCGGCGAGGTTGACGTTGGATGTCGTCGGGTCCTGACCAGCGGGCAACGGGTTGGGAAAGAGCGACAAGTGCGTCGCGGTGGCGCCGGGATCGGTGGTGATGCCGACCACGTTCAGCAACACGCCGGTGACTTCGGGAGAATCCGGCACGACGTCGACCACGGTCGGATTGACACCGTCGACGCCACGGATCTGCAACTCCATCGTTTCTTTTTGCCCGAGGGGTGTGGCGCCGGATCGGTTGGTGCCGTCGCGGGTATCGAGCACGCGCGAGGGCGTCGTCGGGATCAGCCGAGCGCCATCCACACCGGTGTAGGCGCTCGTCGAGAACCAGCCGAACACATCGACGATCACCTGCGCGGTGGTGCCGTTACCGAACAGGCCGATCGTGAGGGCGCCATCGGTGCCTGGCCGGACGATCGACACGTTGGGCACTGTCTGGCCAGGCCCGAAGTTGATGATCGACGTGCGGTCGGCTGGCCTCGCACCCTTGCCGTAGGCCTCGAGGTAGCCGTTGGCGCCGGGCTCGGTGACGGTGATGTTGACGACGACGGCCAACACGCTGGCTGCGTCGGCAGGTATGCCGCCTTGCCCGAGGAGGGCGATGTCGAAGGTGGCAGGATCGGGACCGGCCAAGGGCTTGGCACCGACCGGGGCGACATCGTTGATCGACGACGCCGGGCGGGAGTCGAAGATTCGTGCAGGGGCGAGCGGATGGAACTCGCCACCGCCACACAACGTGCAGGGAAGCGCAGAAGCGCTGGGGACGAGCTGTGAGGTGGCCGGGACGATGAGAACGGCGGCGGCCAGACCAAGTACGGCCGTCAACCGCGCTGTGTGACG
>JANMQX010000439.1:0-23343 GCA_031370745.1 Ilumatobacteraceae bacterium
ATCCCATCAAACCGCAGCCGACGACGCCGACCTTTTCGATCACCTGTGTCACGTCCGATCGTCCGAGTTCTTTGGCATCCTGAGATCTTGCCAGACCGTGCCCGATCGGTGCGCTGATGTTGGTCGGTTGCACCCCTAGTCCTCCCTGTCCGGGGGTTGAGGTTACGGGTCCGCCATTTGGTGGGCACGGTGGTGGACCCTGTGGTTCCTCTCACAGAGCCAGAAGGAACCACCACCGTGACACCAGCAGAGATCATCTATCACCGACGTGTTCGTTTGCTTGCTTTGGCTGACGAGCTCGGCAATGTCGCCCAGGCTTGCCGGCAGATGGGCGTGTCGCGAACGCGCCTGTACGAGTGGCGAAAGATCGTCGCCGAGTACGGAATCGACGCCTTGATGCCCAAGGCGCACCGCACACCGCAGTTACCCAACGCCACCCCGACCCACATCGTTGAGGACCTGTTGACCTTGGCCGTGATCGAACCAACCATTGGTTGCCGCCAGTACGCCGATCGGCTCGCGGAGCGCGGCTACACCATCTCCAAGACGACCGTGCAGAAGCACTTGGTCGATCACGGGCTGGGCCGCCGCGCTCAGCGTGTCGCCAGGGCTGCGGCGATCACCGCGGCAACAACTGGTTTGTCGACCGACGCCACACGAGCCAGTGAACCGTTCGGGTTCTGCCACTACAGCCCGGCACCAGGGCGACTGGTGGCGATCGACAGCTTCTACGTCGGCAACCTCAAAGGTGTCGGCAAGGTGTATCAGCTGACCGCGATCGATGTCGCCACTCGTTGGGCGATCATGATGATCGTGCTCGGCCCAGTCACCGCCGCCCACACGATCCGGTTCACCGATCACGTCATCAGCCAGTTCCGCCGGCTCGGTGTCCCGGTGCGAGCCGTGCTCACTGACAACGGACCCGAGTACATCGCTGCCGGGTTCCGCGCTCACCTCGCCACCAAAGGCCTCGAGCACGTGCGGATCCCACCGCGTTCACCGAACCACAACGCCGTCGTCGAACGATTCCAGGGCACCGCCTTGCAAGAGTGCTGGCGGCCCGCGTTCCACCGCCGACGATTCAGCTCGATCCGCCAACTGCAACACGAAGCCGACAGCTGGCTGACCCGCTACCACCATCGCCGCCGCAACCACAGCGACTACATGCGCGGCCGAACCCCAGCCGAAATCCTCGACAGCTACCCTCGCCAACGAGCATCATGACCACCAGCCACAGGACCACCCACCTGTCACCTCAACCCCCGGCTCGGAAGGACTAGGCGGCGACGCACGGACTCGTCGAAGCTCGACGGCAGGGCAGCCAACGACAGCGTGCCGGACAACTCCCCGGTGTCGAGTAGTTGGGCAAGCAGCAACGGATGACCACCTGTGCGCTCGTGAACATCCTCGGCAATCGATGCGGCGACCAACCCGATCGAACCCCTCAACAACCGCTCGACTTCGGCGACTGTCAGCGGCCTCAACCAGATGTGCTCGCTCCGGCAATGCCGCGAGGTATCGGCGAGCGTCTCCACGAGTGCCTCGTCCACACCGGGCTCGTCGCGCAGCGAGGCAACGACGGTGCACTGTACGTCGCTGCGCATGATCCGATCGATGACCCCGGCGATGTCGGCATCACCCCAATGCAGATCGTCCAAGATCAACAGGCCGTGGCCTGGACCCATGACGTGACGGAGTGTCGCCACGACTCCGTCAGCCACTTCACCCGGACCGACCTCCCGCTCCATCGGCGCAGACCCCGGAGCGCGACCGAACAGGCTGCCGATCACTTCGCGATGGCGCCGCAGCGAGTCCGGTAACGCCGACCACGATGCGACCTGATTATCGAGGGCGTCGACGATCGCGCCGAGCGGCCGCGCCCCGTCTCGGTCGCTGGCGCCACGGAGCAGCGCGACATCGGCTGGCAGCCGCGCTGACGCCTCGTCGAGCAGACGTGTCTTGCCGATGCCGGCTTCGCCTCGCACAACCACGAGCCGCGCCCGATCCCGCACGCAACACTCGAGAAGGCCAAGATCGGTCTCGCGACCGACGAAAGGTGTGGCAGCGATGCCCATCGAACGAAGACTACGCCCCGACCCGGAGGGCCGGGCGGGGGCGCAGTCCATCGATCTCACCCCACCAACACCGGGCAGAGGTCGGTGCGCTTGCCCGTGATCACCGCTGCGTCGACATTTACGCCGGGGAACACCGCGCGACCGTGCACAAGGGCAAATGTGGCTGGTCCGTACAAGAACATCGCACCGGTGAAGACCGTGTCACGTCCCGGCACGAAGAAGCCGGGGCCCGGGATGTTCAGGTCGATCGACCTTCCCGTGATATCAGACGTGACTGTGAAGCGCAGCGCGCCCGTCACGCGTATAGCGGTCACCTGGCCGGACTGGTCCACAAACGTCGTCACCCGCTCGTTGTCCTCGACCACGACGGTGAAGGCACCGCACGGTGTTTGCTCGGCGGGGATGTGGATGGTGTAGCTCCCGAGGGGTGGGGTACGTGACGGGGGAGCGGCGCTGGCCGGGAGGGCGCTGAACAATGTCGCACCCGTCACGGCGGCGATGGCGATGAGTTTCTTGCGCGTGGACATGTGGTCTCCTTGTGTGATTGCAGTTGCGACCAGTATCCGCGCACCTCGTGCGTCCGCACATCGTCACAATGACGTATCGCGTCACCCAGATCGTGCCCTGACGTGCAACGTGGTGGTGCCGGGGCGTCGTTGGATACGAGCGATCTCAGCGCATCTGAACTCGCAACCTGGCCTCGAGGTTGGACAACGGCCACCTCTTGAGCGCGTAGGAGGTGGTCGTGCTTGCCGAGCCCTTGCATCCTCGGGCCGAATGCAAGCTTCTCGGCACCGTTGCGCCACCGGCGCCACACCCATCGCCTCAGCCGACGTCGGCGCGGTCGCCTTGTCGATCTTCGGTGCCGTCTACTGGCTTATGTAGTGGTCCCTCTCGTCAAGTTTGTGCGACCGCTCAGAGGCGCGGAACGTCCATCTGTTCACTCAGACAATCAAATGCCGTGGCCGACCATGAAAGTGCAGCGAGCGGCGATCTGCGCTACTCCACGTGTAGGCCCCGTCGTGAATGGACCGGGCTTCTTACGCCCACAATCACCATGCTCCAGCGTTCGGGCGAGTGCCGACGTAGGCCGCTAGGTGCTCGCCGGTGATGGTGGAGCGGGCGGTCACGAGGTCGGCGGGTGTGCCCTCGAAAACGATCCGGCCGCCGTCGTGGCCGGCGCCGGGGCCGAGGTCGATCATCCAGTCGGCATGGGCCATGACCGCCTGGTGGTGGGCGATGACGATGACTGACTTGCCGGAGTCGACGAGCCGGTCGAGCAAGCCGAGCAACTGCTCGACGTCGGCGAGATGCAGGCCCGTGGTCGGCTCGTCGAGCACATACACGTCACCCTTCTCGGCCATGTGGATGGCCAGCTTCAGGCGCTGCCGCTCGCCGCCGGACAGCGTGGTGAGCGGTTGGCCGAGGGTGACGTAGCCGAGCCCGACGTCGGTGAGCCGGTTGAGGATCCTCTGCGCTGCAGGGTTCTTCGTTTCGCCCGAGCCGAAGAATTCCTCGGCCTCTGCGACCGGCATCGCCAGCACCTCGCTGATGTTCTTTCCGCCGAACGTGTACTCCAGCACCGATGCCTGGAACCGCTTCCCTTCGCACTCCTCGCAGGTCGTGGCGACGCCGGCCATCATCGCCAGGTCGGTGTAGATGACGCCGGCACCGTTACAGGTGGGGCAGGCGCCCTCCGAGTTGGCACTGAACAACGCCGGCTTCACGCCGTTGGCCTTCGCGAACGCTGTGCGGATCGGGTCGAGCAGCCCGGTGTACGTCGCCGGGTTGCTCCGGCGCGAGCCCTTGATCGCTGTCTGGTCGATCGACACCACTCCGTCGCGGCCCGACACCGAGCCATGGATCAGCGAGCTCTTTCCCGACCCGGCCACGCCGGTCACCACCGCCAGCACCCCGAGGGGGATGTCGACGTCGACGTCGCGCAGGTTGTGGGTGTTGGCGCCGCGTACCTCCAGCACACCTGACGGCGTACGCACCGTCGCCTTGAGGCAAGCCCGGTCATCGAGGTGCTTCCCCGTCAGCGTGCCGCTGGCCCGCAGGCCCTCCACGGTGCCCTCGAACACCACCTGCCCGCCCTCGGTGCCGGCGCGCGGGCCGAGGTCGACGACGTGGTCGGCGATAGCGATCATCTCCGGCTTGTGCTCGACGACCAGCACGGTGTTGCCCTTGTCGCGCAGCTGCAGCAGCAGGTCGCTCATTCGCTGGATGTCGTGAGGGTGCAACCCGATCGTCGGCTCGTCGAACACGTAGGTGACATCGGTGAGCGACGACCCGAGGTGACGGATCATCTTGGTGCGTTGCCCCTCGCCGCCCGACAACGTGCCCGACGGACGGTCGAGCGAGAGATAGCCCAAACCGATCCCCACGAACGAGTCGAGGGTGTGCCCCAGCGCAGCGAGGAGCGGTGCCACCGACAGGTCATCGAGACCCCCCACCCACCTGGCCAGGTCGCTGATCTGCATGGCACAGGCCTCGGCAATGTTGATTCCCTTGATCTTCGACGATCGTGCGGCATCGTTGAGGCGCGTGCCGCAGCAGTCAGGACAGACTGCGAACGTGATCGCCCGTTCGACGAATGCCCGTACGTGCGGCTGCATCGCCTCGACGTCCTTCGACAGGAACGACTTCTGAATCGTCGGGATCAATCCCGCGTACGTCAGGTTGATGCCTTCGACCTTGATCCTGGTCGGGTCCTTGTAGAGCAGGTCCTGCAGCTCCTTCTTGGTGTACTTGCGGATCGGTTTGTCGGGATCGAAGTAGCCGCAACCGCGATAGATGCGGCCGTACCACCCGTCCATGCTGTACCCCGGGATCGTGAGCGCGCCCTGATTGAGCGACTTGCTGTCGTCATAGAGCGCAGAGAGGTCGAAGTCGCTGACCGAACCAATGCCCTCGCATCGCGGGCACATGCCTCCGGCGCGGGAGAAGGAGCGCTTCTCGGTCGTCTTGCCGCCGGCCTTCTCGATTGTGATTGCACCGGCTCCGCTGACCGTTGCAGTGTTGAAGGAGTACGCGTTGGGCGGGCCGATGTGCGGCTTGCCGAGTCGGCTGTAGAGGATGCGCAGCATCGCATAGGCGTCGGTCGCAGTGCCGACCGTCGAGCGAGTGTTGGCACCCATCCGCTCTTGGTCGACGATGATCGCCGTCGTCAGGCCCTCTAGAACGTCGACCTCGGGCCGGGCCAGTGTCGGCATGAAACCCTGCACGAATGCGCTGTAGGTCTCGTTGATCAGCCGCTGCGATTCGGCGGCGATCGTGCCGAACACCAACGAGCTCTTGCCAGAGCCGGAGACGCCGGTGAACACTGTCAACCGGCGCTTCGGGATCTCGATGCTGATGTCTTTGAGGTTGTTCACGCGCGCGCCGTGCACGCGGATCAGATCGTGGCTGTCGGCATCGTGCATCGCATGCGACGGCGTGTTTGTCGACGCGCCTTTGCTCATCGTGTTTCCCTCTGGAAGGGGGGCCGCCTTGGCGGTCTCAAGCCTGGGCGATGCGCACGAGGTTGCCAGATGGGTCGCGGAAGGCGCAGTCCCGTGCCCCCCAGGGCTGGCTCGTTGGCTCCTGGAGCACCTCGGCGCCCGAGGCCCGGACCTTCTCGAAGGTGGTGTCGAGGTCGTCGGAGCGCAAGATCGCAGCCTGCAGCGATCCTTGCGTCACGAGCGACAGGAGAGCGTCGCCCTCGCTCTGCGAACGACCACCGTGCGGCTGGAACAGGACGATGTCGACGTTCTGCCCCGGGGCGCCGACGGTGACCCAGCGAAAGCCGTCGGACGCGACGTCGTTGCGGACCTCGAGGCCCAACGCGTCGCGATAGAAGCCGAGCGCGGCGTCGGGTTCGTGAACAGGGATGAACATTGCGGAGACGGTGACTGCCATGCGAGGACTGTAGGAGCATCGACATGTTCCATGCTTCTCCAATCCTGCTTTGGTGCAAGGCGGGTCGAGCCGGCAAGGCTCAGACCGCGACCGAAGTTCGCCGCGGTCGCGTCGCGACCTTGCTGACGCACGAAGGAATTGCTTCGCTCTGGCGGTGGTCGCGGGCGCGGTACTGCGACGGCGTCTCGCCGACGATCTCGGTGAAGCGCGAACTGAACGAGCCGAGCGACGTGCAACCGACTGTGACGCAGGTGTCGGTGACCGACATCGCCTGACGCAGAAGAGCCTTCGCCCGCTCGATCCGACGTGTCATGAGGTAGGAGTACGGAGTCTCGCCATACGCCGCCCGGAACTTGCGCGAGAAATGAGCGGGCGACATGAGCGCGGCAGTCGCCATCGCCGGGACGTCGAGGGGCTGCGCGTAGCCGCGGTCCATGAGGTCGCGCGCCCGACGCAGGTGAACGAGGTCGGCAATCTCCTCCGGCGTCATGCCTGCCATGGTACGCGACCGACGGCTGCCCGGGGTCATGACGACGGGTCATTCGCGCGGAACTGCTTCCGGGGCGTGCGGACTTGCGCTCAGCAGGGAAATCGTCGGTGTACCCTCAGGTCGCTCTCAGATGTAGGAGGAACCCGATGCTGCCCTTCAAGCGACTCGCTGCTGCCCTTGCGCTCTTGGTGGTGACCGTGACAGTTGCGCCGCACGCAACGGTCGGCGCCGTCACGACGCCGAGAAATGTCGACGTCAGCGTGCGGCACCTGAATGAATCCGAGGAAGCCATCGCAGTCAACCCAACGAACCCGAAGAACATCGTCGTGTTCACCAACGTCGGTCACAGGGAGGCCGGACTCAGCGCGGGAATGTTTCTGGCAGTCAGCTTCGACGGCGGGGCGACGTGGGCAAGGCGCCTCGTCGGCAACAACGACAACCTCGGCGACGCGTGCTGCGATCCCAGCCTCGCCTTCGATGAGTACGGCAACCTCTTCATGACCTACCTCTACCAAGTCGAGAACGTCGTGCCGATCGCGGTCAGCACGGATGGTGGCCTGACGTTCAGGATCATCGCCAACATCGCCCAACCTTCGAAGACGCTTTCCACCAAGGCGAGCGGTGATAGTCGGGGATTGTTCCGTTTCGTCGACCAACCGACGATCACTGCTGGGGTGGGTGAGGTGTGGGTGGTGTTCAACGCCGGCGGCCCGATGTTCGCTACCGGCGCCGCTGTCTCGGGTCTGGGTCGAATCGGGCAGTTCGGCGCCGGCGAGGTCGTCCCTGGGAGCAACAACTGCACCTACGGTGATGTCTCGATCGGCCCAGCAGGGCAGGTGATGCAGGTGTGCACGCTGACCGAAAGTGGACAAGGTGGCGGCAAGATCTTCGTCAATGTCGACCCTGACGGTGTCGGTCCGGCGGGATTCGGCGACCGAGTGCTCGTGGCCGCGACGCATGTCGGTGGCTTCGACTTCATCCCGCCGCAGCCCGATCGTTCGGTTGACGCCGAGCCCGGCTTGGCGTGGGATCGCACCGGTGGCCCGCGCAATGGCCGGGTGTACGTGGTGTACACGAAGGAGCAAAGGAACGAGAGCGACGACACCGATGTCTACGTGGCCTACTCCGATAACCACGGCGCCAACTGGAGTGCCGGTGTCCGCGTCAACGACGACCGCACTGCCAACAGTCAGTTCCTGCCGAAGCTCTCGCTCGACCCAACTTCCGGGAACATCGCGGTCGTCTGGTTCGACTCGCGCGCCGATCTCGGCAGTGGCGGAGCCGGCGACACGGACGGAATCGCCAACGACGACGCGCAATTGTGGGGCGCGTTCAGCACCGACGGGGGTCAGACGTTCACAGCGAACAGTCAGATCAGCGCGGGCACATCCAATGCCCATGACTCCGGCAACGGTATCGATTACGGGGACTACAGCGGGCTGTCGTTCGTCGGTGGCCTCGCCCACCCCGCGTGGGCGGACAATTCCAACAGCACCGGAACGAATCCGGACGGACCGCTCCACCAGCTCGACATCTACACGGCGGCCGTGTCCGTGCGCTGACCAGCTCGAACGAGTGCCGCGACGACGCAACAAAATGGGCGTCACCTCGTTCGTCATTGCATAGTCCGTTGCCTGAGAGGTTGTGGACCACGCCGCACGTACGCGACCCCCGTTGCAGGGCGCGTCGGCGCGGATCGCTGCATATTGCGGGCTGAGTTGACGCCATGGCCGACGACGGCGACGAATCGGGATCGCCTCACATCGCGTCAACCGATTTGGTCGGGAGCCCGCGCGAGTCGAGATGCGAGCTGCCGTGACACACCGAAAACTCGGGCCACGTCCTTCAGTGTGGCTCCTTCGGAGATGAGAAGGGCGGTGATCGCCTGGCGGGCTGCTTTGCGGGCCACGTCGAACTCGTGCGTTCGCGCCGTGAGACTGGTACGAATGTCTGCCATCTGAACACCGTTCATCACTTCGATTGCGGGCAGCGAGCCCGCGAGGCCGCTCTCCAACCGTGCCGCCGCAGCGACATTGGCATGGAGGGCGTCTTCGAGCAATTGCATTGCTCGGCGCAGCTCACCGACCGCCTCCACAGCCTGATTGCGTCCGTCGGATGGTCCGTTCATATCTGGGAACGAGGTTAGCGGCCAATGGGGATCTGCCCACGCTGAGTGGTTCCTAACGCACTCGGTTTCCGGTAATTGGTGGACATCGCCTCCGCTGCGAGGGACGCGACGCCGCCTGTCGTGCGCAACAGGTGTGGCCAATCGTCTGATTCGGTTCAAGTTTGGCTCAAGACCGCCGATATTGAACTTGGCGCAACACCTGTTGCGTTGTGAATCCAACTCTCGAACAGGAATCGATATTATGCGCTTGTCAACCAAACCACTGGTCGCCATCCTCGGAGGCGTCCTGATAGCTGGAATCGCAGGTGCGTCGGCGGCCAGCCTCGGCGGCGTGACGGCGGGCTCGCTGGGCTCGGACGACTCGGTCGTAGCGGCCTGCGATACCGACGGCATTGCGATCGCCTACACGAGTGCCTACAACGCTGCCGCGCAGCAATATCAGGTGACGGCGGTCAACTTCTCCGGTGTCAACGCGGCCTGCACGGCCAAGGCGGCGTCGGTCACACTTCGCAACGGCACGACGGCCCTCGCCACGGTCAACGCGGCCTCGATCACGGTGGCTGCCAATGCCTTCTCGATGACGCTCGGTACCCCTGTCGCCGCTAACTCGGTCAACGGAGTGTCTCTCGTCATCTCCGGCTGACGCCTCGGACTGTCGGATGCAAACCCGAGGGGCCGTGCGGTTGACGATCATTGCGACTTTGCTCACCACCGCAGTAGCCCACGCTGCGACACTTGGCAACCTGACCTCACGGTCGCTCGCCGAGTGGGCGCAGGCCGGCACCGTCACGACCCCGACCTTGCTCACCTGCGACGACTTCTCACGCGTGGCTGCCACCGGCTCGGCCCTCAACACCAGACCGGTACAGCTGCCGGCCAACTGCGGAGCCTTCACGTGGACCAGCCATCTTGGCACCTGGACGATCAGTTCCGGCCAGCTCGCCGCGACAACCGCGAACGCCACAGCCACCATCGCTGCCGGTCAAACCGACATCAGCGCCGAGGCCACGATCCTCAACGCCAACGGTTCCAGCCGGATTGCCGGGGTGGCAATCGACCACACCGGCTCGACTCGGATCTTCCTGGCAGCGGTGCTGTCGGGCCCCGGGACTGCGATGTTGCAGCTCGTCAACGGCGTGTCGATCACCACCCTGGCTACAGCGGCTGCGACGGTGACCGCGAGCACCGTGCTGCGCATCACCCGCAACGGCACGACCGTCACAGTGTCGGTGAATGGAACCCTCGCCCTGACCTACACCCTCACCAGTGCCCAAGTCACCACCTTGGCTGGTGGTGTCCGCGTCGGTCTCTATTGGAATTCGGGCAGCACGATTCGCTACACCAACGTCGTTGCCACGTCCCCGGCCAGCCCATGAGCCGTCCACATCTCTGTACCGTGCGCCGCGCAATCGACGTTGCAGCACTCGTCCTCACGGTCCTGGCGGCGTGGTTTCTGTGGCCTGCTTCTCTCGGGGGCTCGAGCCGATTCATCGTGGTCGAGGGCCAGTCCATGGAGCCGACCTTCCACCTCGGCGACCTCGTCCTGCTCCACGTCGGTACCGCGCCCCGGATCGGCAACGTCATCGTGTTTCGCATTCCGCACGGCGAGCCTGCCGCTGGACTGCTGATCATTCACCGGATCATCGGTCGTCGCGACGACGGAACATTCGTCACCCAAGGCGACAACCGCCACACACCGGATCCGTTCCACATCCACCGATCCGACATCATGGGATCCCCACGTCGTTCGATCCCGCACCTCGGGCGGTTCATCGGGCTGCTCAGCAGCCCGATGATCGTCGGGATAGCCGCCGGATTGCTGGGCACGCTGTTGTTGTGGCCCCGCCGGAACGACAGACACGCGCAGGCGCTCCCTATCGATCTTGAGCTCGACGCCGATGGCTGGTCCGGCGTCGTGCTGTCCGAACAACTGATCAGCGAGGCCGAGGACTGGCTGCGAACACAGCTGCACGCGGTGACGCAACCGGGGCGCTAGAGCAACCGGTCAGCCTTTGAGGGCTCGTCGACCATCAGTCGGTCAGGGTGAAGATGAAGTCGAACTCTGTTCCGACCGGAGTGCCTGTGGCGTGAAGCAGCATCGAGCCGGTGGCGTCGGCGTACTTCCCGGTGCCTCCGGTGATAGCGAGAGTGGAGTCGGTGCCATCATCGAAGAACTCGCCTTCGACGGTGATGTTGCCGGCAGCGAGCATCGTCGTGAAGTTGCACTCCCACTCTGTCTGGCCCGTCACAACGGTGTGGACGCAGTAGCCATTGTCACTGGCGATCTGCTTGGTGTCGGCGGCATTGAAAACGGGGTTGTGGAAGCCCAGAACGTCACCGACGCTGTCAAAACCCGGACGAAACTGCTGCACCGTGTCGGAGACCGCGTGCTCGACGACATGGATCACCTGTGACTGCACGTCATGACTCGACGACCCATCGTTCGCCGAAGCGACCATCGGCACCGCCACCATCGCAACCACCGTGGACACTGCCGCCGTCATGAGCTTCTTGGTTCGTGTCATCGCTCACTCCCTTCTGTTAGAAGGCGAACCTTACTGCTCATCATTTGCAGCCCCGACAGCGCAGGACGCGGTCATCGTGATTGACACGAACGAGATGTCGGGCTGAGACTGTCTGACGCCGGAGGACGCTCGCCCATAGCGCGTCAAAGATCCGAATCCAGCGCGACTACCTCCCCGGATCCCGTGGGATGATCGTCCCCATGTTCATGATGCCGTTCGGGTCGAAGGCGCGCTTGAGCGTTTCGAGCATCGGGTACGAGGAGCCGTACTCGTCGGTCACCCATCGGGCCCTGGCCTTGCCGATTCCGTGGTGGTGCACGATGGAACCGCCGTGTCGAAGGGTCTCCTCGCAGATGATCGAGATGATTGGCAGGTAGTACGTCGTGGTCTCGTCCTCGGGTGCGCAGTCGATGAGGTCGTAGAAGTAGTTGAAGTACATGTTGGTGCCGTTGATGTAGCTGTGCGACGAGTGCCCACCGAGCAGCGTGATGCCAGGGATCTCGCGTCGAATCCGAGCAAGCGCGCCGACGTAGATGTCGTGGATCGAGCTCCAGTCCGAGGAGATCTCGGTGGTGCGGTTCACGTTGCGAGTTGTGCGGATGCGCTCGTCCTCGCGCGTGATCTTGTCGACACCCCACACGAGATCGTCGAACCATTCGGCGATCAAGTGGCTCTCGACCGGCGCGCACTCCGAGTGACTGGCGACGATCTCGGCGATGCCCGCGGCGGTTGCTGTGGAGATACCCGCCGCGCCTTCGGCCATGAACAACAACACGCAGTCATCGGGCGAAGCGAAGTCGGAGAAGTGGAGCTGGCCGTCTTCCTGGTCGTAGAGACGAGCAACGGAAGGCTTGTAGCCCGCCACCATCACCTCACGAAGCACTTCGAAGCCGGTCTTCATGTTCTTCAGGGTCCAGCCGAGGAAGATGTTGTTCTCAGGCATGTAGGGGAAGAGCTTCACCGTCACCTCCGTGATGAAACAGAGGGCCCCCTCGTTGCCGATGACGATGTGGCGGATGTCGGGGCCGGCGGCGCGGCGCGGCACGTTCTTGATGCGGGATACCTGACCGCCCGCGAAGACCACCTCGACACCGACGACCATGTCTTCGATTCCGCCGTACAGCGTCGAGAACTGCCCGATGCTGCGGGTGGCGACGAGGCCGCCCATCTGCGCCACCGGCTTCGACTGCGGCGAATGCCCGGTCGTGAGTCCCAGTTCGCGGGCGCGGTCTTCCAGCACTTGCAGCGGCACGCCGCATTGCGCGGTGGCCTGCATGTTGTAGGCGTCGATCGTGATGATCTCGTCCATCTGTGAGCCGTCGACGACGATCGAGTTCTCGACTGGTGTTTCCAACCCGCCCTCGGTGGCGGTGCCACCGGTTCGCGCCACGACGTTCACACGGTGTTCGTCGGCGAACGCGAGCACGGCGGCCACCTCCGCGGTGTTGCGCACCATCACCACCGCGGCAGGCACCGGCATCGTGTACACACCGAAGATGTTCTGCAGCTTGCGGAAGTTGTCGATGCTGCGCTGCTGCAGGAGGTGCTCGTCGGTGAGGACTCGCTCGCCTCCGACGATCTGCTTCAGGTGTTCGATGATGGTGTCACGCGTCAGAGTCATGGTGGCGAACCTTTGCTTGAGTAATCGCTCAGTGGAACAGGGGATAAGAGCGCTCGAAGAGCGCATCAGTGTGGCTGCGGATGTCGTGATAGACGGTCTGGCTCACGGTCTGGTACACCGCGCTGTTGGCTGGATCGGGAGCGAACGATTCGCGTGTCTTCGCCATCTTGGCGGCCGCAGTTTCGATGTCGGGGTACAAGCCTGCCGCGACGGCAGCGCACATCGCCGCGCCCAGGCTGGCACCGCCCCCGTCGACACTTCGTGAGGCGGGGATTCCGAATACGTCGGCGAAGATGCCCATGAACAGAGCGCTGTTGGAGCCTCCTCCAGATACCACGATTTCTTCGAGTGTGATGTCGAGCTCGTCGCACATCGCGTCGACGTGGTGCTTCAAGGTCAAGGCGATGGATTCGAGTATCGACCGGTAGACGTGCCCGCGGGAATGGCGGGCATCGAAGCCGAGCATCATGCCTTTGCGAAAGGGCTTGTCGGTCGGCGCCAGCCAGTCGAGCACGGTCATCAGCCCGTCGCTGCCGGCCGGCACCAGCACCGCCTCGCTCTCGATGTAGTCCTCTCGCGAGAGCCCGAGGGAGGTGGCGCGCTCGGCCACTTCGTCACCAAGGAGATCGAGGAACCAGGTCAGCGTCCACATGCCGCGGCGCACCCCATTGCTCTCGTAGAGATACCGATGCGGGACGCATGCAAAGTTGGTCCAGAAGTGCGTGGGCGCCTTCCGGTTGAGCTGCCCGTGGACCATCGCGGCGACGTAGGTGCCGAGGGAGACGAGGGCCGTCGTCTCGCCGAGCGACCCCGAGCCGAGCATCTCCACCGCTTTGTCGTTGGCGGTGGCGACGACCGGAACACCCACCGGGATGCCGGTAGCGGCGGCCGCAGCGAGTGTCACGGCACCGATGACGTCGCCGGGCATCTGCAGTTCGAGCAGCATCTCCCGCGTCACCCCGAACTGCTGGTAGAGCGCGGGATCATTGCTCCACTGCCATGTGTCGGTGTCGATCGGCCATTGCAGCAAGATGTTGTTGGCGGCGGTGTCTGTGAGCTCACCGGTGAAGCGGTGTGCGAGGTAGCCCGACGACGTCGTGGCGTACGCGACCGCGGGGTCGTCGGGCAGGTACGCCTGGTAGGCGCGGTCGTCCATCCAGCTGATCACCGGCTCCACAAGCGAACCGTCCGCCCTGAGAAAAGCCTTGCAACAGCGAATCGGGCACAGACCGACGCCGAGGATCTCGCTGACGTCGCCGGTGAACGCGGCCAATGCCTGGCGACTCGCCGCGGCGATCGATTCCCAGAGGTCATCATCGGGGTGGATCGCCACGCCATGACTTGGTCGGCTCATCGGCTGCAAGGCGTGCTGGCCGCGTGCAACCGCGTTGCCCGCCGCGTCGTACACGACGACCTTGGCGCTCTGCGTGCCGCAGTCGACACCGATGAGGTACGGACCTTCAATCATGTTGCATGCGTCCTACTCGTCCTAGCGGACGAGATAGCCGCCGTCGACAGCGAGAATGTGCCCGTTGACATAGTCCGAAGCTCGGCTCGCCAGAAAGACGACGGTCCCCATCAGGTCGATCGGCTCGCCCCAACGGTCGGCGGGGATGTGGTCGAGCACATGGCGGCTGGCCTCCGCATTGCTGCGGGTGTTCGCGGTGATCGCCGTCGCGTAGTAGCCGGGGGCGATGCCGTTCACCTGGATGTTGTATTGGGCGAGTTCGTCGCAGTACGCCTTTGTGAGACCGGCGATGCCGTGCTTCGTCGCCGAGTATGCCGGGGACAGCCGACCGCCGAGGAAGCTGAACATCGAGCAGATGTTGATGATCTTGCCGCTGCGCTGCGGCACCATCCGCTGGGCGACTTCGTAGCTCATCTCGAACGCCGCAGTCAGGTTGACCTGCACGGTCGTGTCCCACTGCGGCCGCCCGAAGTCCAACACCTCTGCCAACGGGCACACGCCTGCGCTGTTGACCAGAATGTCGATGGAGCCGAACTTCTCGACGCACGTGTCGACGATCCGCTTGGGGGTGCCGGCTGCGGTGATGTCGGCCTGCATGAACTGGTAGCGAACCCCCGCGTCCTCGACCATCGTCGCCGTGCTTCCGTCGTCGTCCAGCAGGCTGGGAACGAACACGTTTGCTCCGCCCTTGGCAAGGGCGAGCGTGAAGGCCTGACCCAGTCCCGTGTTGCCGCCAGTGACGATCGCGTTCTTGCTGTCGAGTCGGAAGTGGTCCATGGCAAAATTTGTGATCGTCATGCGTGTGCGACTCCCACTTTGATCGAAGCTCACCGGAGACGAAGACTGTAGCGATGGCTGAACAGGTGGGATACGTCGGACTGGGCAATCTTGGATTTCATCTGGCGATGAGCCTGGTGCGAGCGGGCCACCATGTCGCTGTGACCGATCTCGATCGTGATCTTGCCGACGGCTTGATCGCAGCCGGTGCGGTGTGGGCCGATTCCGCGGCCGAGGTCGCCGCGCAGTCGTCCGTCGTGTTCACCTGCCTGCCGTCGCCTGCGGTGATCGATGCCGTGGTGTGCGGGCGGCGCGGGATTCTCGAAGGCATGGCGGCCGGTGGCACCTGGATCGACAACAGCACCAACGATCGCAGTGAGACGCTACGACTGGCCGAGCGGTGTTCCGAGCACGGAGTCAACATGTTGGAATGCCCTGTCACGGGGGGCGTGCACAAGGCTGCCGAAGGCGACATCACGGTGCTTGTCGGCGGCGAGGCGCAGTTGTTCGAGCAGCATCGCTCTCTGCTCGAGGCGGTAGGCAGCCCAATCCTGTACATGGGTCCGCTCGGCAATGCGGCGATCATCAAGGTGATCACCAACATGCTGGCCTTCGTCCACCTGGTGGCCGTGGGCGAGGCGTTGATGCTGGCCAAGCGCGGAGGCCTCGATCTGGCCAAGTCGTTCGAGGCGATCCGCAACAGTTCGGGGAACAGCTTCGTGCACGAGACCGAGAGCCAGGTGATCCTGAACGGCAGTTACAACATCGGGTTCACCATGGATCTGGCGCTGAAGGATCTCGGCTTCGCGCTGCAGATGGGCCGTGAGTTCGGTGTGCCGTTGGAGGTCGCAGGCCTGGTCGAGCAGACCTTCGTTCGCTCGAAGGCTCAGTACGGTGGCGGCGCCTGGTCGTCGCAAGTCGTCAAGTTGCTGGAAGACGCGGTCGGCACCGACCTTCGCGCCCCCGGCTTCCCCGAGGTGCTGCAATGAGCAGACGAGACCCGTCGGGCTCGACAGTCCTATTCGCCTGTCGCCCCAGGCGGTACCACGGTGCGGCTCGGCGGTAGCGCGGGCGCGGTCAGCACGGTTGACTCGACTGGGTCGTCGCGATCAGTGACAGAATCTGCTGGGCCTCGTTCGGGTTGTGGTGGCGCGTGTGCGCTAGCGCGGCGAGGCGTAACAGGCTGAGCCGCTCCCAGATCTCGACGTCGCTCGCCGACGGGCCGTAGCCGGAACGAAATGCGATGATCGCCTGTTCGGTGGTGGCTCGTGAACGACGGCCGAGCAACCCGTCGCGGCGTAGATGGGCGATCATGTTGCCGACGTCGAGCCCGCTCGGGGCCATTGCCGCATCGTCGAGATCGATCCAGCAGACTCCACCAGCGTGGCTCACCAGTTGTTTCGGGTGGCAGTCTCTGTGAGCGCTGACCAATGGTTCATCTGCGAGATGCGCTGCGTGCACGAGCACCCGGTCGACAATGCTCTGCGACGCAGCGGTCGCACTGGCCGCCAGGAGTTGCAGCTCATCGTCGATGGTCCATGATCGATCGAGCACGGTCCCGCTTTCATGCAGTTGCCGTAGCGCTTGCCCTGCCTGCCCGGCGATGTTCACGAATCGCTCGTCATCGAGACTGTCGAAGATGGGCCCGGCGACGAATGCAACGAGGGAGACGTGGCCGGCGCTGTCGACACCCCAGGGTTCGGGGACAAGGGCGCCGGCGCTCGAGCAACGCAGCGCCCGAACACGCCGGAGGTTGCCTCGTGCCCTGGGGCTGGCGAACACCTTGAGCACGCCAAGGCCGCGGTTGGTGTCGACAAGGGTTGCGACTCGACGCCCGGAGAGGTGTCGCAACACCGAAACCACCGATGCCTCTGGACACAACTCTTGCGCGCCTGGCGCCCACGTGCGCAGGGCCGGATCGGTGTTGACAGGGTGGTCAATGGGCCAGTGCATGGCTGCGTTCCGCATCGATCAGCGTGGTGATCATGGTCGCCCGGTCGTGCCAGCGGTGTGACGTGAACGTGTGGGCCCTGCCAGCAGCGGCAGTGTGGCGCACAGATTCCGGCTGACGGCTGACGGAGTCGATGGCCGCGGCGAGTTCATCGACGTCGCCAGGTGTGACAAGCGTGCCGAATCTTCCGCCGTCGAGGATGTCACGGATCTGGCCGACGTTGCTGGCCACGATCGGAACGCCAGCGGCGAGGTACTCATAGAGCTTCAATGGGGAGAACGAGAAGTCGGAGAGCGGCGGGTACGGGGCAAGGGCGACGTCGGCGGCGGCGAGGATTGCCGGAATGTCGTTGTGGTCGAGTTGCCCGAGAAAGCGGACACGGTCGGAGACGCCCTCGGCGAGTGCGAGTTGCGCGAGTTCGTCTTTGACCGGTCCGTCACCGACTATGACCAGCGACACGTCGTTCGCAGCACCCAGCCTGCCGATGGCCCGGATCGCCACGTCAACACCGTGCCACGGGCGCAGGGCGCCGATGAACAGGGCAATGCGCGAGGCATCTTGCAACCCAAATCTGCGGCGCGCATCAGCGGACGGCGGAAGGCGGTCGAAGGGCGTGGTGTCGACGCCGTTGGGAACCACCACCGTTGGTTGCTCCGGTGCGATGGAACGGACCTGCGCGCCAACCTCTTCACTCACGGCGAGACGAAGGTCGGCGCCACGCAGCACTTTTGCCTCGAGTGTGTCGGCCAGCGCGCGAAGGTGAAGCCCGCGCCACGCCGCCTCCTCGCGGGCGAGCAGGGCATTGAGTTCGAGGACGAGTCGAGCGCCGGTCGCCCCAGCGAGATGTAGGCCACTCGTGCCGAACAGCGACAACCGCTCGTACAGGACGTCCGGCCGGAACTGCGACACTCGATCGCCGACCACCTCCAGCAGGTGCGCGTTGAAGGTCAGCTTCTGCTGTTCCCGAGCAAGACCTTCGCAGCGGCCCGGGTGGGGCAGCAGTACGAGGTCTTCGACGGCAACCACGAGCGCCGGCGGTGGCGGCTCGTGGCCGCCGACGGCTACGAGTTGGACGCTGTGGCCGACACCGGCGAGCGCTCGGGTGATCGCCTGGAGGTGAATCGACGCACCCTTGTCGCCGGGCACGCGGATGCCGAGGTCCGCGCACAGCACGGTGATCCTCATGTCCTTGCTCCGGCGAAGACATCGAGGAGAAGGGCCGCGCTCCGGCCGGGGTCGTACACCGTGGTCACCAACTCTCTCGCTCCGGCACCCAGCCGGCTTCGCAGGTCGGGGTCGTGGAACAGTTCATCGATCGCCTTCGCCAGGGCACCGGGGTCGTCAGGAGGCACCAGCAACCCCGTGTGACCTGACCGGACCGCTTCGGAGATTCCGACCACGTCGGTGGAGATCACCGGCAGGCCCCGCGCCATCGCCTCGAGGATGACGGTCGGCATCCCGTCCCGGTCGCCATCGGCGGCGACTCGGCACGGCAGAACGACCATCGAGCATCGACGGTACGCGGCATCGACGACGTCAGAGGGCTGCGGACCGACGAAGTGGATCACGTCGTCGAGGCCTGCCCCGTGTGCCCTGGCTCGCAATGCTTCGTCGAGCGGGCCGCCGCCGATGATCTCGACCGTGAGCTCGGTGTTTCGGTCTCTGAGAATCGCGATTGCGTCGATGAGCACATCGATGCCCTTTTTCTCCACGAGGCGAGCGACGCACAGCACGGGCCCGGTGGGGACGTCGCTCGCCGGCGAGGTGACCGGCGGAAAGGTCGGCACGCCGTTCGGGACGAACGCCAACGGGGCCGTCGGCAGGTGCAACGCAAGGTGGCGGACGTTGAATGCAGACACCGTCACCACGGCGGCAGCTCCACGCACACGACCGGGCAGAGACATGGCATTGTCGTCGTGGAATATGTCCTTGGCGTGGGCCGTCACCGTGAACGGCCGCCCGCTCAGTGCCGCGGCAACGCGGGCGACGTCCGCGGCTGCGGTGGCGAAGTGGGCATGCAGGTGGTCGATGCGTTCCCGCCTCACCCTGTCAGCTGTAACGCCGGCCTGCAGAAATCGCCGCCAGTCGCCGTGTCGCCGCGCGTTGAACGCGAGGCGAGCCCAGCGTACGGGTCGCCGCACGGCGACCTGTAGATGGGCGATGAGCACCGAAAGATGTGTGAGCTTCGGGCGCCGCGGCAGGTAGCGGACCTCGGCTCGGACCGCGTCGACGTCGGCGTGGCGGGGTCCGTCCTCTGGCGTCATCAACGCGTCGACCGCGATACGGCAACCGACTGCCTCGAGTTCCAGCAGTTCGCGGGTGATGAACGTTTCGCTGAGTCGCGGGTAGCGCTTCAGAACGTACAAAACCGACAGCGGACCCGATGGCACGCTCATCCCGACCGCCGAGGGGACGTGTCGGGGGCTGGGGGCGGCCATGTTCTACCCGGACGACGCCGATGGGCATCGATCGCAACCACAGGACTCGTCTGCGCGCTGTTCAGGCGTTGATACAGGCCGCCCTGGGCGAGCAACTCACGATGTGTGCCCTCTTGTACGATCCGGCCGGAGTCAAGGACCAGGATCCGGTCCGCGCGTCGGACGGTCGACATCCGATGAGCGATCACGACAGTCGTGCGCCCGGCAGGCAGATTCGACAGCGCCTGTACGAGCAGTTGCTCCGACTCGGAGTCGAGGGCACTCGTCGGCTCGTCGAGGATCAGGATCGGAGCATCTCTGAGAATTGCTCGGGCGATGGCGACCCGCTGCCGCTGACCACCGGAGAGGTTGGCGCCGCGCTCGCCGATGATGGTGTCAAGACCATCGGGTAGACGGTGGGAGAACTCATCGACCAGGGCCAGCCGCGCCGCCCGTTCGATGGTGGCGTCACTGGCGCCCGGGCGGCCGAGTGCGACGTTGTCGCGGAGGGTTCCCTGCATCAGCGCACAATCTTGGAGCACCATCGAGATCTGGGGTCGGATGGACGTGAGCGTGAACGTGCGCACATCCTGGCCATCGAGCATGACCACCCCACTCGAGGGGTCGTAGAGCCTTGGGATCAACGAGGCGATGGTGCTCTTACCGGCGCCTGTCGGACCGACCAGGGCGGTCGTCTCTCCAGGCTCGATGGCGAACGACAGGTCGGCGAGCACGGGCTCCCGTCCATAGCTGAACGTGACGTCCTCGAAGCGGATGTGTCCGCGGAGAGCACCGGACCGAACCGCACCTGGCCGGTTGGCGATGCTCGGCGACTCGCCCAGGATCGCCAAGATGCGATCGAGACTGGCCATCCCCTTGCTGCCCACGTTGCCGAGCTTGGAAAGGGCCTTGATCGGCTTGTAGATCGATCCGACGTAGCTGAGGAAGACCAGCAGTTCTCCGATGGTCAGTCGGCCGCTCATGACACGTTGCGCACCGACCCACAAGACGATCACGGTGGAGACGACACCGCTCACATCGACGAGCGGACTGAAACGGGCCTGCAGCCGGATGGCCCGGAGACCGGCTGCGAGGCTCACCTGATTGAGGTTGCTGAATCGGTGTTCCTGGTGCTCCTCGAGCGAGAAGGCCTGCACGAGACCGATGCTGCTCAGGGTCTCCGTCGCCGCAGCGGCCACCTGACCGTCGGCCCGACGCGCACCGCGTGAGGCGGCTTTGAGATCGCGGGTCGAACGGTAGACCGTGAACGCGAGTATCGGTGTCGCAAGGAGCGCGAGGCCGGCGAAGAGCGGGTCGAGCACGACCATGATCGTGACCATCCCGACGATCAACAGCCCGTTGGGGAGGAGAACGGACAAGGTCTGGATGATTATGTCCTGGGTGCGATCGACGTCGCTCGTGACCCGTGCCGACAGGTCTCCGACTCGATTCTCCCCATGGAAGCGGAGCGACAGCCGGTTGAGGTGGGCGAAGACCGTTTCACGGATTGAGTTTCCGAGGTGCAAACCGGCCGACGCCAACAGACGCGTCGCCCAGTAGTCGACGAGCGCGCCGACCGTCACGAGTAGAACCAATGCGGCGCAGGCCAATGCCAGCAGCAGCGTGGCGTTTTCAGGTCGGGCGCTCGCCCGCAGCACATCGTCGACGACGAATTTGAGCGGCCATGGCAACGCCAGTCCCAGGAGCACCTCGATGACAGCGAGGAAACCGCCGAGGGCAAGGATGAGTCGGTAGGGCCGCACGAACGGCCAGATCTCACGGAGTTTTCTCATGCCGCCGACCTGACGCCCGCGAGGGCGAGCAACTCGGCAGCGGCCTTCGTAGCGCCATCAAGGCCGAACCCGGCCCGCTCGAGTGCCGAGGACGGGTTTTGACGAGGACGGTCCAGCAACCAGCCAACCTCTGCGGCATCGGCTCCTTCATCGACGACATCGGCGAGCCCGAGGGACGCCAGGCGACAGGCGCGAATGGCCTGTTCGCGTCGCGGGCTGCGACGGGGCACGAGAATCGGGCGGGCACCGACGGCAAGCGACTCCACGGTCGAGTTGTATCCCGCCATTTGCAACACGGCTCCGGCGGTCGCGAAGAGAGGCAGACAGCCGACTGCGTCACGGACGATCGTCAGACGTGAGTCAGCTCCTGAACAGGCCACGATTCTTCGCACGTCGGTCGCGTAGGGGCCGGCGACGAGCGTACCTTTCCAGTCCGTACGCCGACGGATGAGCTCGGCACCCATCCGGAACACCGCTCCGCCATCCCCACCACCACCAGCCGCCACCACCAGGCGACGAGGTTCCACGACTCCGTCAGTTGCGTGTCGATCACACACCCATCCGCAGTAGTACGGCTCCAGCGGAACGTCGTACTCTTCTTCATGGTCGCACAAGGCACGATCGCCGTAGACGAGCAGCCGGGAGAAGTTGGTGTCGACGTCGGTCCAACCCGCGCCGGCCAACTCTGCTCGAACCCGCTCCCCTTCGTCCAGCACGTCACGCAACCCGATGACGATCTCGGCACCCTGCCGGCGAGCGGCTTCCACCCCCGGACGCAACTCACCGGCGGTCCCATACGGATGCCGGTCGATCAACACCACGTCCGGCCGTTCCTCGTCGATCAGCTCACGGAACAGGCGCATCCGCAGGGCGATCGCCGAGTCAAAGCTCATGGCCTCATTTCTGTACGCGCCCTCGGTATCTTTCAACAGAGCAGGAAACTTGACGACGCGTAGCCGTGGATCAGCCAACCAGCCCGGGCGAACCGGCACCCCGGTCACGATGGTGATCGCAGCTTGCGGACAGGCCTCCAGAAGTGCTGCGGCAATCAGGCTGTTCCGGCGGAGATGACCGAGACCGAAACCATCGTGTGAGGAGAGCACGAACCGGACCGAACTGTCATCGCCACTACGGCGACCAAGTCGGGCCTCCGGGCCCACATCGGACACGGCACGCAGTCTGGAGGAGTTGTTGTGCGCACGAAACGTTGTGAGCCTCATTGCCGGGTTCCGATCTCGCGGCCTGCCGGGGTGACCGGATCCGCTGTAGTGAACACCGCACGAAAGTTCGGCGTCGCACGCGAACAACGGTGTAACCGCGAGTTCACGCTGCTGTCGAGCTTCAAACTCTTGGGGATAGGCAGAACGCAGGTTAGCAGATCAAAGGATCGGCCGTTCTGGCGCACCGGCGCCGCCAGTCGTCGTGACCCCGTCATTTGATGTGGAAATTTTTCTGTTTGGTCGATGAACATCCGAAGTCGCGAATCTGTCCCCGTTGTGACCAGTGTGGCCCACTCTGTTGACGCGGTGAACTGGACCTTCGTGCTACGACCAGATCCGTTCCCAGCGGTCCGGGTGCCGCTGCCCGAGAGATGACCCTCGGCCGAACATGTCCTTAAACTCGGTCGTTCAACTCCTCACCATCGGACGTCATGCGCATTCTCCTTGTTTCTGATCTCCACTACACGCTGCGTCAATTCGACTGGGTCGTCGACGCGTCGCCGGCGTTCGACGTCGTGGTGCTTGCCGGCGACCAGTTGGACATCAGCTCGAGGGTGGCGCTCGACGCCCAGATTGCGGTGGTTCTGCGTTATCTCGCGTTGCTGAAGGCGGCCGGCGCGGTTGCGGTGAGTTCCGGCAACCACGACCTCACCGGCGCCGACGCAAATGGTGAGCGCGCAGCTTTGTGGCTCGACGAAGCACGGGCGGCGGGTGTGCCAACCGATGGTGACTCGCTGATGATCGGCGACACCCTGATCACGATCTGTCCGTGGTGGGACGGCCCAATCGGGCGTGAAGCAGTCGCCTTGCAACTCACCCGTGACGCGATGCAACGGCCCGCCACATGGGTGTGGGTCTACCACTGGCCGCCGATCGGATCGCCAACCAGCTGGACTGGTCGGCAGCACTACGGCGACGCAGAGCTCGGCGGGTGGATTGCTGAGCACCGACCCGACGTGGTGCTCACCGGTCACGTGC
>JANMQX010000089.1:0-2428 GCA_031370745.1 Ilumatobacteraceae bacterium
GCTGACGGTTGCCGACAGGCACACCAGTCGCACCCGCGTCGGTAGGTGGATGATCACTTCCTCCCAGACCGGTCCCCGATACGTGTCCTGCAGAAAATGGACTTCATCGAGAACGACGACCGTCAACTGATCGAGCGCCGAGCTGCGCGCGTAGATCATGTTGCGCAACACCTCGGTGGTCATCACCACCACGGGTGCATCGCCGTTGATCGCGTTGTCGCCTGTCAGCAGCCCGACGTTTTGCGGTCCGAGCCTGGCGACCAGGTCGTGGTACTTCTGATTCGACAAGGCCTTGATCGGCGCCGTGTAAAAGGCACGATAGCCATCGGCGATCGCTACATCGATCGCGTACTCGGCAACGACCGTCTTACCACTACCCGTCGGAGCCGCGACGAGGACAGATTGTCCCTCGTCGAGGGCATCGAGGGCGCGTAGCTGAAAATCGTCGAGCGGGAACGCGTAGTGGGCGATCAACTCAGCCCGACGAGCGTTCACAGTCCAATCGTGTCAGCTGGCGGCCGCTGCAGCGGCGCGCTTTCGCCTCTGGACGATCAACCCGATCACAATGGAGATCACGTAGAACAACATCATCGGCACGGCCAAGGCCATCATCGAGTACGGATCGCCGCTGGGTGTGATGACGGCGGCAATCACGAAGATGATGACCGTTGAATACCGCCACTGCTTCAGCAGGGTTTGCGGAGTCAGCACGCCGACCATCTGCAAAAACACCAGCAGCACCGGGAACTCGAACGTGATGCCAAATACCGCGATCATCAAGCCAACCAGGCTGACGTACTTGCTCACCTGAAAATTGGCCTTGACGCCGCTGCCCGACCACGAGATCAGGAAATCGAGTGCAGGCGTCAGGGTCCAATAGGCAACGGCTGCACCGAGAAGGAAGAGCAGCACCGAGGAGAAGATGAACGGGATCGCATATTTCTTCTCCTTCTTGTGCAGCGCCGGCACGATGAAGCGCCAGATCTGCCACATGATCACCGGCAAGGCGATGATGATGCCACCGTAAGTGCAGATCGACAGCCGCGTCGTGAAACCTTCCAGCGGGCCGATGAACTGGAGATCGCAGACGAGTTTCGGCTTGCGCTTGCACAACGTGTTGTACGGCCGGCGCAGGAAGTCGAGAACCTGGTCGTAGAACGTGAGAAAGACGATGATGCCGATCACGACGGCAAGCAGCGAACGGATGATGCGCGAGCGCAACTCGGAAAGATGCTCAGTGAGCGTCATCCGATCGTCCGGCGATATGAGCTTCGTGCGCCGATTTCGTTTCAACGAAAGCTTCATTCGGAAGCGGGCTCCTCGACAGCCTCGACCACGTTCGGCTGCTGCGGAGCTGCCGAATGGAACGTCGGGCCAGGGGGACGCACGAGTGGCGGTTCATCAGCTGCGACGTCGGGGCTGGAGTCGGCGGCTACGGGTTCGGCGACAACGGGTTCGGCGACAACGGGTTCGGCGACAACGGGTTCGGCGGCTGGGGGTTCGGCGGCTGGGGGTTCGGCGACAACCGGAGCGGCGACCACCTCGACTGGATCGTCGACGAAATCGAAGTTGGCAGCCTTCTTGAACGCCTCGGCGGTTTCGCGCATCTCCCTCATGGGTTCGTCGAGCGCAGTCTTCAGCTCACTCTGGAAGCCCGAGGACATCTTCTTGAACTCGGAGTACGCCTTGCCGAACTTGCGGACGGCGTCGGGCAATTTCTCCGGGCCGAGCACGATGAGGGCAATCAGCAACAGAAAGACGATTTCGCTGCCGCTGAGATTGAACATCGCCCGGGAGTCTACGAGCTGGACCCCCGATCGGAACCGCACCGTGCCATCATTCAGTTGATGCAGCAACGCCTTCCCTCGCTTCTCGAGGACCCCATCGCCTTCGGCCATCGAGGAGCACGGGCTCACGCACAGGAGAACACGCTGGCCGGGTTCGAGCTGGCCCTGAAATTGGGGGCTACCGGGCTCGAGAGCGACGTGTGGATCACCGCCGACGGTGTGCCGGTGCTCGACCACGACGGTGTCGTCAAGCGACCGCTGGGGCGAACCCGGGCGATCGGCGAGATCAACCGAGCATCACTCCCCGGGCACATTCCCTCGCTGGTCGAGCTGTTCGAGCGCTGCGGCACCGACTATGAGCTCTCACTCGATCTCAAAGACGCGGCCAGCGGTCAGGTCGTGATCGATGTCGCCACGGAATGTGCACCGGAAATGGTCGAGCGGTTGTGGCTGTGCGGCCCACAGTGGCAGGGCCTGCTACCGCTGCGCGGTCGGGGGGCAAAGCTTGTCGAGTCGACACGCCTGACCCATATGAAAGAAGGCCCAGAGCGCCGCGCTGCGACGTTGCGCGAGCAGGGCATCGACGCGGTGAACATGCACCACACCGACTGGAACGGCGGGATGGTCGCCCTCTTCCACCG
>JANMQX010000085.1:0-1646 GCA_031370745.1 Ilumatobacteraceae bacterium
GAACTGCGGCAGCAGGATGCCGCCGTTCACGGTGGACTGGTTTTCGTCGGTTCGCATATAGACGCGATTGGCGAGCTGTGCGTACTCTTGAATAGTGGGCATGGTTCTTCTCCTGTGTATGAACGATTGATCGGTCCTTGAGACTCGCTGCGTCAGCAGCCGGTAGTCCAGTGGTCAACAACTCGCTTGTATTTGGATGCCATCGCCGGGTTGAAAAGAATCCCCTCCTTGCGCTCAACCGTCAGGACCGGCTTGGTCTCGGCGATTGCTGCTCTGTCCGACAGGTCGGCGGGCAGCACATTGGACTCACGCCCGATCCACTTTGGTGTCAGCGGCTGCTGGACCCAGCGGCCGCTTCGGAAGCGGTATTCGGTGTACGGCAGCTTCGGCCGGCCCAGCTCGTACCAACTGTCGCAATGGAAGAAGGTCGCGACGATGAACCACTCCTGGGTCGAGGGGTCGCGGTCCAAAACGATCGGTACGAAGCGGGCATCCCAGACACCGGGGTTGTCGGGCTTCGGCGGTTGCACGACCCGCAGGGTCATGCCTTTGTTGAACGATCCTCCACCACCACCGGCGATCCAGTTCTCGCTGAATTTCGCGGTCCGCGCGACGACGATGACCTCACCGCTTTGGAGCTTGACCTGCTCCGTCCACTCCATGTGGGGATCGCCACAAGCTCCGAGCAGCAGCCCCACAAGCGCGGCGGTCATCCAGAGCAGACGGGGTCTGCCAATCGTGGGTGCCGGGGCGATCATGCGGCCCTCCGGAGCACGTCGTTGGCCGCATCATGCAATCGGCCGCCACGGACGACGATGTCGTCCGCGCCGACCATCGGGCATGCCTCGTCGTCGCCCCACAGGTGGTCGGTGCCATCGGCGCCATACAGCGTGTCGTCCTCGCCGCCGCCCACGAGCACGTCGTCGCCCTCTTCACCGTCGAGGTAGGCATCGCCGTGGAACTTCGCTGATACGTGGCCGGGGTCGGTCGGGGGTATGGACGAATCGACGTAGAGCCAGTCGTTGCCCGCCTTTGCGAGGGTTGCAGCTGCCGTGGTTGGCGCCACTCCCTTCGGCCATGCGATGGCAGACGGAGGAACACATCCGTCACGAACCTGCGCCCCTTCCTTCTCCGCGGCCGCGGCGTTGGTCGATCTGTTGGTGGTCATTCGTTCATCTCTCCCCCATGCTCTCGTTGACAGCCTTCTGCACCGGGCTCAGCAAGTAATCGATCACCCGCCTCTTCCCCGTCTTGATCTCCGCCGTCACGTTCATCCCCGGGCTCAGGTTGATGCGCTTGCCGTCCACATCGATGCTGCTCTGGTCGAGCGTGAGCACCGCCGGGAAGATCGCCCCCTTCTTCTCGTCGTTCACCGCATCGGCGGTGACGCTCTTCACCGTTGCGGCCACCGTGCCGTAGCGGGTGAACGGGAAGGTCTCGAGCTTGATGGCGGCGGTCTGCCCGGCGTTCACGAACCCGATGTCCTTGTTGTCGATCACGACCTCGGCGCTGACCTGCGCGTCCTTGGGCACGATCACCATCAGCACCTGCGCGGGCGTGACCACGCCGCCCTCGGTGTGCACCGCCACCTGCTGCACCGTGCCGTCCACCGGCGCGGTGAGCTGGGCCAGGCGTGCGCGTTGTTC
>JANMQX010000098.1:0-13336 GCA_031370745.1 Ilumatobacteraceae bacterium
GATCGGCATCCGCATCGCCGGCGATCACCTCGCGCTGTTGCGATCGTGCGAGCCGCCCATCGTCGCCCGCACACGCGATGGGGCGACGTTGCTGGATCTTCGCACGGTCGAACCCGGCAGCGACGCCGCCCTGGCCGCTGCCCTGCGACGATGCGCGTAGTCGCCACGGCCGGGCATGTCGACCACGGCAAGTCGTCGCTTGTCGAGGCGCTGACCGGCACCAACCCTGATCGCCTCGAGGAAGAGGAGAGCCGCGGGCTGACCATCGATCTGGGCTTCGCCCACACGACGCTTCCTAGCGGAGCAGGCATCAGCTTCATCGATGTTCCAGGCCACGTGCGGTTCATCGGCAACATGCTTGCCGGCGTCGGCGGAGTCGATGCATGCATGTTCGTGGTCGATGCTGTCGAAGGCTGGAAGCCGCAGAGCGAAGAGCACTTGCGCATCTTGGAATTGGTCGGGCTGACGCACGGGATCGTCGCGATCACGAAGTCGGATCTGGTCGACGCCGAATGGTGTCAGCTTCAAGAGCTCGACATCCGCGATCGGCTGGACGGGTCGTTCTTGGCTGATGCATCGATCGTGCCGGTCAGCGCAACGACGGGCAACGGTCTCGACGAGCTGCGCACCGCGCTCGACGTGCTGGTGCACCAGGCGCCAGGCGCGCCCGATCGTGGTCGGCCACGGCTGTGGGTGGACAGGGTGTTTGCGGCGAAGGGAAGCGGCACTGTGGTCACCGGCACCCTGACGGGCGGTGCGCTGCGCGCCGATCAGCAGGTGTCCGTCGCCGATCACGATGTACGAATCCGCGCGGTTCAATCTCATGGACGGCGCCACAGCTCGATCGGTCCGGGCAATCGCGTTGCGCTGAATCTGGCCGGGATCGATCACACCGAGTTGCAGCGCGGCGATGCGGTGGTTCAGCGCGACCAATGGCGGCCGACGTCTCGATTCGACGCCTCACTCGATGTGCTCGCGGCGCTGCACCATCAGGTGACTCGCCGCGGCGCCTACCTCGCCTACATCGGGTCAGGGGAATTTCCTGTGAAGCTGCGCGTGCTCGGGCACGAAGGCATCGCGCCCGGCGGCTCCGGACTCGTTCGGTTGCATCTTGTGACGCAGCTTGCGCTCGTGCCCGGCGACCGGTACGTGCTGCGTGAGTCGGGCCGTGACGAGACCGTCGGTGGAGGTGAGGTGCTCGATGTAGCTCCCGTTCTGCCGGCATCGAAAGCTCGGCCCGACCGGTCGGTCGAGCGAGTGATCGCCGAGCGGGGCTGGGTCGATGCAGACGATCTCGAGGCATTGACCGGTGAACGCCGTGAGCCCACTCTCGGCAACGGCGTCGTTTCTCCGGAATGGCTGGAGACGACGAACCTCGAGATCCGGGCGCGCATCTCTGGCGCCGCAGAAACTGGACTCGACATCGCCGAGCTCGAGGATCGCCAGCGTGCCGTGCTGAGCACTCTCGACGATGTTGTCATCGTGGCGGGCCGGGCGCAGTTGGCCACGGCTCACGATGTGGTCAGCAACCATCCATTTGTTGCCGCGCTTCTCTCCGGCGGAGTGACACCGCCCGAACCGCAGGGAGTCGACAAGGTTGCGTTACGCGAGCTGCTGCGTCGCAAGATGATCGTCGAGCGCGATGGCATGTACTTCCACCCACAAACCATCGACGCTGTAGCAGAGGCGGCCGCGCGTCTCGTGAACGCGCATCCCGAGGGTTTCACCGTTGCTCAACTGCGAGATCAGATCGGTGCCTCGCGAAAGTACGCGTTGCCGTTGGCGAACGAGCTCGACGCGCGAGGTATCACTCGGCGGCGTGGTGATCTTCGGGTGGCGGGTCCGCGGCTGCCTTCCGGCGGCGCAGCGTCGGCACCCGCCTGAGCCCGCGCTGCTTGGTGTGGTCAAGACCTCGTTCGAGATCGCGAGCTGCTCGAGCAATGCGGACGTCGTTGGTGATCACTTCACCGAACTGCTGCGGGTCGGCGAGCAGCCAGCTGTGGGAGCCCTCCACGACGGTGCCCTCGACGCCGGACGCAACACACAGTGCCTCGAAAGATTCACGCGGGATGATTCCGTCGCGCGTGCCCCACAAGATGGTGATGGGCACGCCGCGATCGCGGAGCCGCTCGAGTTCGGCGCGCAGGTCGGCGCGCCGCGCCAAGTTGGCGACGCGCACGATTGCTCTGGGGTTGCGAATCAGGTTGGGAACGAAATCCTCGAACATCACCGGCAGCACCCGAGTCGCCTGGCGCACCGGCCACACGTCGCTGGGGAAGTGCAATCCCCAATCCCACAACGGTCGTTCACCGATGCTGCGCAGCGTGCGGCCACTGCGCCACGCCGAGCCACCGATCGAGTTCACCAGCACGAGCGAGCGCACCCGCGTTGGCATGTCGTGGGCAAGTTTGATGGCAACACCGCCACCGAATGAGTGACCGACGAGCACGGCCGGCTCTTCGATCTCCAAAACATCGAGCAGGTCGGCGACCCACTTCGCGTACCCGCTCATCGAGAACGCATCACCTGTGAGGTCGCCGCTTCCACCGAAACCCGGCATCGATGGAGCGATCACCATGCAACCCTGCTCGGCGATCTCTTCGATCACCCGCCGATACGTGTGTTGGGCCAGCGCCCAGCCATGCAGCAACACAACCGGCATGCCCGCACCCGCCATGCTGTATGCCGCGGGACGGCCTTGCACCCAAGTGCGCTGGTTGACGACGATCACGAGTCAGGAACTCTTACTGTTTGGCCCGCCGCTCACGGTAGTCACGGGCGGCACCTTCTTCCGGTTCCACTTCCAACGTGACACCGTCGATCGCCACGACTTTCAACCCGGCGCCGGCGGTGATCGGGGTTGCCCGATTGGTGCGGGCGCGCCAGCGAGCGCCACTGACCATCGCCACACCTTCAGGATCGATCGAGGTCGTCGCCGTTCCCTCGTGGCCGATCATCCACTCGCGGCCAATCGTCGGAGTGGCGAATCGCGTGCGCACCATCGACGGCATTCCGACGATGAACGTCAACATCACCCCACCAACGGCGACGACCAACGTGATCCATCCCAGTCGCAGATCATTGCCGGGCACCGGTCGGTACAGATACCACGCGCCGATGATGAACAATGCGATCCCAACCCCCGTCCATGTCCGAGGAATGCCGACCTGCACATCGATCGCGAAAGCCAGCATCGAGAGCAGCAGCAAAGCAACCGCGACTGGCCGGGTGGGCAGTGCGCTGAGCCCGTAGCAACCGAGCAACAGGCACACAGCCCCGACCCCGCCGGCGATGCCGACGCCCGCTGTGAAGAACTCGAAGATCAGCAACGCGATGCCGATGATGAACAGCAGGAACGCCATCGGCGGACTGGCCACGGTGTGCAGTACCTCGTCGAACAGACCGAGACCATTGAACACCGGCGTAGTCGAGACGTTCTGCACCTCGCCCTTGTCGTTGAGCTGTCTCACCACGGTGTTGAGGAGGTGTCCATCGATCGTCTGACCGTCCATCGCCAGCACCATGTTCCGCACCGTCGGCACACCCTGGTCGGTTGTGTCGAGCTTCAATGCGCCGGCGGCACGAGCCTCGTTGAAGCTCATCGACCCATTCACGAGTTCGTTGGTCGCCGCGCCGAAGCTGATCGGCTTGCCGTCGACGACGAGCGGCGTGCTGATGTAACCAATGCGACTGCCGCCGACCATCGCAGTGACGTCGGCGACGGCCATCAGTTGCGCCGGCAACCCGTATGCGCGCGACGAACGCGACGGCCCGACCCAGATGCCTATCGGCACCTTCGAGTCGGAGACACGCTGCAGCAGCGACGTCATCTCGGCGTCGGATACCACGGCACCCCGGCTGGTGAGCTGCAGGATCAATGCCTCTGAGCCGTTGGTTTCGGCGCTGTCGATTGCCTCGACGATCGAGCGAACGACGATCTTGTCGAAGATGCCAGACACTTGCAAAACGTCGACGGGTGGGAGTTGGGAGGCGTCGGTGACCCCACCGGGATCGCTGCTCACGGGAACCGTCGGGGGCGTCGACGCCTGCGCGGACGGTGACAACAACGACAGACCCGCGAGCCCGACGAAGGGCGCGATGAGAATCGTGATGGCTAACCTGCGCACAAGTGCCTCCGAAGAGCGTGAATCCGCTGCAGTTCCTGACCGACGCCCATGTCGTCGTCGTTGCTGGCAAGGGCGGTGTTGGAAAGACAACGGTAACCGCAGTTTTAGCGCGAGCAGCAGCAGATCGAGGACTCCGTGTGCTGGTCGTCGAGCTCGACGGCAAGCCGGCCCTGGCCCACTTGGCGGGCAACGACATCGCGTGTTTAGCTCTGACTCCGGCCGCGGCGTTGGCCGAGTATCTCGAACTCCACGGCCTCGGCCGCGTCGCCAAACGACTCGCGACCAGCGGCGTGATCGACGTCGTCGCCACTGCCGCGCCAGGCATCGACGACATCGTCGTGCTCGGCAAGATCAAGCAGCTGGAGCAGAGTGGAAGCTACGACTTGATCGTCGTCGACGGCCCGGCGGCAGGGCATGCCATCACGTTCCTGATGGCACCCGTGAACCTGTTGAAGTTGGTTCGTGGCGGCCCCATCCGCAGCCAGGCCACCGACGTCACCGAGATGCTGACCGACCCGAAGCGCAGCCAGGTGATCCTGGTAACACTGCCGGAAACAACACCGGTCAACGAGGCCATCGAAACTGCACAGGCGCTTCGCACAGGCGGTGGATTGCGGCTCGGACCCGTCGTCGTCAACGCGTTCGACGAAGGTCCCGATCTGACGATCGACGCAGCCGAGGCGGGCTCGCCGTTGCGCGCCGCGGCTGAGTTTCGCAACGCCCGGCGCGGGCTACATCGACGTGAGTCGCAGCGACTCGCCGACACGCTGGAACTGCCGCACATCTGCTTGCCGCTCGTCACTTCGGCGGCACTCGATTCGGATTCGATCGGCGAGTTGACGAAGCGGCTAGGCGCGACGTGAGCGATCTCGACGAGCTGATCACGACATCCGACGTCGTGGTGTGCTGCGGATCCGGTGGGGTCGGCAAGACCACGACGGCGGCCGCCCTCGGGTTGCAAGCGGCGCACATTGGGCGACGTTGCGTCGTCGTCACCATCGATCCTGCCAAGCGCCTAGCCGACGCATTGGGAGTGCCCGGCGGATTGACCAACGATCCCGTGAAGCTTCCCATCGATGGCCCCGGGCAATTGTGGGCGCTGATGCTCGACACGGCGACAACCTTCGATGGCTTGGTGGTCGCCAATGCCATCAACGCACAGCAGGCGACACGGATCTTGAGCAATCCGTTCTACCGAAACATCGCCGGCTCGCTGGGTGGTACGCAGGAGTACATGGCCGCCGAGCGGCTGCTGGCGTTGCACCTCGACAAGCGCTTCGACCTCGTCATCGTCGACACCCCGCCCACGCGCCACGCCCTCGATTTCCTGGATGCTCCACGCACGCTCGCCCGCTTCCTCGATCATCCTGTTTTCAAGTTGATGATGATGCCGACGCGACGCGGTCTGCGCGTGCTCAGCATCGCAGCTCAACCAATCCTGCGATCCATCGGCAAAGTCATCGGCAGCGAGGTTCTCGCCGATGCCCTCGCGTTCTTCCAAGCCTTCGATGGGATGGAGACCGGGTTCCGCAACCGCGCCGAAGACGTGATCAAGTTGCTCCACGGCACGCGCACCCAATTCGTGCTGGTGGCCTCGCCGCGCATCGACACGATCGACGAGGCTCGGTTCTTCGCCGATCGCCTCGAGGACAAAGACCTCGCCGTCGCCGCGATCATCGTCAACCGGGCGACACCCGACTTCGGCAAGCCGTCGGGCAAGCGGCCACGACGCGTCGCCGAGGCCGAGTTGTTCGACAACCAGGCGCAACTGCACACGCTCGCTGTGGGCGAGCGCGGGCAGATCGCCCCACTCGTGACCGACACAGGACGTGAGCCGACTTGGGTCCCGTTGTTGCCGGGCGATGTGCACGACCTCGACGCACTCGACACCATTCGCTCGCTGCTGTTCACCGGTTCAGCGCCCGAGCAGGCCACCCGGTAGGGTCGAGATCGTGCACATCCTGGTGGCCACCGACGCCGACTATGTCCTCCACGACGTCACCGCAGCGCTCGGCGGCCCCGACGTGTCGTTCACTGTGTGCCGCAACGGCCGCGATGTTGCCGGTGTGGTCAAGCAGCGAACACCCGATCTGGTGGTGCTGGATCTGCAGATCGGTTCGATGGGTGCCATGGCGGTGACGATGTCACTGCGCCTCGACGAGAGCTCGGGTGGGTTGCCGCACGTCAAGATCTTGATGCTGCTCGACCGCGCCGCCGACATCCACCTGGCCAAACGCTGCGCGGCAGATGCGTACCTGATCAAGCCACTGAACCCGTTGAGCCTCAACCGTGCGGCGCGGGCGATTCTGAATCCCGTTGCGGCTCCCCTCGAGCCGGTTGCGTGGGAAACGCCTGAGGAAGAACCCGCACCCGTCGGATAGATTGCTCAGGCACTTTCGGGGTGTAGCGCAGCTTGGTTAGCGTGCCACGTTCGGGACGTGGAGGTCGGAGGTTCAAATCCTCTCACCCCGACTCCGCCCGGTCATCCTGTGAACGGGATCGTCTTGACATCTCCGAAGCGGTGGAAGCGAACTCCTGTGCGGCACCACCGGCGGCGGCATGCGGATCGACATTCGATGCCCCTCGGAGCCGGGCGATGGTGTCCTCCGGCGACAGTGCCGCAAGCGTCGAGTCCAATGTGATCTCACCGTTCTCTTCGCCACCGTGCGCGCATGTGTCGCATTCCACGTAGATCTGCGCGGCGGTGGTGTCCCGCTCGAGAACGATCCAGCCGGCGGGAACATCGACAGAGAACCCCGGCCTGAAGATCTTCGTCTGATATGTGCCGTTGGACGAGGGCGATGTGCTGACGACGGTGCGAGTGAGCTGCTGCAACGGCCGCGACATGTCAGAGCCTCCCCAAATACCGTCACGGAATCCTAAGCCACCGCAATCCCATGGCGCGGAACACTAGGGTGGCGCGCATGGGCGCCGATCTCGGGTCGCTGCGATCGCTGCCGGGTCTCGACGCAGTGGCGATCGATGCCTTCGCTGAGCTGATCGATCAGGGCTCCGACCGTGACGTCTTCCGGATCAACCCAGTGCGATTTGCACGCGACCGTGGAATCGACGAGCGATTGGTCGTCGACATGTTCCTTCACGCACGCAAGTTGGGGTTCGTCACGATGGAGTGGCTCTTCGTGTGCCACGGCTGTGGCGAGATCGTGGAGAGCCTCGCGTCCTTGACCTCGGCGTCTGCCCACTTCTTCTGCGATGTCTGTTCGGCCGACCGCCGTGCGGACATGAGCGAATTCGTCGAAGTCGTCTTCACCATCGCTGCGTCGGTGCGCGGGTCGCAGTTCCATGATCCGTGGTCGCTGGATCCGAAGTCGTATTTTTTCGAGTACCGATTCGACTCGAACTCGCTCGTCGACGGGCGACCGTTGGCGGAGCATCTGGAGTCGTGTTTGGTGACCTGTACCTTTGTCGGTGCAGGCGAGTCCGTCACGATCGAGGCAGATGCCAAGCCGGAATACCTCTGGTTTACGAACGGCCCTGCTCTCACGGTTCGGCCGGAACGGACTGAGGTTGTGCGTGAGTTCGAATTCTCGTACTCAGGGACCCATACGGCCGGCTTTCGCGCCGAGATCGATGCTGGTCCCGTCCGAACGCTCTTCACGAACCGCACCAGCCATCCGTACGCATTGATGGTGGTCAACCTGCCAACCGAGTATGAACTCGAGCGAGGCGCGTTCCTGTCCGGTGCGGACGTTCTCTCCAACCAGACCTTCCTCGATCTGTTCGCGACAGAAACCGTCGTAGCAGGGGAAGGCCTCGCCGTCACGCGCCTCGCTTTCGTGTTCACGGACCTCGAGAGCTCCACGGGGATGTACGACCGAATGGGCGACATGCGTGCGTTCGACGTGGTGCGGATGCACTTCGGTCTGCTCCGCGAAAGCGTGGTGCGGCACTCAGGCGCGGTGGTGAAGACAATCGGTGACGCCGTCATGGCGACCTTTGTCGAACCATCCGACGCAGTCTTGGCCGCAATCGACATGCTCGCGAGGGTCGAGGAGTTCAATGCATCGCAAAGCACCGATCTCGTTCGGCTGAAGGTCGGGATCCACTGGGGTGCGTGTCTCGCAGTGACGTTGAACGATCGACTCGACTACTTCGGTCAGACGGTGAACCTGGCAGCGCGTGTCCAATCGTTGGCGCACGGCAACGAGATCGTGATGAGCAGCGATGTGGTGCAGCACGCAGGCGTAGGTGAAATCGTCGGCGGACTCGAAGAGACGCAGGCAGTCGTCCAGGTAAGGGGCATCGAGAGCGACCTCGTGGTGCACCGGCTGAAAGCGTCGAGACCGAAATCGGTGAACTGACACTGACAAACGCCGGGCACCCGCCGAAGGGAGTCACCAGCTCTCGTATCATCGGCGAGGTGCGGCCTGACGATTCATAACCGTCCTGGGACGAACTGGCCCCTCGCTCGTGGTCACGCTCGGTTCGAACGCCATCTCGTCAGGGCGACCATTTGACACGAAGGCGGAGCCGACTCACCCCGGTCCATCTTCCATTACTTGCCCACCCGAGTGTCAGGCCTCGGTAGTGAGCCAACGGATGACGTTTCGGGTCACCTCTTGCACCAAGGGGTCGATGTCGAGGCCGTAGCTCCAGTCGGTGCATCCAGCGTTGAACACCCTGCCCTTGCCCTTCGTGAACGTTGCGATCACGGCATGGTTGTGAGCTATGCGGGCGATGTTGTCGGGCGACGCGGCCCCGAAGAGCGCGGCGGCAACCCCCTCGAGATCCCCGGGCGGGTCGACGCCGGCCCACAACGCCACGGGGGCCTCACAGCGGTCGTGGGTGATCGAGATCAGCCGGGCCGGGGCCGTGGCAAGCACTTCGAGACCGGTTGGGGTGCCGTCGTCATATGTCGGCACCGGATCGCCGTTCAGAATGGTCAATTCGCAGCCATCGACCTCGTACCCGACGATCTTCGCCGGTAGGCCCAACTGGTCGCCGTAACGAAGATCGGTTCCCTCGAACACCGGATGCTCGGGGCGGTGGATGCTGTACCCCCCCGAGCTGCGCGGCGTGGCCTTGCCGACCCGTGCGTACCCGCCGCGGGTGAAGCTGAGTCCGGTCGTCTGCGCTTCCGGCCGGCCGATCGAGGGCAGCGACCACATCGACGTCAGCGACTGGTGATCCTCGGTGCCGCGCACCGGATCATTCGACTGCGCATCGCCCTTGTAACAGACCATCGTGCGCCCGTCGTCTTCGTAGCGGACCTGCCAGAAGCAGGTGTTACCCGAGAAAATTGCCCACGAGCCACCGGCTTCGACGAAGGCGTCGGCGCGATCACGCATTCCCGCCGACCAGTACTCGTCGTGGCCGACGCTGAGCATCAGCTTCTGACCCTCGAGCACCTCTGGGTGGAACTCGAGGTCGGAGTTCACGGCGAAGTCCAGCGTCAGACCAGTGCCTTCGGCCCAGCGGACGAACCGGCGTTCCCACGTGTGCCAGCCCCCCGACGCGCACCACAGCGGATAATCGAACTCGGCGAGATATTCCTGCAACTGCAGGTGCTCTTCGTCGGGTTCGTCGGTCACGCTCATCACGCGACCGTCGTAGGGGACTTCGTGCGGCGAAGCGGGACGGCGCAGATAGCCACGTTCCAGCGGACGGTCGAACGACAGCTTCGCCGCCCCGCTGTACATGCACTTGCCGCCCCATTGGTTGTAGGCGTTGTAGGTGTTCGTGGCCAGCACGAGGATGGCGTCTGCGGACGGGGACACCCCCGTTGGCCGCACGACGAAGAATGCCTCAGACATCGCTACTTCGTCGATCTCAGGGTCGGCACTGTCACCAGCCTCGGCACGCAAACTCACCTCGTAGAAGCCCGACGCCCATCCTGGGTCAACATCGATCGTGAAGGCGACCGGCCAGCCGCAACCGCTGGCGTAGGCGTCGTCGGGATACGGGTGCTCGCCGATGATGACGCCCTCGCGTCGCCACACCTCGACTCGCTCCTGACCCACTCTCGCAACCGATGCAGTCACCGTTGGGGCCCGGCTGCTGCAGCGCATCTCGACGACATCGCCGGCCTGATAGCTCTGCCGGTCGGCGTAGCCCTCGACCACCGGCCACCTGGTGTAGATCTTCCTCATGAATGTTTGCCCTTCTTGTGGGTACGCTTCGCCGGGCCGGGTGTTGTCTCGCGAATGACGAGCGTGACCGGCATCAGTTGCGAAACCGGCAGCTTGCCGCGCTCGATGGTCGACAGCAGATGGTCGACACTGGTCCTGCCCAGCTCGTCGGCACGTTGGGAGACCGAGGTGAGCCGAGGATTGGAGATTCGGGCGAACGGGATGTCGTCGAAGCCGACCACACCTACATCGTCGGGCACCTTCAGGCCGACCGCGCGCAGTTCGTCCATCAACAGCAGAGCAGTCTTGTCGTCGTAGCAGACGACGGCATCGGGACGGGTCTTGCGGATGCTTGCGGCGACGACCCGCAGGCCCTCGGCGTCGACATCGTCGGCCCGATGGACAACCGGCTCGGGCTGGTTTCGCTCGGCCAGCGCGGCAACCAACGCGTCGCGTCGGATGATCTTGGTAGCACCCGTCGACCCACTGACGTAGGCGATCTTGCGATATCCGCGGTCGATCAGATGGTCGACGACCTGTCTCATCCCATCACGATCGTCGGGGCGCAGACAGCCGCGTGCGCGGTCGACGTCACCGCTCGCCGGCACGTGTTCGGAGCCGATGAACAGGACGGGACTCGGCGACAAGATGCGCTTGACCTCGACCTGCGCAAGCACGCTGCCCATGACGGCGACACCCGCCACGCGATGGGCGGCAAACTCGCGCAGGGCGCGGCGTTCGGTATCGGCATCGCCCAGGCCGTTCGACAAGATGACCGAGTAATCGTGCTCCGCAGCCTGCAGTTGGAACCCGGTGACGACTTGGCCGTGAACCGGGTCGGTCACATCGGGAGTCATCAGACCGAAGGTCGCGCTCGATTGCAGCACCAAGTTTCTGGCGGCCACATTAGGGACGTACTTGAGGTTGTCTGCGATCTGGCGGACGCGCAACTGGGTCGCTTGGCTGATCTGCGGATCCCCGCTGAGGGCCCGGCTCACGGTGGCAACCGACACCGACGCCCGCTCGGCCACATCGACGAGGGTGATGCGCCGAGGGCTCATCGGTGCACCGCGAGCTCAACACACATGACGTTCGACTGCCGCGGTGAAGCGGTCGGCGACCTGCTCGATATCGGCAGAGCCCGAGCGGATGTTGATGCCGAAGGCCGAGCCGATGCCGGCGTCGACAACGCCAATGCCGATCGTGATCGAACGGGCCAGCAGAGCGTCGGTCGCAGGAAGGGAACCAGGTTCGGCAACATAGTCCGCAACGGAGCCGGCGAAGCCCGACACGATGCGTCGGCTGCGCAGATGCTCCATGTTGCTGTACACGTGCCAGCCCGAGTTGGAAAGAGTTTTGGTGCCCAGGTCAGCGGCAACTGCGGTGGCGATGGCGGCATTCGGCAGGGTCACGACGAGGTGGGTGGCAACATCGCCGGCGGGATCGACGAGCCGCCGAAAGCACACGCCGGGGACCGTGTCGACAGCAGCGCGCAATGCCGCCTTGTTGGCACGCAGTGTTGCCAGGATCCGATCGAGCCTGCTGAGTTGCACGTTGAGCACAGCGCCGGACAGTTCGATCATCCGCAGGTTGAGCCCGAGGTACGGACGTTGTCCAACCTCAGTGCCGCGGCGCAGCGGGAGGTGACCCTGATCGTGCAGGGCGAAGCAGCGTTCGTACAAGTCGTCGGTATCGGTCACGAGCATGCCCCCGTCACCGCATGTGATGGTCTTGTAAATATTGAAACTGAAGGCTCCGCCAATGCCGATGGAACCCAGCCTGCGCCCGTGGTAGCTGCCGCCGAATCCCTGGCAAGCGTCTTCGATCAGCATGAGGCCGTAGCGCTGGGCGATGTCGCCGAGCGCATCGAGATCGCACGCCGCGCCCAGCATGTGAACGGCGAGGATGGCCTTTGTCTTGCCAGTGACGCGAGCTTCGACATCGCGTGGGTCGAGGTTGAACGTGTCGTCGACTTCGGCGAGCACGGGTTTCGCCCCGGCGTAGATGACCGACGACATCGATGCGACAAAGGTGAATCCAGGCACGATGACCTCGTCACCAGGCCCGATACCCAATGCCGACAACAGGATCCACAGAGCACTGGTGCCTGAGTTGACCCCGACCGCATGGCGTACACCCACAAGCTCGGCGACGCTTTGCTCGAGTGTCAGCACCTCTGCGCCAAACGCAGGATCATCGTCGGGGCCGTATCGACCGAGATAGCCACTGCGCAGCACTCGCGCCACGGCTTCGACTTCGAGCTCATCGATCAGATCATTTCCCGGGCCTGGCATGGATCCTCCTTCGGTCGACGGACGACGTTAGCGCAAACGTTTACGACTTTGCGTTCGATCGCCGTCATCAGTTGGTTGCCTGATCGTTCTCCGGGTGATGACACGCCACGAACCGACCCGGGGTCATGGCCTCCAAGGGTGGCACAACAGCGGCACAGACTGCGTCGGCCTTCCAGCATCGGGTTCGGAACCGGCAGCCCGACGGCGGGTCAATCGGACTCGGCACATCGCCTTCGAGGAGGATGCGACGACGCTCGCGCTCCGCCGTCGGATCGGGGATTGGCACCGCCGACAGAAGTGCCTTGGTGTACGGGTGTGCCGGCGTGGCATAGATCTCGCCGGCCGTGCCCGTCTCGACGATCCTCCCCATGTACATCACGGCCAACCGATCGGCGATGTGGCGTACCACTGACAGGTCGTGGGCGATGAAGAGGTAGGCGACGCCGAGCTGGTCGCGCAGGTCCATCAGCAGGTTGAGGATCGAAGCCTGGACACTGACGTCGAGCGCCGAGACGGGCTCGTCGAGCACCAGGACCTGTGGGTCCAGCGCCAGGGCGCGCGCAATGCCGATTCGTTGGCGCTGCCCGCCGGAGAACTCGTGCGGATATCGGCGGGCATACGACGGGTCGAGCCCGACCATTTCGAGAAGTCGGTCGACGCGTGCCGAACGGTTGGGGCGTCCGTGCACCACCAACGGTTCGGAGATGATCTCGTGGATAGACAGACCAGGGTTCAACGACGCGTACGGGTCTTGGAAGACCATCTGCATACGTTGACGGGCCGATCGCATCGCCTTGACGTCGAGCCCGGTCAGCTCCAGCTCGCC
>JANMQX010000301.1:0-32301 GCA_031370745.1 Ilumatobacteraceae bacterium
CCCTCGACAGCCAAATCGGCAGGCGGATCATGGTCACGATCGCGGTGTTCTTCATCGTCTTCGTGCAGGTCACAAAGGGACTCACCCAGAACAACCCCACCCAGATCGAACTGATGCAGTCGTATGCGGCGAGCCCTCGCCAGGTCTTGTCGAAGGTCAGGGTTCCCAACACCATGCCGTTCCTCTTCACCGCCATCCGCACCGCCGCGCCGATCGCCGTCATCATTGCCCTGGTCAGCGAGTATTTCGGCGGCACCCAAGATGGGCTCGGCACCAAGATTTCCAGCACACTCAACGGCTCCAACAAGGCCCTCGGCTTCGCCTACGTGTTGGGTGGATCGATCGTCGGGTTGCTGTTCTTCGCTGGATCTAGTCTCCTGGAATACCTCGTCGTTCCGTGGCAGCGGCGGCGGGTACACGGGTGAGTACCAACAAACAACAAGGGGAGAACATGCACAGACAACGAGTGATCAAGGCGACAGCAGGCCTCGGGCTTGCGGCATTGCTGGTTGCCGCCTGCGGCAGCGACAAGAGTTCAAGCAGCGGTTCGTCGAGCAGCGGCTCGGGACTAGCCGTCGACGTGTCGAAATGCACCGCGCCGACGGGTGCAAAGGTGAAGCTGCAATTGCAATGGGTCACCCAAGCGCAGTTCGGGGGGTACTACGCAGCGGTCGACAAGGGCTACTACAAGGATTCCGGCCTCGATGTGCAGATCGTCGAGGGCGGCGTCGACATCCCGCCGCAAAAGACACTGGCCAGCGGCGCCGTCGACTTCGCCATCTCGTGGGTGCCGAAGGCCCTCGCCGAGCGCGAGGCCGGCGCCAAGGTCACCGAGATCGCCCAGGTCTTCCAGCGCAGCGGCACCTTGCAGGTCAGCTTCAAAGACAAGAACATCACCTCTGCCAAGGACTTCAAGGGCAAGAAGATCGGTAACTGGGGCTTCGGCAACGAGTACGAGATCTTCGCCGCGTTGTCGGCCCAAGGACTCGACCCCGCCAAGGACGTGAAGCTGCTGGGGCAGAACTTCGACATGAACGGTCTGCTCTCGGGCGAGATCGATGCTGCCGAGGCGATGACCTACAACGAATACGCCCAGGTGCTCGAGGCCAAGAACACTGCCACGGGCGCTCTGTACACACCGGCGGATCTCAACGTCGTCTCCTACGAGAAGGAAGGCGTCGGCATGTTGCAGGACGCCATCTGGGCCGACCAAGGCCGACTGTCGGATCCGGCGTACTGCGGCGAGGCGATCGCCTTTGTCAAGGCATCGCTCAAAGGTTGGGCGTTCTGTCGTGACAACGCCGCGGCGTGTCGTGACATCGTCGTCGCCAAGGGTTCCAAGCTCGGCGCAACGCATCAGCTGTGGCAGATGAACGAGGTCAACAAGCTGATCTGGCCGTCGAAGATCGGTGTCGGTGTCATCGACAAGACGGCATGGGATCGCACCGCAAAGATTGCCAGCGGGACCAAGAACCTCGATGGCAAGACGGTGTTGACCAAGGCCCCCGATGCGACGTCGTACACCAACGACATCGTCAATGAGGCCATCAAGCAGTTGAAGGCCGAGAACATCGATGTCAACGGCTCCAGCTTCACGCCGCAGACGGTCACCCTGACTGAGGGTGGCGCCTGACCGAGTTGCAGGGTTCGATCGGAGAAGGGCGGGTCGCCTCGGCGGCTCGCCCTTCTCGCGTTGTCTCGTCGACGCCGTGGATCTTCGTCGTGCTGTGGAGCACAGGCTTCGTCGTCGCCCGCTATGCGACCGCAGATACCGGTCCCGTCACGTTCCTCGCAGTGCGAATGGTGCTGGCCGGGGCGTTGTTGGCGACCGTCGCGGCAGTTCGTCGAGCTCCTCGCCTCGACCGCCACCTCGTGCCATGGGTGATGTTGGCCGGCATCGGCATGCACGTGCTGTACCTCGGCGGAGTGTTCGTGGCGATCGACCGTGGCTTGCCTGCGGGTGTGAGCGCATTGATCGCCGGTCTGCATCCGGTGCTCACTGCACTGGCGTCACGAAGGGTGCTTGGTGAGCGGTTGGTCCGACTGCAGTGGATCGGTGTCGGATTGGGTTTTGCCGGTGTGATCGCGGTCGTCATCGACCGCCTGGTGAATCACTCCACGGGCATAACCGTGATGACGATGGCAGCGTCGGGGGTGAGCGTGCTGGGAATGGCCGGCGGCACGTTGATACAACGCAAGAAGTGTTCGACGATGCCGCTGCTGTGGGGGACCGTCGTGCAATATGCGACCGCCGCGGTCGTATTGCTGGTGCTTGCCACGATCTGGGAACGAATCGATTTTCGGGTAACGGATCGGTCGATTTTTGCCTTGTTGTGGGCGATCGTTGTGCTGTCGATCGCGGCCATCTTGCTGATGCTGTGGCTCCTGCAGCGAAGAGCAGCGTCGCAGGTCACAAGCCTCTTTTTCCTGACTCCAGCGCTGAGCGCAGTCGAGGGTGCTGTGCTGTTCGGTGAACGCCTGGGGGCACTCGCATTGGTGGGGCTGCTCATTTCACTGCTTGGTGTCGCCTTTGTTACCCGCAAGGCGATATAACGTCTGAAGAGCGGGACGGCAACGAGGCCGCCCCCCGCGGGAGGAGGTGGCCATGACGGACACCGCAGAGCGCCCAGCCGGACGCGAAGCCGAAACCATTACACGCGTGGTCGTGAGGTTCGCCGGTGACTCCGGAGATGGCATGCAGCTGACCGGTGATCGATTCACTTCGGTGAGTGCCACGTTCGGAAACGACTTGTCGACGCTGCCGGAATATCCCGCCGAGATCCGAGCCCCAGCGGGGACGGTCAATGGCGTATCGAGCTTTCAGGTACAGATCAGCGATCACGACATCACCACACCTGGCGACGAGCCGAGCGTGCTGGTAGCGATGAACCCTGCGGCGTTGAAGGCCGACCTCGGAAGGCTCGAGCCGCACGGACTGCTGATCGTCAACAGCGACGCGTTCGGCGAGCGAGACCTGGCCAAAGCCGGGTACGCCGTCAATCCCCTCACCGATGACTCGCTTTCGGGCTACCGGGTTGTCGAAGTGCCGATGACGTCACTGACGCAGAAGGCAACCGAGCCGCTGGGCGTGAAGTCGCGCGACTCCGAGCGCTCGAAGAACTTCTTCGCGCTCGGCTTGGTCTCGTGGCTGTACTCGCGGCCGACCCAACCTACGCTCGACTGGATCGAGAGCAAGTTCAAGGACGAGCTCGTTCGTCTCAGCAATGCCACCGCGTTCACCGCAGGTTTCAACTTCGGCGAGACGACCGAACAGTTCGAACACCGCTTCGAAGTCAAACCGGCCAAGCTGCCGCCGGGTGAGTACACCAACATCAGTGGCAACGTTGCGCTGGCTTGGGGTCTTGTCGCCGCTGGTCAACTTGCCAAGTTGCCGGTGTTTCTCGGGAGCTATCCCATCACCCCGGCCAGCGACATCCTCCACGAGCTCTCCAAGCACAAGCACTTTGGCGTGCGCACAGTGCAGGCCGAGGACGAGATCGCCGCTGCGGGGATGGCGCTCGGCGCGGCCTTCGCCGGCCACCTCGGTGTCACTGCTACCAGTGGTCCGGGTGTCGCTCTGAAGAGCGAGACCACCAGCTTGGCTGTGTCGCTGGAGCTGCCGTTCATTCTCATCGACGTGCAGCGTGGCGGGCCGTCGACCGGCCTGCCCACCAAGACCGAGGCCGCCGATCTCAACATTGCGATATACGGCCGTCATGGTGAGGCCCCGCTTCCGGTGATCGCCGCCTACAGCCCGGCCAACTGCTTCGACGCAGCGATCGAGGCTGCGCGCATCGCCTTGAAGTATCGCACGCCGGTCATCCTGCTCAGCGATGGTTACATCGCCAACGGCAGCGAGCCGTGGTGCTTGCCCGACGTCGCCTCGCTGCCCGACATCTCCGTTCCGTTCGCAACTGAGATGAATCACACCAACGAGGACGGCACGCAGGAGTTCTGGCCGTACCTTCGCGATCCCGAGACCCTTGCCAGGCCATGGGCGATCCCCGGCACGCCCCATTTGATGCATCGCGTCGGCGGTCTCGAAAAAGAAGACGGACGTGGCGACATCAACTACACCCCGGAGAATCATCAGCGCATGGTTTTCCTGCGGGCAGCCAAGATTGCCGGCATCGCCAACGACATTCCGGCTGCGGTCGCCGTCGGAGATGTCGACGACGCCGACATCTGTGTGCTCGGCTGGGGGTCGACGTGGGCAGCTATCGACGCCGCCGTGCAGCGCACCCGTCGTCGTGGGCTGAAGGTCGCGTGGGTTCACCTGACCCATCTCAACCCGCTCCCGCCCAATCTCGGCGACATCCTTCGGCGCTACCCGCGACTGATCGTGCCCGAGCTCAACCTCGGTCAACTGTGCCGCATCGTGCGCGCCGAGTTCCTGGTCGACGCCAAGCCGGTCACCAAGGTGCAAGGCCTGCCGTTCACGGCACGCGAACTGGAAGATGCCATCGAAGGAGCGTTGAAATGAGCGACACCCTGGTGCCGATCACGACGAAGAAGGACTGGACCAGCGATCAAGAGGTGCGCTGGTGCCCGGGTTGTGGCGACTATGGCATCCTGCTTGCCGTTCAGCAGCTGATGCCCGAGCTCGGCATTGCCCCCGAGAACACCGTGTTCATCAGTGGGATCGGCTGCAGCAGCCGTTTCCCGTACTACATGAACACCTACGGCATGCACAGCATTCACGGGCGTGCGCCGGCCATCGCTACCGGTCTCGCTGTGGCTCGACCCGATCTCGACGTGTGGGTGGTTACCGGCGACGGCGACGGCCTTTCCATCGGTGGCAACCATCTGATCCACGCGTTGCGGCGCAACGTCAATCTCACCATCTTGTTGTTCAACAACCGAATCTACGGTCTCACCAAGGGTCAGTATTCGCCGACTTCGGAGATCGGCAAGGTCACCAAGAGCACCCCGTACGGATCCGTCGACCCGCCGTTCAACCCGCTGTCGGTCGCGTTGGGTGCCGAGGCCAGCTTCGTCGCCCGCACTCATGATCTCGACCGCAAGCACATGATGGAGATCTTCCGCCAGGCCCACGACCACAAGGGCTCGTCGTTCGTCGAGATCTTCCAGAACTGCAACGTGTTCAACGACGGTGCCTTCGACGACATCATCCGCCGTCAGGTCCGCGACGAGATGATGATCGATCTCCGTCATGGGCAGCCGATCATCTTCGGTGTGGATGGACATAAGGGTGTGGTCATGGGCACCGACGGTCAGCTGCGCATCGTCGAGGTCGCCGATGTCGGCGCCGAAGCGATCCTTGTGCACGACGCGAATCGCGATGATCCCGGCCTCGCTTTTGCGCTGGCCCGCATCTCGCTCGAGGAGCATTCAGCCACGACATTCGGAGTCTTCCGCTCCGTCGACCGTCCCGACTACGGCATGTCGGTTGGCCGCCAGCTCGCCGAGTCGTCGTCAAAGCGCGGTCCGGGAGATCTGGCCACGATGTTGCGCAGCAACGGCACCTGGGCCGTCGGTTAACGCTCGGCCGCTGGGCTCGTTGATCGGCTCACGTGCGCCGGGCTCCGTGTGGATCTGGCGCCCGTTCGCCGCGTAGTTCGGCGACGACCGCTACGAGGCGGCTCATCACCAGGTCGGCGGCGAGGCGGACTTCGTCGGCAGTCGGCTCGGTCGCCGGGCCGATGTTCATCAACCGGCGCACGTCGACCGGCGCGCCGACGCGGGTGTCGACCTTCGGCCGGCGGATCAGGTTGAACAGCAGGTTCGGCACGACCCGGTGCCGACTGACCACGCGGTGCGCTCCAACCATCGCCACCGGCACGATCGGTGCCCCGGTGCGCAGCGCCAATCGCACCGCGCCGGTCTTGGCTCGCTCCGGCCACATCATCGGATCACGGGTCAGACGCCCTTCGGGGAAGATGCCGACAGCCTCGCCCTCGCCAAGCGCGTGTGCAGCTTCATCGAGCGATGTCGCGGCATCGGCGGCGCCACGCTTGACCTTGATGAAACCCAGCCTGCGGGCAACGCTGCCGAGCACCGGTGCACTGAAGACACCCGAGGTCGCCAACAGGCGCAGCGACCGACCCATGCGGCGGCACGCCAGGGCCAACAACACACCATCGGCATAGCTGGTGTGATTGGAGATCACGATGATCGGTCCGCTGGGAAGCGTGCGCGCCGCCTCGCGTCGCCCACGTTGGCGCTCGATCTCGAGCCTGCTGACAACGGCAGTGGTGGATCCGATGACGGCTGCTAGCACGGCGTAGAGAATTGCGCCGCTACGACCCGGCTTGCGCCACATGGGCGGCAGCGTCAGCCGGTGTAGAACGAGTCGGCGACGGTCAGAGCTTCATCGAGGATCGCCAGCCCCTCGGTGACCTCGTCGACCGTGGCGGTGCACGGTGGAACGACGTGCAGTCGATTGAAATGAGTGAACGGCCACAGTCCGCGCTGCTTGCACGCCGCAGCCAGATCGCCCATCGGTTTTGCATCGGCACCCGCCGCGTTGTACGGCACGAGTGGCTGGCGCGTTGCCCGATCCGTGACGAGATCGAGAGCCCAGAACACTCCGAGACCACGAACCTCGCCGATGCTTGGATGGTTGGCCTGCAGTTTCTCGAGCCCGGGGGCAATGACGTCGGTCCCAAGCATGCGGGCATGGTCGACGACGCCTTCCTCCTTGAAGATGTTGATGCTGGCGACCGCAGATGCGCAGGCCAACGGGTGGCCCGAATATGTCAGCCCGCCCGGGAAAGCCCGGTCGCGGAAGGTGTCCGCGATCTTTTGGCTGATCACCACACCGCCCAGCGGCAGATAGCCGGAGTTGACTCCCTTGGCAAAGCACACCAGATCTGGCTGCACGCCCCACTTCTGAAACGCGAACCACTCGCCGCACCGCCCAAAGCCGGCCATCACCTCGTCGCAGATCATCACGATGCCGTGTCGATCGCAACGATCGCGTATGCCCTGCAGGTAGCCATCGGGTGGCACGAGAATGCCATTGGTGCCAACGACTGTCTCGATGATGATCGCGGCAACTGTGTGGCCGCCTTCGACCATCAGCACCTCGTCGAGATGAGCCAAGGCTCGATCGCATTCCTCGGCCTCGCTGGTCGAATGGAACGCACTGCGATACGCGTAGGGCCCCCAGAACTTGACGACGCCAGGCATCCCCGGCTCGCTGCCCCAGCGGCGCGGGTCGCCGGTCATCGATATTGCCCCGTTGGTGCCGCCGTGATAGCTGCGATAGTGCGAGAGCACCTTGAGCCGATTGGTGTGCAGTCTCGCCATGCGAGCGGCGTTCTCGATCGCCTCGGCGCCGCCATTGGTGAAGAACACCATGTTGAGGTCGCTGTTGTCGAGCTTCTCGCCCGCCACTTCGCAGATCAGCCGCGCTGCCTCGCTGCGGGCATCGTTGGCGTGGAACGGCGCCACGGTGCACAACCGGTCGGCCTGCTCTTTGATCGCCGCGATCAGCTTGGGGTGTTGGTGGCCGATGTTGACGTTGACGAGTTGGCTGGAGAAATCGAGATAACGCGTGCCGTCCTGCGTCCAGAAGTAGCTGCCCTCAGCGCCTTGGACCACCAGCGGGTTCAAACTGCCCTGAGCGCTCCACGAATGAAAGACGTGGGAGCGATCGTTGGCGAACGCATTCTCGGGATGGGTTTCGAGCACGGTCATGTGACCATCGTATTCGATACAACCAATGGCGTACAGACAGCGCTTTGTACCCGCACAATGGGTCGCCGACGGCTATTCGAGCGTGGCGATTGCATCGGCAAGGGCAATCGTGTGCTGTGCATTGGCGACATGGAGGTTCTCGATCATCCGGCCATCGACAGTCACGACGCCACGGCCGTCGGCAACCGCCTCGTCGAACGCAGCGATGATTCGCCGCGCCTGGTCGATGTCGGCTGTCGACGGTGCCCAGGCATGATTGGCGATGTCGACCTGCCCGGGATGGATGAGGGTCTTTCCGTCGAAGCCGAGCTCGACGCCTTGGGCACATTCTGCGGAGAAGCCATCGAGGTCGTTCACGTCGTTGTACACGCCGTCGAGGATCGCCTTGCCGGCCTCGCGTGCAGCCAGCAACGAGGTAGCCAGATGGGGGAGCAGGGCTCGACGACCACCTGTCACCGGCGCCCGCAGTTCTCGGGCGAGATCGTTGGTGCCCATCACCAACACCGAGACGCGCGGATGTGCGGCGATGGACCGCACGTCGAATATCGCCGTCGGTGTTTCGATCATTGCCCACACGGTCATTGCCATGGGCGCGCCAGCGCGGTCGAGTTGTTGCGTCACCTCGTCGAGATAGGCGACAGAGCTCACCTTCGGAACGACCACGGCCGCAGCGGTCGAGACTGCGATCGCTGCCAGATCGGCGGACCCCCACGCCGTGTCGAGGCCGTTGCAGCGAATTGTCAGTTCGCGCCCGCCATACGCGCCTGAGGCGGCGGCAGCGCATGCAGCGAACCGAGCCGCTTCTTTGGAGTCTGGGGCGACGGCATCTTCGAGATCGAAGATGAGGGAGTCCGCAGGCAGCGTCTTGGCCTTCTCGAGGGCACGCTCGTTGGCGGCGGGCATGTACAACGCCGAGCGCCTGGGGCGGATGTCGGTCACGTCGTGAAGCCGTACGCCGCGGCGAGATGGGGATCACGTGCCGCAAGTTGTTGGGCCAGTTCGACCACCACTTTGCACTGCTTGACCGACGCGTCGTCTTCCATCTTCCCGTCGAGCATGATCGCGCCTGTTCCGTCGCCCATCGCGTCGATGACATGTTGCGCCTGGGCGACATCAGCGGGTCGCGGGCTGAACACTCGCTTGGCAATCTCGATCTGCGCCGGGTGCAAGCTCCAAGCTCCGACGCAACCGAGGAGATAGGCATTGCGGAACTGGTCTTCGCAACCTTGCGTGTCTTTGATGTCGCCGAATGGTCCGTAGAACGGCAGTAACCCGAACGCCGCGCAAGCGTCGACCATTCGCGCCAGGGTGTAGTGCCACAGGTCCTGCTGGGACGTCGGCCGCACGGCGTCTGGCAGCGACGGATCGGGATCGCTGCGCACGACGTAATCGGGATGGCCCCCGCCGACGCGCGTCGTCTTCATCCGCCGATTCGCGGCGAGGTCTGCGGGCCCGAGCGACAACCCTTGCATGCGCGGTGATGCCGCACAGATCTCCTCGATGTTGACGACCCCGCGGGCTGTCTCCAAGATGGCGTGCACCAGGATCGGACGGTCGAGCCCCGCCTTGGCCTCGAGCTGGGCCAACAATCGATCGACGTAGTGGATGTCTTCGGGACCCTCGACCTTGGGGATCATGATCACGTCGATCTTGGCGCCGACCGCGGTCACCAGCGTGAGGATGTCGTCGAGGCCCCATGGCGAATCGAGGCTGTTGACCCTCGTCCACAGTTGCGTGTCGCCCATGTCGAGCGAACGAGCGATCTCGACCAGGCCAGAACGGGCAGCTTCTTTGTCTGCCATCGGGATGGCGTCTTCGAGGTTGCCGAGCAAGATGTCGACCGTGGGGATCACCTCTGGCAACTTGGCCACGACCTTGTCGATGTGCGGGGGGAAGAAGTGGATGACACGACTCGGTCGAAAGGGGATGTCGCGCATCGGCTCCGGGGCTCCGACAGCGAGTGGTTTGAAGAAGTCTTTGGCACTGCGCACGCGTGCAAGGGTATGTGCCGATGCAGCCGGGCGCGAAACGGGCATGATGGTTCGGTGACCCAGCGCTTCAAGGCCGTACTGCTCGATGCCGGTGGAGTGCTGGTTCTGCCCGACCCCACAGTGCTCGCCCCGCTCCTGGCGTATTTCGGGGGCGATTCGTCGGTAGAAGCGCATCGTCGCGCCCACTACGCGGGCATGGCTGCGAAATCGGCGGCCGGGAGTGGTGAAGCATTTTGGAACGAGTACGACCATTCGTATGTGCGCAGCATCGGCGTGCCCGACCGCGACGCGGATACTGCGGTCGATGTGCTGCACCACACGCGGACCGCCTATTTGTGGAGGTGGCCGATCCCCGAGAGCGTCGCTGCGCTGGAGTCGATGTCAGCGGCAGGCTTGCCCATCGGCGTGGTGTCGAACGCCAGCGGACAGATTGCCGAGGTGTTGTCGAGGAGCGGCGTGTGCCAGGTCGGTGACGGCGAGCATGTGGCCGTTCGCGTCATCGTCGACAGCCACGTCGTCGGTGTCGCCAAGCCGGATCCGTTGATTTTCGAGCATGCCCTGCCATTCTTCGACGGGATCGAACGGCACGACATCGCCTACGTCGGTGATTCGGTGACGATGGACATCGGTGCAGCGCGTGCGGCCGGTCTGCGCCCTATCCTGCTCGATCCGTACGACGATCACGAGGGCGGCGACTTCGAACGAATCAGCAGTCTCGGCGAGTTGAACGGCGGCTCGTAGCGGGATCGATATCACCCGCAGCACCAAGCAGATGACGCGGAGTGCCTAAGTACTCCAGACCTAAGTATTAGTAACTAAGACATTCGTCCACCTTTTCCGTCACGCCGTACAACCAATGGTTGATTGACATTTCGGTCGTCGCTACCCATTGTGGATACGCGCTCTGGACGGGCGTGGATACGACATCAAGGGACACGAAATGTGGACACGGGTGACACCTCGGACGCGCGCGGGTCGATTGCCATGATGCTGACCCGCAGAGATGTCGTGAAGGTCGGTCTGTTTGCGGGGGCATCGCTGTCGCTGCCGCTGTCGCGTGTGGTGTCGGGCCAATCGGCGCTGTCGAACCGCATGGCGTCGAGCAAGCTGCCGAGTCCTTTCAGTCTGCCGTTCAAAACCCCACCCGTGGCGCGGAGGGTGAGATACGACGCCACCACCGACTACTACGCCATCACCATGGCGGCGACCTCGCTCGAGATCATTCCTGGCTACAAGACGATGGTCTTCGCGTACAACGGCTCGGTTCCCGGCCCGACGTTCAAGGCAAAGCAGGGCCGCACGGCTGTGGTGCGTTTTCGCAACATGCTGCCCAACGTGCACCCGACTCTTGGCTACGAGCCGTGGACATCTGTCCACCTCCACGGTTCGGCGTCGCTGCCCCAATTCGACGGCTATGCCAACGACATCACTCACCCCGGGCAGTTCAAGGATTACCACTACCCGAACTTCCAACCGGCACGAACGCTTTGGTACCACGATCACGGTGTGCACCACACGGCCGAGAACGTCTACCACGGCCTCCTCGGGCAGTACCAGTTGAGTGACGAGTTGGAGCAATCGCTACCGATCCCGCGCGGCGTTTACGACATCCCCATGGTGTTGGGGGACGCGTTGTTCAACAACGACGGTTCATTGCTGTTCTCCCTCGACGACGAGTCGGGCCTGTGGGGTGATGTGATCCAGGTCAACGGCGTACCTTGGCCGAAGATGCAGGTCGAGCGGCGCAAGTACCGCTTCCGCCTGGTGGTCGGAACCGTCTCCCGTTCGTTCAACCTGTCGCTCGATTCCGGCGAACCGCTGATCGTCATCGGCACCGACGGCGGATTGATGACCAAGCCTCAACCTGTCACCAGCTTCCGCGTGTCGGGCGGCGAGCGCTACGACGTGATCATCGACTTCGCCAAGTACCCGGTCGGGCGCCGGGTGGTCTTGCGCAACGCGACCCCGAAGAACAACGTGGACTACGACAACACCGACAGGATCATCGCCTTCGACGTCACCAGCGATGCGGCCGACCTGTCGAACAACTCGACCCCCGACGTGTTGAACCCGAACAATGCGGTTGTTGCGTTGCAAGCTCGCGACGCCGTGCGCTCCCGCAACTTCCGGCTCCAACGCGAGCATGGGCAGTGGGCGGTCAACGGCACCACGTGGCAGGACGTGATCGACAGCAATTTCCAGCTCACCGCGGCAAATCCGCGGCGTGGTGACGTCGAGATCTGGGAGCTCGAGAACTCCTCAGGCGGATGGTTCCATCCGGCTCACGCTCACTTCGTCGATTTCAAGATCCTCGACCGCAACGGCCAACCGCCGTTCCCCCACGAACTCGGACTCAAGGACGTGGTCTACGTCGGCGAGGGTGAGACGGTGCGAATCATCATCAAGTTCGAGGGCCTCGGTAAGTACATGCTGCACTGTCACAACACGATTCACGAGGACCACGACATGATGGGCCAGTTCGAGGTCACCGATCCGGAAAGAGCCGGCGACGACCCGCTTGGAACACCCGCATTCCCACTCTCAGAAGAACCATTGCACCCGTTGTGAACCAGGCGCTCGCACCGTCTCATGCCGCACGGCGCCATCGGCTGAGTCAGCCACGCAGGCTCACCGACGATGTCGCGATCGTGTGCTCCGCGTTCGCCGCACTCGCCCACTTCGTCGCAGCACCCAGTCACTACACATGGTGGCCTGCGGCCGGTGTGTTCTTCGTGGTGCTCGGTGTGGCCCAATCCACATGCGCCGTCGTGTTGCTGCGCGGTGGTGGCACCCCGTGGTTCGTGCTGGCTGCGATTTGGGGCACGGTCGGAGTGATCCTGGTGTACATCGTGAGCCGCACCATCGGCCTTCCGATGTCGCCGCCGGTTCCATTTCACGGTGGCCGATGGGTACCCGGTCGGTCGGCGGTCCCTAATGGCGCCAAGTACGTCGGCCCCCTCGACGTGTTCACGCTCGTCGCCGAACTGGTGCTCGTTGTCGGCTTGCTCAGCACCTTGCCGAACCGGTGGAAGCTGCGTACGGTGAACCAACTGATGTGGCTCGGACTGGTGCTGTGGGGAGCCGCAGTAGCTGGATTGCTCCGTTGACCACGACAGTCGACCCCGCGTCGGTCGAGCAAGATCCCGATCGATCCTCGCAGGAGTCAAGCTCGTTTCGCCGCGTGCTGTGGTTCGCGGCTGCGATGGTCGTGCTGCTGCTCGTGCGCGGCTTCGTGGTCGAGCCGATGCGCGTTCGGTCGGACAGCATGGAGCCGACGCTGCGCGCCGGGTCAGTGGCGCTGATCGACAAGTTCACCTTCAACTTCCGTCAGCCCCATCGCGGTGACGTGGTCGTCACGTCCGACCCGCGCACGGGCGAGTCGATCGTCAAGCGCGTCGTGGCGGTCGCCGGTGATTCGGTCGGCATCGACAACGGCGTGTTGATGCTCAATGGCAAGGACGTAACCGAGAGCTACATCGACAACGACAACATGGAGGGATTCTTCTTCGGTCCCGATGTGGTGCCACCCGGCGACGTGTTCCTGCTTGGCGACAACCGAGACATCTCTGTCGACTCGCGAACCTTTGGCCCGGTCGCTGTGGACCACATCGACGGCAAGGTGGTCGCGTCGATCTGGCCTCCGTGATGATGGCGCGTCCCGGACACCAGAGCGTCAGACTGGATCGATGAGCAACGACGACGAGCATGCTGTCAGCGAGCAGTGGAGCCGATGGAGGGCAGATACCGACCTCGAGGAGTACTACTCGCGATGGCGACGACTCGAGGCGACAGGCCATTCGCCGCATGGCGAGACGGAGTTCATCGAATCGCTGCATCCGCGCAGCGTGCTCGACGCCGGATGTGGCATGGGCCGAGTTGCGATCGAGTTGGCGAGACGTGGCATCGATGTCGTCGGCGTCGATCTCGACGACGATCTGTTGGAGTTCGCAAGGCGGTTGCAGCCCTCGATTCGCTGGCTCCTCGACGATCTGGCGACGATGGATCTCGGCCGCTGCTTCGACGTCGTGGCAATGCCAGGCAACGTGATGATATTTTGTCGAACCGAGCACCGCCGCGTCATCATCGGCAACGCTGCGACACACCTCGCGCCAGAAGGTTTGCTCGTCGCCGGCTTCCAGCTGGCCGACGGCGATGCGGCGTTGAGCCTTGATGAGTACGACGAGATGTGCCGCGCCGCCGGTCTCGAACTTGCCGAGCGTTGGTCCACGTGGGACAGGGAGCCGTACCGCGAGGGCGCCTACGCGGTGTCGGTTCATCGTCGGACGAACTGAGGTGGTGGGCGTGGTGTGAGGCGTTTGGGCGTGCGTGGCAACCGTTATGTTGCTACGCAGAGTGGTTGTGAGACCGTCCTTTGTCGTCTGCCTCAAGGATGAGTCACCCGAGGGTGCTGAATCCTCAAGACCCCGATGACGGTGATGTGTCACAGAATGTGATACCCACAGGACCTAGAGTGACCGCAGAGTGGTGATATGGGGCGAAGGGCTTAAGTTGTAAGTCTGTAGTCTTCACCGACTGCAGGTCCTTGGGCCTACCCCCATCGGATCATTGCCATTTTTCTCCTCGGCTGTCACGCTGCGTGCGGACAAACCTTGCACTCGGACGGGTGCAAGGAGATGGTAGGGACGGAAGCAATGAACGGACTTGTTCACTCGGTGGCTGGCGCATGCTCCAGAGGCGCGGGCACGCCACCTTCGAACGGGATTCGAGCACGATGACCGCGATCATCGTGCAACCGCCGCGCACCGGTCGGAGCTGGCTTCGAGGGGCGATGATTTCGGCCCTCGCAATTTCATGCCTGGGCGGTGGTGTGCTCGCCGTCGACATGCTCGGTGGCGACAATCCACTCGTCGCCTCGACTGCAGGATCCTCCGGCCCGGTCGTTCACTCGATCGGCGAGGACGTGAAGACGAGCTTCGGAGTCGTCGCGGTCGAGCACGCCACCGCGATCAGCGGCCTCAACGACTCGCAGATCACTGGCGCTCACGGTGTGCCCGGACTCGTGCAAGCCGGCTCCATCGATGTGCAAGTCGCCGCCGTGATCACCAACCTGTCGGAGAACGTACTCGTCTATCAGCCGACGCAATTCGAGTTGATCGACAACACCGGTGCAGCGGTGGCGGTATCACGGGCCGCCGAGTTGCCCGGGGAGTTGCAGCCATTCGCAGCGATCGACGTGTTGATCGACTTCGTGACCACTACTGAAGCGCGCCCGTTCAAGGTTCGCTTCGTCGATCCGGCGACCAAGGAGACGATCCTGATCGGTCTCGGCGATGTTGGCTGCACAGTACAAAGTGGCAGTGGACGACCGCTGCCGGTGTCAGGCGGATGTAGCAAAGCACCGACACAGGACCATACGCACAGCTGACGCAACTGCGAAGAACGAAAGGACCGGTGTGGGTCAACAGACCCGAACACCCGGTCGACACGACAAATTTGAGAGGGACGGAAAATGAATCGCTGGACGGGCGACTCGGGATATGGGCGACTTGATCGACGTACCATTGGTATTGCGGTGGCCGCTGCGTACGCAGTTGGGCTTTGGACACACCTCGTGCACTGGCGCAGCGGCGCCAGGGAGTCGCACGATGTGACCTTCTGGGCGCACTGGCTGCGCGACTCGACCTTGTCGATCCCACTGGTGCTGATGGCGGTCCTCGCCGCAACCATGGCGAGCGGCCGCCGATCGGGCGCGCTGCGCCTGGCCGGCACGACCGCTGCAGCCATTGCCACGGCATTGGCGCTCGGAGTCCCGGTGCATGCCGGGATTTTCGGTCACGCTGCGCATCACGGCGTCGTTGCGCCGTTGCCGGTGTCGATGATCGCCGAGTTCCTCATCGACTTGCCCGCTGCGCTGTTGATCACGGCTGCGGTGATTGCTCTTGGTGCCATATCGTGGCCGGCGCGTCGCGCGTTGAAAGCGCGCGAGCGTGTGGCGTTGTCGCTGGCTGCATTGTTTGCAGTGGGCATCGTCACCATTCCCACGTCGCAGGCCAGCGCGGTGGCTTTTCCCAGTGTCTGCCCTGCCGGCAGCGTGACTCGTACGTACGACGTCACCATGATCGATGTCGACATCACATTGAACCGTTGGGGTGACCATGACCCGGCGGGCAAGATGTATGCGCTGACCAGTCAGATCCCCGCCATCCGCGCCGAGGAGGCCAGTCGTCAGGTATCGCTCGGTCTGCGCGACGACCCGATCCAACCTTTGGTCATTCGCGCCAACGAGGGCGACTGCGTCCAGGTCAGTGTCACCAATGCTGCCTCTGGTGGTTCGTTCGGATTGCACATCGACGGTCTGCCGTTCGATCGCCCTGGCGACAGGGTGGGCAGGAATTTCAGCGGCGAAGTGGCCAGTGGTCAGACCGGCGTATACCGCTACTACGTACCCAACGAGAAGGCTCTGGAGGGCGCTCACTACATCAGCCCTGGCGCCGGCCATCGTGCAGGAATCGACCATGGCCTGTTCGGTGTCCTTTCGGTCGAGCCACCCGGGTCGCAGTGGCTGTCGCCAAAGGACGCGACGACGCCGATCGCGTCGGGTTGGGAAGCCATCATCTGGCCGCCCAACGAGGCGTCGTTCCGTGAGGACGTACAGATCCTGCACGAGATCGGCAACGAGAAAGACAGCATCTACGACAAGAACAACCTTGCGTTGCCGACCGTTGACCCAATCACGGAGGCCTATCGCCCAGGAAGTCGTGGCTTCAACTATCGCTCTGAGCCGTTCATGAATCGTCTCGCCCTGAAGCCGCACGAAAAGGCGCACTCGTACAGCTCGTCCATGTTCGGTGACCCGGCGACGATCATCCCGCAGGGCTATCTCGGCGATCCGACCAAGCTCCGTATCGTGCATGGCGGCGCCGAGCTCTTCCACATCTACCACCTCCACGGTGGTGGCGACCGCTGGCGCACCAATCCTGAAGGTGATCCGACGAACTACTACGCCAACACCGGATTGAACAAGACACCTGTCGAGGTCTCCGAGTCGGACCGCGTCGACGCGGTCAACACCGGGCCGGGGGAAAGCTTCAATGCCGAGATCGAAGGCGGCGCTGGCGGGGTGCAGCAGGCGGCTGGAGACTTCTTGTTCCACTGCCACATCGCCGAGCACTACCCGTCCGGCATGTGGGGCATCTGGAGGGTGTTCGACACCATGCAGGCCAATCTCGCAACCCTCCCGGACCGAGTCGCCAAGCCAACAGCTGTTACGTCTGCGGAGCTGGTCGGCAAGACCATGCCCAACCGGACCGTCTTGACCAAGGACAACCTGGCAGCGTGGATCACACCGCAGATCCCGCCGCAGGGCATCGCGATCGGCGATCAGGATGCCACTGTGTTGGACTGGACCGTCAACAACACAGACCCGCAGCACCCGCTTTACCTCGGCGAGCCCGAGCCCACCAGTGCGCAAACGCCGAGCTTCACGGAAGGCGTTGCTGGCCACTTCGGCTCCAGACCGGGCGATCAGTTCGCCGACGGTAGAGAAGTGATGCTGTTCAATCCTCAGACGGGTAGGCCTGCCTTCCCGTTGTTGAGACCGCACCTCGACCGGCGTGTTCCATTCTCGCCGAACCTGCACTCCGGTGCTCCAGGGCTCGGTGAGACCGCGGATCGGCCTGCTGAGCCCGCATCTGCCAACCCGTGGTTGGCCAGGCCCGATGGGCTGTGCCCGGCGAACGCGCCGGTGAAGAAGTTCAACATCGTCGCTGTCGGAACCACGGTCGACGTGACCCCGCGCGAGTCCGATGTTCAGGGCATGCTGTTCACGCTTGCGCAGAACAAGGCAGCGCTACTCAGTGGACAGCTGAGAAAAGAGCCGTTGGCAATTCGAATGAACGTAGGCGACTGCGGTGCCGTCACGTTGACGTCGGAGGAACGCGACCAAGACGTGTTTGGGGGCTATGCCAAGGTCGAGATGCACATCCACCACGTGCAGTTCGATCCGACAGGTTCCGACGGCACCTCCGTTGGCTACAGCTATGAGCACTCGATCCGGCCGTACACGATCGAAGACACCACGCTCGCCGGCGCGGCGACGCAGGGCTCGACCACGGTACAGGTCAACCGCATCGACGCGAAGTATCGTCCCGGCGTCGCCTTCGGTGTCGGTCTTGGTACTGAGAGCATCGAGGTCGCCACGATCGTCTCTGTCGACCAGTCGGCCAACTCGATCACACTGGACCGAGCGCTGGCCAATGACCATGCCGCCGGTGAGGGCGCGGGCGTCGAGTGGATTCGCTACCGCTGGTACGCAGATGTGCTGCTCGACAACATCTTCTGGCACGACCACGTCGACGGCATCCATGGTTGGGGTCACGGCGGCGTTGGCATGCTGGTCATCGAGCCGAAGAACTCCACCTACCACGACCCGACAACCGGCGCAGAAGTTGCCTCCGGCACCGTTGTCGACATTCACTCGCACCCCGATGTCGCCGGAATCGTCCACCCGCTGGCCGCTGGTCTGGTGCAGGGCAGCTTCCGTGAGATGGTCATCTGGACACTCGACGACAACCCGGTCACGGACTCGACGATCAACCTGCATGCCGCGCCGTTCAGCGATCGCGGCACGGATCCGTCGCTGCGGTTCAGCTCGTACAAGTGGGGAGACCCGGGGACGCCCCTGTTACGGGCCTATCCCGGCGACCCGGTCGTGATCAGGGCCATCCACGTCGGGCCGACGATCGATAGCTTCCGCGTCGATGGGCACAACTTCTACGTCGAGAAGCGGTCGCGGAACGCGACGACGGGCGAGATGTACAGCCGGGTTACCGACACCATTCACAGTGGTGTCTCCGAGCGATACACCTTGATCCTCGATGGCGGCGCCGGCGGCGTTGGCAAGCAGCCGGGCGACTACCTGTACCACAACGGCATCGCCCGCCGCTTCAAACAGGGTGCTTGGGGCATCATGCGAGTGCTGCCGAAGGGCTCGCCCGGCTTGCAGGCCCTGCCGAACTACGCCATACCGGCCGGAACCTACGTGCAACCGGCCGTGACCGGCGGTCGGCCACCGGTCACGACAAGTCCGGGCAATCCGTGCCCCAGGGGCTCGACGCCGAAGGCAATGGCAATCAGCGCAGTCGATGTGCCCGACAGCGTGCAGGGCACCTCCGGAAGCGGCGGTACCAGCACGAGCGTGACGGGCGCGATCACGGCTGCCTATGTCATGACATCGAACGCTGCGCTCGCCAAGACCAAGGGTGTAACCGAGCCACTGGTTGTTCACATCAACGTCGGGGACTGCGTGACGGTCAACTTCACGAACCAGCGGGCGCTCGATCGAGCCAGCCTCAGCGTGGGCGAGCTCACCAAGTCCGGCGGCTCGTCGGGTATCAACGTCGGCTTCGATCCGGAGCAGACACTGTTGCCAGGCCAGTCGCAGACGTACAAGTTCTACGCCGAGAGCGTGTCCATCGAAGCCGCCCAGTTCAGCGACTTCGGCGGCGATGAGACGGGCAAGCTCGGCCTGTACGGAGCATTCGTCGTCCACGAAAAGGGTGCTTGGTTCACCAATCCGGCGACCGCCGCCAAGACGATGACCGGAGCGATCGTCGATACGCACGTGCCGGGCATGCCCGGCTACCGCGACAACACCCTGTTCTTGCAAGACAACGATCCCCAAATCGGTTCCGACTTCATGCCCTACCCGATCAACGTCGACGGTTTGACACTGATCAATTACAAGAATGCGGGACGCCGTACCGACGACTTCAGTGGGAATGTGGCGACGCCATTGCTGCAGGCCTACGTCGGTGACCCTGTCCGAATTCACGTGCTGTCGACCCCCGGATCCGAGCAGCCACATGTCTTCCGTGCCGGCGGCCTCAGTTGGCTGCGTGATCCGTACATGGCCGGTTCGCAAGAGGTTGCCGAGCAGGGCTTGGCGCCGTACCAAGGCATCGATGTGCACATCATCGGCGGAGCCGGCGGCCGTGGTGCGCAAGTCGGCGACTTCTTCTATGGCGACAATCGTCGGGTCTTCACCGAGGGCGGTATGTGGGGCATCTTGCGGGTGCTGCCCAAGCCGTCGTGTTCGGCCATCGCACCGGTGCGATTGCTCGACGGCGCAGCCTGCGCCTGACTCGGCGGGAACACCACACGACACCTGCCGCACTCGTGGTCGGAGCGCCGTCTTTCTGGCAGGGTGCGGCAGGTGCTTCGTTCGTTTGACGTCAGCCCTCGGCGGCACTCGCGCCGATGTTGACTCTGGGTAGTGACAAACCGCAGAGAGTCCGAATCTGGGCGTAGGACTAGGCCCTGAAGCGCAAGTCCAGAGCGGACGGTCTCGGACCATAGAACCATTGCCAATTCCTTTCCGGCCTGGCAGTCTTCAGGTCAGCGAATGTTCTGCTCGGGACGGGTGTTCATCCGCTGGACGGGTAGGTGAAGGCGACGGACGATGACTGTCGGCGGTGGTCCTGTGGTGCCCGGGACCGCTGCCGCAGTCACAGATCGTGGTCGTCGATCGAAACCGTCAATCGTCGTCGGCGGGCAGGTGCTTGGTTGCCCACACCGCCGCCTGCGTGCGGTCGGACACGTTGATGCGCTGGAAGAGGCGACCACAGTGTGACTTCACCGTCTTCTCGCTGATGCCCAGTTCGCGACCGATCTGTTTGTTGCTCTGGCCGCCGACGATGAGCCGCAAGATCTGCCGCTCGCGTTGGGTCAGCGAGGCACCCGAGTTTGGTTGGCTCGATGCGTTGCGAATCAATTGCGCTGCAACCGATGGGCTCAATGGAGCGCCACCGTTTACGGCGGCGCGGATGCCGGCGACCAGCACCTCCGGCTCGACATCTTTGACCAGGTAGCCGCGCGCCCCAGCGGCGAGCGCGGCAGTGACTTGTTGCGGCTCCTGAAACGTTGTCAGAGCAATCACAGCGATCTCGGGGTTGCTTGCAGCAAGGATGCCAATGGCCGTGATGCCATCCACGATGGGCATCTGCAGGTCCATCAACACCACGTCGGGTGTCAGCCCGCGTGCCAACTGCAGTGCCTCCCGACCGTCGGAAGCCAGCCCGACCACCTCGATGTCAGCCTGCGCGTCGAGCAGCTGAGATAGTCCCGTTCTGACCAACGAGTGGTCGTCCGCCAACACGATGCGAATCATCGATTCTCCTCCAACTTGAGGTGCACGGTGGTGCCCGACCCCGGAGTGGAGTCGACAACGAGAACCGCGCCCATGTCTTCGGACAGATCGCGAAGTAGCTGCAGACCGAGGTGGCCCACTTGCCGTTGCGATACCGCCATTTCCCTATCGAAACCGACGCCGTTGTCGGCGATCAGTAACGTCACCGCCTTGCCATGTTTGTGCATTGTGATGTCGACGTGCGATGCGTGCGCGTGGGCGTCGACGTTGCGCAACGCCTCGCGGGTCACGCGCAGCAACAGGAGCTCGTTGGCCGGCGACAGTCGAACATCGGGTACGTCGACGCAGACATTCACGCCGCGTTGACGTAGCGCGCAGATGATGTCGTCGAGGCCTGCTGCCCAACCATCTTCGGGAACCTGGACCGGGTAGATGCTGTTGAGCAGCGAACGCAGGCTGCGCACGGTGTGCCTCGTGGCGATCGCCAACCCACCGAGGCGCTCGTGCATCGGCTCGGGTGCCTCGTCGGCTGCGGCCGAGAGGCTGAATGTGATACCGATCAATTCCTGAACGGCACCGTCGTGCACCTCGGCAGCGATCCGTCGGCGCTCGAGGTCGCTGGAGTCGATGACGCGTACGAGCAGGTGCTCCCGCTCGGCCTGCAGTCGCTTCAGGCGGTGGATCATCGCTCTGGCGAGTGGAAGCTGGGCCACCATCAACAGACCGAGTCCGCCAAGCAGCAATGGCAAGAAGCTGTGTCGCTGCTCGGAAGCGCGATCGTCGATGAGGCTCGTCGGGTAGTAAGTCTCCACGACCATCGGGGTGCCGGTGGGGGTCTTCCAGCCGAAATACACCTGCAGCAGGCTCCTTTCGCCGGCCGCGATCTCGAACTGGTTCTCGGAACCGTCGAGCTTGCTGAGATTGGCCAGTACCCCCTTGCCGTGCAGCAGTTTTAGTTCGTCTTCCTGGAACGCGAAGGTGCGTCCGATCAGTTGTTCCTCGTCTGCCCACAGGATTCGCCCCTGCACCGACCAGATCTTGACGTGTGTTGCGCCGCCTTCGTGCATCAACGCCTGCCCGGCGACGGCTACCTTCTCGATTGCTTGTTTGTTACCCGTGAGCAGGTCGTCGGTGATGTACGGGGAAAGCGCGGCGCTGCCGCTGAGTGCGCCGTATCGACCGGCGTCGGCGATTGCTGAGCTCTGCGATGTGCGCTGGAACAACCATGCCCAACCGATCCCGAGCCCGACGAGTGAGAGCGCGGTGAATACGACCGTCGCGCCAACCGCGCCGCGTAGGCCACTGAGCCCCGCCGAACCGTCCCTTTGGTCGAGCGTCATGAGATCTACAGTCTACGACAGTACGACGACTAGTCCTAGGTCGAACTGTCAAGTATTGCACAATTTACGAGCGATCACCTTCAGACACAATGTCTCGTCGGCGCCTTCGAAAATGCTCAACACCCGTGCATCGACGAAGAGGCGACTGACCGAGTACTCCTCCGCATAGCCGTAGCCGCCGTGGATTTGCATGGCTTCCCGGGTAACCCACTCGGCCGCCCTGCAGACGTAGGCCTTCACCATGCTTGCCTCGATCGACCCTTCGCCCTTGGCCATCAAGGTCGCCACGTGGTAGCTGAACTGCCGTGCGGCCTGGATCAGAACGGCCATCCTGCCGAGCTTGACGCGGGTCAGCTCATATTCTGAGATCGGCGAGCCGAACACGGTTCGATTGTTGGCATATTCCAACGCCGATTCATAGGCCGCTTGCATCACACCGATCGCTCGAGCAGCGGTCTGAAGCCGCCCGTTCTCGAAGCCTTCCATTTGCAAGTAGAACCCTTTGCCGAGGCCGCCCTCTTCGCCGATCAGGTTCTCAGCAGGGACCCACCAATTGTCGAGGGCGATCTCGTAACTGTGCATGCCCCGGTAGCCAATGGTGTCGATCGGGCGACCCTCCATCTTCCCGGTAGACCCGTCGGCCATTGCCTCTTGAACGAACTCGAATCCGTGGCCGTCGCCGCGTGGCTTCGAGACGATGAACAGGCTGAGGCCGCGGTGGGTCCTCGCCCGGTCAGGATCGGTTCGTGCGAGTAGCATCAACACGTCGGCGCGGGCAGCGAACGTGCACCACGTCTTGACGCCGTTGATGACATACCCGGGCGCATCGTGGGCGCCCGCGGCCGGCGTCGCTGTGACCTTGATACCGGCCACGTCGCTGCCGAAGTCGGGCTCTGTCACAGCGACGGCGGCCATCACCTCGGCCGTCGCCAGCTTGGGTAGCCAATGCTGTTTCTGTGCCTCGGTGCCCCCCTTCACCAGAGCCCGAGTGAGTATTTCGGGACGCGTGATCAGCGAACCACCGATGCCCAACGAACCTCGGCTCAGTTCCTCGGTGGCGACCACCATCGCGAGGTACTCGGCGTCGCCCCCTTCGCTGTAGCCGCCATACTCGGCGGGCACGCTGAGACCGAAAACTCCCATCTCTGCCAATCCGGCAATGACATCCTCCGGCACGTCGCCGTTGTCGCGGTGAACACGTTCAGCGCGCGGCGCGATCTCGTTGTCGGCGAACGAGCGAAAAGTGTCCTGAACCATTTCGAGGTCGCTGTCGAGGTGCCGCGGTCCCGGCTGATCGGCAAGCGAGGCGACGAACGTGGTCGCGCGAAAGCAGACGAGGAACGAATTCGCATCGCTGAGTGGCAGCTCGTCCAAACCCCACATCGCCTCTCGGCCAGTGAGCCGTGCGATCATGTCGTGAAGCATGTCGGCAACGAATGCACACGTGATGCGTGCCTCGAGATCACCCTTCGCCCCATAGTCGAGCATCGCCCTCGACGCGGCCGCTTGAGCCGCGACGTGGGCAAGGTCGTATGCCAACACCTGCTGTCGGTCTGGCCCACCAGTTGCAGCGAGATGGCGGATGGCCTTGCCGATCACACCTTCGGCAAGCTCGATGATGTCGGCGGCGGCAGCGAGATCGGCGGTAGCTACCTCGGCCGGAAGTTCCCCGCGCTGCTCGTCCATCGATCACGAGGCTACCGACGCGTGGCGACCTGTCCGAAAAGAGGGAGTGACGGTCGTCGCGCGCATGTGACAGGCTTGCGTATGCGTTCAGAACCAATCACACGCGTTTGCGTGTACTGCGGGTCGAATGCGGGCACATCGTCGTCTTTCGGTGGGGCGGCACAACAGCTGGGCTCCTCGCTCGCCCATCGTGGCATCGGGCTGGTCTATGGGGGCGGGCACGTCGGCTTGATGGGGTTGATCGCCGACTCGGCCATTGCCGCCGATGGCGAAGTGATCGGGGTGATCACCGAGCAACTGGTCCGTGCCGAGGTGGCCCACGACCGCCTCACGCGTCTCGAAGTCGTGCCGACCATGCACGATCGCAAGGCGCGGCTCACCGATTTGGCCGACGGCTTCATCGTGCTTCCAGGAGGGTTCGGTACGCTCGACGAGTTCGCCGAAGCCCTGACCTGGAACCAGCTCGGTCTCATCGCCAAGCCTGTCGTGTTCCTCGACGTCGATGGCTACTGGGGACCTCTGTTCGAATGGATGTGCAACTCGGTGAAAGCCGGTTTCATACGCGACTCGCATCGCATGTTGGCTCAGCGCGCCCACACGGTCGACGAAGCAATCGCGTTGGCTACCGGGCCTGTGCCTGACGTCGGTCACAAATGGATCGACCGCGATTTCACGCCGATGCCCGGCGTACCTCGTTCACCGTCCAGCTGATCACGTCGGCTGCCCCCAACATCATCGCGGTCGTCACCTCGACTGGGATCTCGTCCGGTCCGCGGCCTCGGCTCACGAGGGCAGCTCGGAGGGTGTCGTGCATGTAGTCGGGTGTGACCACGATTCCGTAATCGCCTGCGCCACGTTTGGAGGTCACGTCGCCGGTGAAGGCCGTGTAGTGCAATCGCAACGCACCGAGTGCGCACCAGTCGAACAGTTCGAGGTCGAACGACGTATCTGGTTCCTCGCACGCGGCGACTACAGACAGGGCGAGCTGGTGCCAGTAGGTCAACAGATTGTCGATCACGAACCGCACGCGGTCCTCCACCTCGTGCCAGATGTTCAACTTGTCGGTGCTCGGACCGCGGACCACGACTCCATAGGTGGCCAACGTGTACCAGGTGACGGGGTTGATCTCGAAGCAGTCGCCGTCATGATGCAGTTCGCTGTTGAGCGTCCATGGTCGGTGCAAACCGGTGCCCGGCGCAGCGATCACGTCGCCCCATGCAAGATATGGACCGTCGATGTGTGGGTGCGGCTGAGCCTCGTTCAGCAGCGCGTGGGCCGTGAGCAACGAGCCGAAGTCTTCGTCGGTGGCTGGCTCGGCCATCATTGCCACGATGTCGATATCACTGCGGCCGGGCTGCCAGTCGCCCAGCGCGTAGGAACCGACGACATACAGGCCCTCGACCAGTCCGGGTGCCGCGTTGTCGACAATTTCGAGATACGTGCCAAGCGCCGAGGCAACATCCATCTGCCCAGTCTTGCCCGTTGAACCGCGTCGATTGGGCCCACACGCACATGACGACTTTCGGGGGAATCTCGATGAATTATGGGCTTGGCTGCAGCACCCTGACATACGGCTTGCACAGGGGGTCCGTGCAGTGGGTCACCGTGAGATGGCTGATGATGGAGTCGAACCGGCTGATGATCGGGTTTCCGGCGTTATCGAGCACGATCGAGGTGTTCGCCGGAAGCATCGCGTGCGCTGCAGGATCGGGAGTCGAGTACGACGCGGGTGCGACGCAGTCGGCATCGTTGCAATGCACGATGGCCATGACCGCCTCGGTGCCATTCGAGTCGTCGATGTAGCTGACGGTGGCCAGACCCGCTGAGTCGAGAACGATCGAGGTGTCGATAGGGGTCGAAAGGTTTGTCTGCACCTCTCGGGAACCACCGCAGACTGCGACGCCGCATCGCGTGATGTCGAGGCCCTTCGTGGTGCGGTTGTAGTAGGCAAAGACCGGGTTGTTGGCCGAGTCGAGCGCCATCGAAAGAGAGGAACCGACATCTTTACCCGCACCGCCGTCGACCAGCACGCCAGTCGCGGCACTGGCGCAGTCAGCGTCGGTGCAACGCACCATCTTGGCGGTGGCCTTGGTGACGTCGTAGTAACCGACGATCGGGAACCCAGTGGAATGATCAAGGGCCAGCGTCGAGTACTTGCCGGTGTCGTCGCCGGCGTCGCCAGAGTTGACTACTCGGATGGTGGGCGCAGTGGCGCAGTTGACATCGCCGCAGTGGGCCAACATGAGCTTGCCACTGGCGTCGTAGTAGCTGATCACCGGGAAGTCGTGGCGGTCGAGCGCCAACGACGAGTACTGGCCGCGATCGATGGTGCCATCGACGGTGACTACCGAGGCCGTGGCGCAGCCGGTGTCTTGGCAGTGGGCCAGCTTGAGGGTGCCGGCGTTGGCGTCGTGGTAGCTGACAACTGCACGACCGGATTGGTCGAGCGCCAGAGAGGTGAACTGCCCAAGGATTCCCGTGTCGGCGACGTTGGAGTGAGCAACAACGCACGCCGGGTCGGCACAGCGGGTCACTCGCAGATCGCCGTGCGCAGGATCAATGTGGCTGATGACGGGATTGCCATCGGGAGCGAGCTTCATCGACGAGAACTGACCGTTGCTCGATGAGGTGTCGGGGTTCGCCGATGTCATCAACTCAGTCCCCTGAGCACCCTGCGGCCCAACCGGACCCGGGTCGCCCTTTGGACCACCTGCGGGGCCCTGCGGACCCGCAGGTCCGGGATCGCCCTTGGGGCCGGCAGCACCGGCAGCACCGGCAGGACCTGCGACACCGCTATCGCCACCACCACCACCACCGCCACCGCTACCCGAAGTGGGTTCGTACACACCGACGACGTCGACGATCACGTCTACGGTTCCGGTGTTGTTGTACAGGCTGAGCTGGCCGAACGAGTCAATACCGGTGGTCACCTGGTTGGGGGTTGGGGCTTGGCCGCCAACCCAGTTGAGGCTGCTGACGAACGGCCTGGACTTGTCGGCCGGCCACACAGTGAGGAAGCTGCTGGCCGTCGAGTTGAGCGCCGTCACGTTCAACACCACGCCCGTGGCCGTCTGTGACAGCGCCGCACAGTTCCCGAAGTCTCCCCGCGCGGTGATCGTCAGCGTCTGGCCTTGGGCCAGCGGCGTGTTCTTCGCCGGGCGTTCGCCCGTCGCTGGTCCGTCGGCGCGCGTGTCGAGCAAACGACACGGTGTGATTGCCGCAAACGTTGACGCGGTGCCGCCGGCAGCGCTAGCGAATGTGATAAGTCCGCCTGCACCGATGCTGACTGCAACAGCAGCACCTATGGCAGACCAACGTGCCCTGTAATTCCGTCCCATACACCATTTGTAACAGTGGTGACCTCGGACCGAAATGAGCCATTCGACTCAATCTCGCTACGGTGGTATCCGTGAGGGAAACGATCTCGAGCGTCGCCGACGAGCTATTCGACGGCGATGGCTCACATGGTCTCAGTCTCGCGATGGTGGTGCTTCATCGTGGAGAAATCGTGTTCGAACGATACGGCGTTCTGCCGGATTCGGTCTTGGAGACCGGCGGTCCGATCACGGCTGACACGACGTTGATCTCGTGGAGCATGGCCAAGAGCATCACCCACGCCGCCGTCGGGATCCTCGTTGGCGAAGGCCGGCTCCAACTCGATCGTCCGGCCAACGTCGGGAGCTGGCAGGGCACACCTAAGGAGGCGATCACCCTGCAGGATCTGCTCGAGATGCGGCCCGGACTCGAATGGGTCGAGGACTACGTCGACGACTCCGTCAGCCATTGCATCGAGATGCTCTTCGGTGCCGGCCAGGACGACATGGCCGCCTATGCGGCCGCACTCCCGATGATTCGCCGGCCCGGCTCGACGTGGAACTACTCCAGTGGAACAACCAACATCATCTGCAGGATCATCGGCGATGAAATCGGCGGGGGCCGTGAAGGCATGGAGACGTTCTTGCGCGAGCGACTGTTCGAACCAGCCGGCATGCACTCCGCAGTTCCGAAGTTCGATACACGCGGCACCTTCGTCGGTTCTTCCTACGTGTATGCCACGGCTCGGGACTTTGCCAAGTTCGGCGAACTGTACCGAAACGACGGCATCGCCGACGGACGTCGCCTGTTACCGGAGGGTTGGCGCGACCACGCTCGCACCTATGTCGCCAGTGACGAGGACGGGTTCGACTACGGGAGGCATTGGTGGATGTGGCGCGATCAGCCGGGCAGCCTCGCCTGCCATGGGTATGAGGGTCAGTACTGCGTCGTTGTGCCCGACAAGCAACTCGTGGTGGTGCATCTCGGCAAGTGCCCGGCGGACAGCCGCACCGAGTTGACAGGTCGCTTGCGAACGTTGGTCAACAGCGTCGAGGGCTAACTGCGGATCAGCCGCTGATGAATGCCCTCACGTCGGCGCGATTCAAGAACGCCGTCGATTGTTCGGAGGTGCAGTTCGCACGAATCGCTGTCATCAATTGCCCGAGCCGAGTCACTTGGACCATCGTCAGGTCCTTCATGGTGCCGCCGCGGCTGACGAACGGCTCGATCTCGGCGATCGTCGCGTTGCAGTCCGTCGGAACCGAACCGCCGGTCGCCTTGGCGGTTGCCGAGAGCGAATTGAGGAATCGGAGAAAGGCGAGGGTCCCAGGTGCCTCGCTCTTGGCGAGCACTGCCATCTGTTGGAACTGTTTCTCGTCGGAGCCCTGGAGGTTGTACTTGTCACAACCGGCAGCGGTGGTCTCTTTGTCGAACGAGTCGGACTCGGCCTTGAACGTATTGCCGAAAGCTTCGAAGTCGGCGAGCGTCGCCTTGTCCCAGTCGATCTTGGAAACGGTGGGCTCGATCTGCTTGAGAAACTTGCCCAGTAGCTCGATGCACTTCGGCGGCATGTCGCCCAGGTTGTCGACCAGGATCGTGTCGGTGGCGCCTGCGATGGAAGTCTCAGTCGATGCGCCAGCGACAGTTGACCCGGTGGGCGCCGAGGTGTTGGCCGGGGCCGAGGTGTTGTCGGCTCCGACTGACGTGTCCTTCGCCGTGCTGCCGCAGGCCGCCAGTAGAGCGAACGCCCCCACCAAGATGGTCTTCTTCATTCCATTCTCCCTCTCGATCCCAATGAAGATATCCGCAACGCGCATTCAGATACTTGAGTGCGACGAGCCGCATCGCCTGCTTTGACGGTCTATTTGGACTAAGCAATACGAGATGGCCATCGAGTCGGATGACCCAGCGACCGGTGAACTGCCGCGCATTTCACCCGATGACACAGGTGGCCCGCCGCGCCCGAGACGTTTCCGACCGTTCCGATTCACGCTCAAGCTGCTGGCATTCGTCACGGTCCTGTACTTCGCGACATATGTCGTGGTACCCGGAGTTCGTGAGGCCGCTGGAAAGCTGCGGGCCGTCAATCCGGCCCTGCTCGGGCTCGGCATGGTGTTGGAGTTGGCGGCCCTGTTTGCCTACACCCTGCTCACCAGGGCAGCGCTCGGCGACGAGTCGACGAGGATCTCTCGCTTCCGGCTTTTTCGGATTCAGATGAGCACCAAGGCGTTGTCGAGCATTGTGCCCGGCGGTAGCGCGGCCGGATCGGCGATGGGTTACCGGTTGATGACCTTGTCGGGGGTCAATGGGCCCGATGCGGGCTTCGCTCTCGCGACTGCTGGCCTCGGATCCGCCGTTGTGCTCAACCTGCTCTTCTGGATAGCGCTGATGGTCTCGATTCCGATTCGCGGCGTCAACGCCGGCTACGCCACTGCGGCCATCGCCGGAATCGTGCTGATGCTTGTCGCCAGCGGGATCGTCTTTGGGTTGATGGAGGGCCAAGGTCGGGCGGAGCGGATCCTGCGGTGGATTGCCCGCCATCTTCGGCTCAGCGAGGATCGCGCCGCTGCCGGCGTCCGCCATGTCGGCCTGCGCCTCGAAGATCTGTCAGGCGATCGGCGGTTGCTCGGCCGGGTGCTGGGCTGGGCGGCCGCGAACTGGATCCTCGACGCTGCCGCACTGTGGGTCTTCCTGCGCGCCTTCGGAGCGACAATCGACGTCGACGCATTGATGGTCGCGTTCGGTCTCGTCAACGTGCTCGCCGTGATTCCCATCACGCCGGGAGGGCTGGGCATCATCGATGGTGGTCTTCCGATTGCACTGGTCGGCTTCGGGCTGACTCGGTCGGTTGCTCTGTTGGGTACGGCGACGTATCGCCTTGCACAGTTCTTCTTCCCGATCGTTCTCGGCGGCGTCTTGTACGCGTCGCTGCGAGTTGGACCTTGGAGCATCAGGCGACGTGAGCGGCTCCGTCGATTGCGCGACATCGCCGCTGATCCATCGAACAATGAACGGGCACTCGAGTTTGCCGTCCGGTTCGCCCAACGGCGATCGCCAATCGGTGACACCTCGCCAACAGTTCCTACCAAACGTACCGTTGATCAATCTGGCGACGACGACCAGTAGCTACTGTCGAGTTCATGACCTCGCACGAGCGTTCGTTCGGTCGGTGCCTCGAAGACTTCGTCGTCGGTGATGTGTTCAAGCACTGGCCGGGCAAGACGATCACTGAGTACGACGACCACCTGTTCTGCATGATCACGATGAACCATCATCCGTTGCACACCAACGACTGGTTCGCTGCCGAGAGCGTGCAAGGCCGCAACGTTGTGGTTGGCAACCTCGTGTACTCCCTGGTGCTTGGCATGAGCGTGCCCGATGTCAGCGGAGCGGCGATCGCCAATCTCGAAGTCGAGACACTGCAGCACAAGTTCCCTACCTTTCATGGCGACACGATTCACGCCGAGACCCGAGTGCTCGATGTGCAGCCTTCGAAGTCGAAGCCCGATCGCGGGATCGTCACGGTCGAGAGCAAGGGCTTCAACCAAAACGGCCAAGAGGTCTGCTACTTCCGCAGGCGGGTGATGGTCTGGAAACGCGACAGCATGCCGTCACGTCGGCGGCCGTACGACGGCACCGACGTCTGGGCTGACTGAGCCAAAAGTGGAATGCATCTCGCCCGCCGGAGGCGACATCGAGCTCTCGGACGAGGTGCTGCGGTGGGGGTTGCCCAGATTACGCGAGCTCCCATGGCGATTCACTCGGGATCCGTGGGCGATCCTCGTCAGCGAGGTGATGCTGCAGCAGACCCAAGTGATGCGGGTCGTCCCCAAGTGGCACGCTTTCATGGCCACATACCCGTCGCCGGCTGACTGCGCTGCCGCGTCGCTGGGCGATGTCTTGCGACTGTGGCAAGGACTTGGCTATCCGCGGCGTGCCAGGAATTTGCACGCCGCCGCCGCCCAGGTCGTTGCGCTGGGCGAATTTCCCTCCAGCCTCGATGCGCTGTTGCAACTGCCCGGTGTCGGCGGATACACCGCGCGCGCTGTTCTCGCGTTCGCGTTCGAGGCGGATGCTGCAGTCGTCGACACCAACATCGCCCGTGTTCTCGCCCGACTCAGCGGGCGCCGATTGACCGCGAAGCAGGCTCAGGCGGCTGCCGACTCGGGAGTCCCGACCGGCAATTCGTGGGCGTGGAACCAATGCTTGATGGACCTCGGGGCGGTCTTGTGCCGGCCGACCTCACCGCAGTGCGATGCGTGTCCGCTGCAGGCACGGTGTGCCTGGCACGGTGTCGGCGTTGATCCGTCGGTCGGTTCGGCCGGCGTCAGCACAAGCCAGGCTCGCTTCGCCGGCAGTGATCGCCAGGCCCGCGGGCGGCTGATGAAGGCTCTGGCCGACGGTCCCGTTTCAGTACGTCGGGTCACCGCGGTGATGAGGTGCGACGCTACGCGGGCAGCACGCTTGCTCGGTGATCTGCAGCGCGAAGGCCTCGTCGCACAACGTGGCGGTGCAGTGCAGTTGCCGAGCTGAAATGTGCGGCTCGAGGTCAGGCGGCAGTGATCGCGGCGACGATCTCGGCGAGAGCGGCGTCGGCGTAGCTGATCATCTCCTCGTCGGTTCGATCCTGAATCGGGTGCGGCGTGAAGACTCGGGCAGCGGTGGGGAACCCGAGCGCCTGGGATTGGGCGATCGCCGCGTCGACGAATTGTGCCGACGCGACAAAGACCGAGGGCAGGCCGCGGGTCTCGAGATCAGCGATGTCGTGCACACTGCACGACGTACAACTGCCTCAATCGGCGAGCGCCTCGATCACCATTTCGCACTTGACAGCGATCTCATGGCGCAGGTCGACGGGAGCGGGTTTCGCGAATGTCGGCTTCTTGAACCGCAACACCTCTGCACCGAGCTCGGTCAGGCGCAGCTCCAATCGATCCAAGAACACATTGCCTCGTGGTTTGGAGATGTCCAGCAAACCAATCGTCTTGCCGCGCACGGAGGCGGGGCGAGGCAGCAGTGCCCGCTGTAACACGGTGTGCTCGTTCGTGGGATCAAGCAGCAGCCTGGTCATCGCACAACCTTCCGGGTGACGGGCTGGGAACCGGTGGAACCGTTCGCCCAACCGCCAATCATTGCAGAGAACAATCCCGCACCTCCACCGGCGTGAACCAGCAGCAAGCCGTCGGCACGGAACTTGCCC
>JANMQX010000123.1:0-2334 GCA_031370745.1 Ilumatobacteraceae bacterium
CTGCATAGACGAATGCGAGTGCTTCGTCCGCCCATGTGACCTGTATCGTCACAACTCCGGTAGACGAATCGCCATTCGTGACCAGGTCGTTGAGTTCACGAATCTGCGCCGCGCGTCCAGCAGCAAAGAACGCAGGCGGTAGATCGACCCTCATGCGCCCGACGAACGAACTCCACCAACGCACGATGGTCTGGGCGTCACGGGGACGGTAACCCAGACGCTCCGAGATCCAATAATGGACAGACGGCGTAGATTGGAGCCAACCCTCGAGTACATGAGCGTCGATGGCCTTTGCGCCAGCAAATTTCGACTCTGAAGCGCGGTCCGACGCCCACTCCTTGTGCTCCGCCCAGTTTCGAGGAGTGGCGAAGAGGAAGACGCAATCCTTGTCTGCGGGTAGCGCCTTGACGCGCTTATCCCAATCGGATTGCGCCTTCTGCTTGATCTTCTGGTCAGTCCCAAACTCCATGCGAAGCTCGCCTGTGGGAAGGAACGAACTTCCGGCTGATGTCGCCGTTCCATCCCAACCCGGCGCGGCGTTGCCTTCATGGGCGCGTATGTCAATGTTCGTCACTCCGGGGGTCAGAGATAGAAGGCGACGCATGAGTTCGGGGAACGTCGCCTTGGCGTCGTCGCGTGTCGCCCAGTAGTTCAGCTCGTTGGCAGTGACTAACTCAGGACCGTCGGTACGAAGCGACGGTGCAACGGAAGAGGTCATCTTGCCACGCTCCTTGAGCACCCGCAGCACTTCCTCCCTCGTGAAGCGATGCGCCTTAGCGCCAGCAATGCGAGCGGACACAAGCGTGCCGTTCTTTACCCAGTTGCCGATCGTATTCGCATGCACGCCCAGCAGTTCGGCCGTCTCCTTGACATTGAGGATCGGCTTGAGCTCGTCATCACCATTCATAACAACATATTAGCATATTGTGTATTTTGTGTACGCAGGCCAATCATCGACACGTAGATGGATAGCTCACCGATAAAGTGCTGTCCTCGTCACTGTCCCAGATGACGCAATTTTGGCCCTGTCGAGAGCCGTGGCCACCGCATCGAGGTCGTCGTCAAATAGATCCGCGTAGGTGTCGAGCGTCATCGCGGCGGACGCATGCCCGAGCATCCGCTGCACGGCCTTGACGTTGGCGCCCGCCGAGATCGCGAGCGACGCGGCCGTGTGGCGCAGGTCGTGCAGGGTGAGCCCCTGAGGGAAGTCCGGGTCGAGCGCAGCTGACCGCCGGCGGGCTCCGGCGAACCAGCCGTCCTTGGGAGTGGGCGTCGGGATTTAGTCGTCGCCGGATCCGAAGACCAGTTGATCGCGGCCCTTGCCCTCGCACTGCTTCGCGAGCGGCTCGGCCAGGAACGCGGGGAACGGCACACTGCGTGCCTCGTGGCTCTTCGGGGCGCCGGGGATGATCGTCCCGCGCACGTTGACGGCGTTCGCCTCAACGCGCACACGGCGGCGTTGCATGTCGACGCTACGGACGCGCAGGCCGACCGCCTCGCCCCAGCGGAGTCCGGTGTAGGCGAGGAAGAGCACGAGTGTGCCGTTCGCGCGCGACTGGTCGGCGAGCAGCTGCACCTGGGTGTGGCTGAGGTAGTGGCGCGCCTTACCGGCCTTGCGCGGCAGGGTCACGCCGCGGGCCGGGTTGGTCGGAAGCCGGCGATCACGAACCGCAATGTCGATGATGCCGGCGAGCACGCCATACGCGCGGATGACGACGGTCGCGCTCTTGGTCGTGGACAGCTCGCTCACCCATTTCTGCACCTCGCTGTGGCGGATCTCGCCGAGCACGCGCGATCCCCACTTGGGCTGTACGTGCACGCGCCAGGCGACCTCGATGACGGCGAACGAGCTCGGCTTGAGGTGCGACTGAGCCTTGACCCAGGGGACACCGAGGGTCTCGATGGTGATTCGCGAGGCGGTGGCATCGATGAACTCACTGATCGCCATCTTCACCTCGGTCGAGGCGAGGAAGAGCTCCGCGTCCCGCTTCGTGCGGAAGCCACGCTTGTCTGTCTGCGAATGGTCCGGCTTGCGAAACCGCACCCGGTAGCGCTTGCCCCTGGCGGTCTCGTAGGCCGTGATCGAACCCATCGTCACTCCGATCTACTCGAGCTCGGCACCAGAGTAAAACAGACGACCGACGCCGGTTGGATGCGGCCGGCGCTTGGTAAAATTGATGCAGCATCCGCGGTCGTCGACGGTCTAAGCGGGGCTTCGCACCAGCGTAGGCGGCCTCGAAATCGGTGGCTTACCTATTCGTTTGACTCTTCGTTGAAAACGAATAGGCAAACGAATAGTTGAAGCAGGTTTTTCCCTGATCAGCCGCCACCCCC
>JANMQX010000150.1:0-12962 GCA_031370745.1 Ilumatobacteraceae bacterium
CGAACGCGACCATCGTCGACGTGGTCAGTTGCAACTCCGTCGCGGCCCGGGCGAAGAACTCGATGTCTTTCGGGTTGGCGCCTGGCCAACCGCCCTCGATGTAGTGGACACCGAGATAGTCGAGCTGTTCGGCGATGCGCAGCTTGTCGTCGACTGTGGCCGACACGCCCTCGACCTGCATGCCGTCGCGCAGCGTCGTGTCGAAGACCTCGACAGATTCGGTGCTCATGGCTGACCCTCTTTCGGTGACTGTGGTCCGTAGAAATGAAAGAGCCGCCCGGGTGGGCGGCTCGGAGCGCACATCGGCGTAGGCCGACGTGCGCTAGCGAATGATGATGATCGTGGCGGACAAGCGAGAGATCACGACAGCCATTCAAGCCGGTTTTCACACCGTCGTCAACGTGAACGCTGTGCAAAACCTGTGTGCAAAAGGTGGACAGTGGAAAAAGTTCTGGGGATTGTCAACAAAGTCTGCGGATAACCCTGTGACTTCAAAAATACCTCTTGACCTGGGATATTGAGGTGGAGCAAGCTAGCCGAGTACCGGAAAGCGCACGCCAACCGGAGCTCGAGGAACGGTGCCGAACACCGTGGCAGCCCGCAAGGGTGGTCACAAGGATCGGAGGGCCAACCGAGTTCACGAGGCGAAAGCGGATTCGGGAGGGGAATGATCCATTCCGCCGGGAGGCCTTCGGGCCGAGCGGTGGGGCCGGGGAGGAACGAACTGGGCAACCAGGTCGCTACGAACCGGTTCAGCGAGGGAAGCGAGCCGGGTAACCGGGGCTGCGGAACGAGCAACTGGATCGGTCGGAACCGGTTCGCCGGGGAGGACCGAATCAGTGGTCGGGGAAACGAGCCGTGCAAACGGGGAGTGAACCGACAAAGGGAATCGCCCGCCAGCGCAAGCTGACGGGCGATGACATTGAGTCGAGCTACAGGCTAACGCCGGCAGATCGGCCAGTGGTGGATCATGAACCAAAAGGAGTCGCCCCGGGCGGCGCGCTGGCTTCGGCTGGCTGCGCAGCCCGGGGTGCTTCGCTTTTCAGACGCTCCTGCGGCCACGGCGCTCGTCAACGATTACCGTGCCCGCCATGAGCGAACCGCAACGCGACGTATCCGCCGGATATCAGCAACAGCTCGACCAAGGTTACGCGTTCGGCTCCGTCATGACATTCGCTCAGCGGCCATTGCTGACCTCACCTGAACAACTCGACTCGTGGCAGCCCGACGTCGCCGTGGTCGGCGCACCATTCGATCTCGGCACCACGAACCGCCCTGGGGCTCGATTCGGCCCTCGAGCGTTACGCGGGAGTGCCTACGAGTCTGGCACGTATCACCTCAGCTACGGGCTGGAGATATTCGACCACGTGGAAGTCGTCGACTACGGCGACGCACACTGTCCCCACGGCATGGTGCAAACCAGCCTCGACAACATCAGGCGACGCGTCCACGAGATCGCCAGTCGCAGGATCATCCCCTTCACGATGGGCGGCGATCACTCCATCACCTGGCCGGCCGCGACGGCTGTAGCCGATGTCTACGGCTACGGCAACGTCGGCATGGTCCACTTCGATGCACACGCCGACACCGCCGACACCATTGATGGCAACCTGGCCAGTCACGGCACGCCGATGCGGCGGCTGATCGACAGCGGGGCGATCCCGGGGCGCAACTTCATTCAGATCGGCCTCCGCAGTTACTGGCCGCCGCAAGATGTATGGGAATGGATGGCCGGGCAGGGAATGCGCTGGCACTTGATGGAGGAGATCTGGGAGCTCGGGTTCTAGGCGGTGATGGTCGACGCCGTTCAGGAGGCGCTCGACGGACCGGAGCTGCTCTACATCTCCATCGACATCGACTCGCTCGATCCCGCGTACGCCCCTGGAACCGGAACGCCCGAGCCCGGTGGCCTCGTTGCCGCCGATCTGATGCGCATGGTTCGCAAACTTGCGTACGAACACACCGTGGTCGGCATGGACATCGTCGAGGTCGCACCCGCCTACGACCACGCCGACTGCACCGTCAACGTCGCCAACCGGCTGTTCATGGAATGCCTCGCCGGTCTGGCGGCAAAGCGTCGCGATGCCGCAGGAGGTACTCCCGGCCTGCCGGCAGGGTGAACGTCTCGCGACTGGGTTCGATGTGAGCACTGGCAGTACCGGAATCGCGCCCAACTAGACCGGACGGCCTCAGACGGCGAGTTCGCACCAGTCTTTGTACTGGTCCTCTTCGCCGCGAACCGCACGGGCGTAGACCTCGGCGATGGCCTTGGTCATCGGACCGGGGCAGGGGATGTCGCGGTCGTCGATCGACTTGACTGAACTGATCTCGGCAGCAGTGCCACAGACGAAGACCTCCTCGGCGATGTACAGGTCGCTGCGCGCCAGGTTGTCGACGCGGATGTCGAACCCGAGGTTGCGGGCAATGGTCATGACCGAGCTCTGCGTGATGCCCTCGAGGGCGCCGGCTGACAACGGCGGAGTGATGATGATGTTGTTGCGCACGGCGAAGATGTTCTCGCCGGTGCACTCGGCGATCAGCCCATTGGGGGCCAACATGATTGCCTCGTCGTATCCACCTTTGAGGGCCTCGACCTTGGCGAGCGATGAGTTGACGTAGTTGCCGGTCGTCTTGGCGGCTGGCGGCATGGTGTTGTGATCGTGACGGGTCCACGACGAGACCTTCATGCGCACACCGTGATCCAACGCGTCCTCACCGAGGAACGGCGCCCAGGGCCAGCAGGCGATGGCGACGTCGACGCCGCACGGCAGCGTGTTGAGGCCCATCTCGCCGTAGCCGTAGTAGGCAATCGGGCGGACGTAGCAACCCGGCAAGCCGGTTGAGGCGACAGTTGCCTTGGTCGCCGCAACGATCTCGCCTGCGCCGAATGGGATGTCCATGCCCATGATGTGCGCGCTTCGAAAGAGTCGCTCGATGTGCTCGGTCAGACGGAACACGGCGGGACCCTGCGCGGTGGGATACGCACGGATGCCCTCGAACACGCCCGTGCCGTAGTGCAGCGTGTGGGTGAGAACGTGGATCTGAGCCTTGTCCCAATCGACGAGCTCTCCGTTCATCCATATCTTCGGAGTTGGTTGGATAGGCATTGCTGGCTCCCGCTGTACAGAAGTAAGGGCGAATGTTGAATTGCCGTCTAGCCTGCCACGGCCGCGGCGATTTGGGAACCGATCTCGCTGGTGCTGCCGATACCACTGTGAGCGGAACATGCCGCACGCACCCTCGCCGCCGCATCGCGTTCGCCAAGAAAATCCAGCATCAGCGCGGCGCTGAGGATGGCGGCGATCGGATTGGCCTTGCCGGTGCCGACGATGTCGGGGGCCGAGCCGTGAATCGGTTCGAACATCGACGGGCCCGTGCGAGCCGGGTTGAGATTGGCCGAAGAAGCGAGCCCAATGCCACCACTGACGGCACCACCGAGGTCGGTGAGGATGTCTCCGAACAGGTTGTCGGTGACAACGACGTCGTATCGATGCGGATCCAGCACGAAGTAGATGCACGCCGCGTCGACGTGGTTGTATGCGGTGCCGACCTGCGGGTAGTCGGCGGCGACATCATTGAACGCTCGCTGCCACAGGTCACCGGCAAAGGTCAACACGTTGGTCTTGTGCACCAAGGTGACGTGCTTGCGGCCCGGCGGGTCGGCCTTGCCACGCTGCACCGCCAGTTCGAACGCAAAGCGAATTGCTCGCTCGGCACCCATGCGCGTGTTGACCGATCCCTGGGTGGCAACTTCGTGCGGGGTGCCCTTGCGCAGCACTCCTCCTTCGCCAACGTAGGGCCCCTCGGTGTTCTCGCGAATGACGACGAAATCGTGTGGCTCGGTATGGCCGGGAGCCGTTCCGACGAACGGCCGTTGGTTGACGTAGAGATCGAGATCGAACCGCATCTTCAGCAGCAGACCGCGTTCGATGACGCCCGGCGGCACGTCGGGCGTGCCAACAGCGCCGAGCAGAATCGCGTCAAAGGTGCGCAGTTCCTCGAGTGTCGCATCCGACAGAATCTCGCCATCGCGCAAATATCGGGCGCCGCCAAGGTCGTAGCTGGTGGTGTCGAGATCGACTCCGGCGGCCCGCACGACCTTCAATGCTTCCGCGGTCACCTCCGGGCCGATTCCGTCGCCGCCGATCACCGCAATTCGATAAGCCATGGCCCGAGATGTTACGTGGCGATAGCGTTTTCACCCTATGGCGACGACGCAGCTCTCCCGCTCCGCATTTGACCGGCTGCAAGCCGAGTTCTTCGACATCACCACCAGGGGTCGGAACGAGGTCGCCCAGAAGATCGAGACGGCCAGATTGATGGGCGATCTCAGCGAAAACGGCGACTACCACGCGGCCAAGGACGAGCAAGGCCAGATGGAAGGTCGCATCCGTCAACTCGAGTACATCATCGATACGGCCGAGATCATCGAAGGCGGCGACGCCGGCATCGTGTCAACGGGGTCGATCGTCACCATCGTCTACGACGGCGACGACGACTCCATGGCCGAGCGTTACCTCGTCGGCCACATGGAAGAGAAGGTCGGCGACCTCGACGTGATGAGCCCCGACTCGCCTCTCGGTTCTGCGTTGATCGGCGCGAGCGCCGACACCTGGGTCGAATACGAGGCACCCACGGGCACGCTGCGCGTGCGGGTCACCAAGGTGGAGACCGCCTAGTGGCGAAGCGCGACGCAAACTGGATGCCTGACCTGCCACCCGGAGCCGCGATGCACCTGCCTGGTCGCGGCACGACCTTCGTTCGAACCCTCGACGGTCCGGTCGGCGCGCCGACCCTGGTGCTCTTGCATGGCTGGACTGCGACTGCCGACCTCAACAGGTTCACCTGCTACAAGCCGCTCGCAGAGCACTTTCGCGTTGTTGCCCTCGATCACCGCGGACACGGTCGCGGTATTCGATCGCGCAAGACGTTCCGCTTGGAGGATTGCGCCGACGATGCCGTTGCCGTCTGCGACGTGTTGGGCATCGAGCAGTTCATTCCCGTTGGCTATTCGATGGGCGGCCCCGTCGCGCAATTGATGTGGCAACGCCACCGGCAACGCACGGCGGGTTTGGTGCTTTGTGCAACAGCTTCATATTTCTCGACATCACGCGAGGAGCGACTGAGCTTTCTCGGCCTCTCCGGCCTTGCCGCGGTCGCCAGGCTCACACCGATACAGGCCAGAACCTGGCTGACCGAGCAGTTCTATTTGCAACGCAAGGCCGATCAATGGGAACCGTGGGCGGTCAACCAGGCCTCGACCCACGATTGGCGGGCAATTCTGGAGGCTGGTCGGGCGATCGGAAACTTCTCTTCGCGCGATTGGATCGGCGACATCGACGTGCCCACCTCGACGCTCATCACCATACGCGATCGCGTCGTGCCAGTTCGGCGACAGGTGCGGTTGTTCGAGGCCATCCCCGATGCCGAAGCGTTCCGAGTCGACGGCGACCATGACGCGTGCGTGGCCAACGCCAAGCAGTTCGTGCCGACATTGATTCGCGCCTGCCGCTCCGTCGTCGAACGGTCACGTTGAACAAGCGCGGCCTGCTGCTCGCCGCGGCGGGTATTGCCACCGGTCTGTTGGTGCGACGAACAGTTCGGGGCAAACGCAATCTCGACATCGCCGCGCTCGGTGTGCAGGTCGGCGGCACGTACGCAACCACCGCAGCGCGGAAGCTGTTCGCCTCGACCGAGCGCCGAGTTGAACTCGATCGCGAGCGTGAGTTGCGTACCGCAGAGGCCATCACCGAGCGACTCGGGAACATGAAGGGCGCGCTGATGAAGCTCGGCCAGATGGCCAGCTATGTCACTGACGGGCTCCCGGAGCCGATGCGCGCTGCCCTCGCCGAACTGCAATCGAACGCCCCACCGATGAGCGCCGAGCTTGCCGCCGGCGTGATCGAAGGCGAATTGGGTGCGCCTCCCGAGAGGATCTTCGTCGAGTGGGATCCGGTTCCGATCGCCTCGGCCAGCATCGGGCAGGTGCACCGCGCCGTCGTCATCGATCCCGACAGCGGGTTGGAGCGAGCCGTTGCCGTGAAGGTGCAGTATCCGGGCGTCGGCGCGGCAATCGAGGCCGACCTGCGCAACGCCACCTTGCTCGGCGCGATACTGAAGCAAGGCTTCGGTGGTCTCGACCCCGACGACATGGTCGCCGAGATCAGGGAACGATTGATCGACGAGCTCGACTACACGTTGGAAGCCACCAACCAGCAGGCGTTTGCAGACTTCTACCGCGGCCATCCGTTCATTCACGTGCCCGACGTGTTGGCCTCTCATTCCACCTCCCGCGTGTTGACCAGCGAACTGGTCAGCGGGGCCACGTGGCAGGAGATGATCCAATGGTCCCAGGAGGAGCGCGACCTCGCCGGCGAGTGCTTGTTCCGTTTCGTGTTCCGCAGCCTCTACGGCATGCACCGCTTCAACGGTGATCCTCATCCAGGCAACTATCTGTTCCATGGCGGTGGTCGCATCACGTTCTTGGATTTCGGGCTGGTCAAGAACTTCACCGATGACGAGATGGCGACCTTCGTCGGAATGGTCAGATCTGCGGCATACGAGCACGACGTACCGAGATTCAGGCGTATCGTCGAAGACGCCGGCATGCTGCGTCGCGGTGCGCCAGCCGACGACGACGCGATCGGTGACTACTTCGGACAGTTCTACGAAAGCGTCAAGGACGACAAAGTTGTCACCTGGTCATCGGAATACGCCAGCAGAATCGTGCGGCACACGTTCGACCGCACCAGTCCGATCTCGCAATACGCGACCGTGCCGCGCGCCTTCGTCTTCATCCAGCGAATCAATCTCGGGCTGTATGCGTTGCTCGGCGAGCTGCGCGCAACAGGCAACTACCGACGCATGGCCGAAGAAGTGTGGCCATTCGTGGAAGGCCCTCCAAGCACGCCGATGGCCCAGGCCGAGCAGCCGTGGCTTACGGCGCGACGCGGCCGTGACGGTGCATTGTCCGGCTGATCGCCTGCTCGCGCAACCACCGTCGTAGCTCACGCCGACCGCTGATCGATATTGGCTCGGCATCGATTTCAATGCTGTTCGCCCGGCATCCACCGCGCAGAACATTGGTTGTTGTCGTCAACAGACGAAGTCGCTCGAGCCCCAGCCCGCCGAGACGTTCGATCAACACATCTTCGGACTCCTCGGACGCATCGGAGACGACCACTCGTGTTCCACAGATCGCGGCAGCACGGCTGGCAGCGATCTGCGCGCCGGCGGGCGTGTCGGGACCAATCCGAATCAGCACGCCTGCAAGCGGTCGGTATCGCAGCTCGTTGCGCTCACTCGCCAGGCCCGTGGGATCGTGACTGGTGCTGAACCACTGCGACCACGCGGTGCTGTAGGACCTGTCGGCGGCATCGGCGTCGATGACCGTTGGTTTCGTGGTGACCATCTCGGCGACATAGTCGGGACCACCGGCCTTCGGACCACAGCCGACGGACGATCGCTTCCATCCGCCGAACGGCTGCCGTTGCACGATCGCCCCTGTGACGCTGCGGTTGACGTACGCGTTGCCGACGTGAACACCTTCGAGCCAGTGCTCGACCTCGGCATCGTCGAGAGAATGTATCCCGCCGGTGAGCCCAAAGGGTGTGGCGTTCTGCAACCGGATGGCGTGGTCGAGGTCGTCGGCGCGCATCACGCCCAGCACTGGACCGAAGCACTCGGTGATGTGGAACCACGAGCCCGGCTGCACCCCCGTGCGCACACCAGGTGTCCACAGGTTGTCGCCGAGGTGACGCGGCTCGATCAGCCAACGCTCGCCAGGCTCGAGCCGCGTCAGACCACGCTGCAGTTTCGGCGATGGCGCGCTGATGAGTGGCCCGACGACGCTGCCGAGAGCGGACGGAGGGCCCACCACAAGACTTCGGGTGGCGTCGGCCAGCCGCTCCATGAAGGAGGGATCGTCGTACAACGACGCCTCGACGATCGCGAGGCTGGCCGCCGAACACTTCTGCCCCGCATGGCCGAACGCTGATCTCACGAGATCGCGGATCGCCAGGTCGAGGTCGGCAGCTTGTGTGATGACGATGGCGTTCTTGCCGCTGGTCTCGGCGAGCAGGTGCATGCCTGGCTTCCACGACCGGAACAACTCCGCCGTTTCGTAGGCGCCGGTCAGGATCACCGAATCGACATCGGGATGGGTGATCAAGCGCTGGCCGACCTCGTTGTCGGGGCACGCCACGAACTGCACCACCTCGGGTGGCACTCCCCCACGGTGCAACTGTTCGACGAGGTGCAGCGCGGTGCGACGCGCCTCGGGCGGCGGCTTCAGAATGACAGAGTTGCCCGCCGCCAATGCCGCGAGCACTCCACCGGCAGGGATGGCGTAGGGGAAGTTCCACGGTGAGGCGACAACGACGACACCGCGCGGAGACAGTTCCACACCCTCGGTTCGTTGTTGCTCGAGCACGTCGAGACCAACCGATCCGTAGTACTCGGCGAAGTCGATCGCTTCGCTGACCTCGGGGTCACCTTCGCGTGCGACCTTGACCGCCTCGTCGGCCATCACCTGGATCGTGTCGAAACGCTCGCGACGAAGAACCCCGGCAACGTCGGCAAGGATCCGCCGCCGCCCTGACGCACCTTCGGCCGACCATCCGGCCCGCGCTGCGACCGCCGTCGCGACGACCTCGTCGATCAGCACGACTGACTCGATCAGCGCCGGCTGCGTGCGAATGGCCGGAGACCGCACCGCGTCCTGCAAGCAGCGACGTTGATCCGGATCGGTCGGGTCGCTGTCGGGTTCGTTGCTGAAGATCCCATCGTGCGGCCCGGCTGCATGGCGACGTCGATCGGTGGAGATGCGATGTCGCTCGTCCACGGCGCAGCGAAATCTTTCGGCCTGGGTCGCGAACTCGGGCGAGCCGGGTGTGATGGTGAACAACGCCCGCAGGAAGTTCTCCGGCGCTGTGTTCTCGTCCAATCGTCGGGCGAGGTAGGCGATGCTGGCGTCGATCTGATCGTGCTGCACGACGGGCGCGTAGAGCAGCAGGGAACCCGCCATCTTGCGAACTGCGCGGCTCTGAGCCGGCGCCATTCCCTCGAGCATCTCGACTTCGATGCGGTGACGTTGCTCCACGGGGAGGCGGCTGCGCTGCACCAACGCCCACGCAACATCGAACAGGTTGTGGCTGGCCACGCCGACGCGGACGGCCCCATTCCACTCGGGGCGAAGTGCTGATTCGAGCATCAACTTGTAGCTGGCGTCGACATCGGATTTCGTGGGATACGGCGCGGCGACCCAATCGTGCAGCTCGGCTTCGACTGCCTCCATCGCAAGGTTCGCTCCTTTGACGATCCGTATCTTGATGCCGGCTCCGCCGTGGCGGACGCGAGCCGACGCCCACTGACCGAGATGCTCGAGCACGGCGTGACTATCGGGAAGGTACGCCTGCAGCACGATGCCGGCTTCGAGATGATGGAACTCCGACTCATCGAGCACCATCGTGAACGCTGCGACAGTCAGTTGCAGGTCGCGGTACTCCTCCATGTCGAGGTTGACGAACCCACGCGGTTCCTTCGCCAACGCGGTGCGGTAGATCTCACGCAGCGGCGCACTGATGCGTTCGACGCTCCGGTCGAAATCGAGCACGTCGAGGTTGGCAACCAGCGCTGAGGCCTTGATCGAGACCGCATTGACATCGGGGCGTCGCAACTTCTGCAACACCTGCTCCACTCGCCGTGCCGCCTCGTCGTCTCCGAGGATCGACTCACCGAGCGGGTTGACCAGCAGCCCGATTCCCTCGCGTCGACGCACCGCGGCGTGCTCGGCGAACTGCGGATCCTCCGACGGCAGCACGACGCCAGTGGTCTCGGAGAGGATTCGCCGGCGCACCAGCGGCATCACGACCAGCGGCAGGACAGGCGCAAGCCGAGCGCCGCCGCGCAGCAGGAGGCGATCAACTCGGCTCAGCGAACGCGGGACCCCATGTGCGTCGACGACATCGGCAAATCGGCGCGCAGCACGGCGATTCGCCTGGATCCGCAATACTTCGTCGGTCAGCTGCTGCACCAACTCGCGACCTTGGGGATCAGCTACCAGACGTCCCAGCCGATGCAGTTGGCGTCGCTCGCGTCGAGTCGACGTGGCACGAGCCTCGCGTAGCAGCGTGTCGGCAAGGGCGATTGCCTCATCGGCGGCCATGGAATCATCGTGCACCCGATCACCGGCGCGCACTTCATCGACAGGGGTTGTCATCACCTCCATGCAATACCCGCCGTATAGGCTCGATAAGCACCGCTGAGTCATCCGATTCGTACAAGGATCGTGCCGTGGAACTTCTGCGAGCGATAGCTGATCTGCTCGACGATGTGCCCCATGTGATGTTCTGCGCGAAGGATCAGTCGGGTGCGTACCTGATCGCCAATCAGGCGTTCGCTGACCGGGCAGGCATGCGCACGCCGGGGCATGTTGTCGGGCGACATGTCGAGGACCTCTTCGAAACCGAGTTGGCTTCGTCGTACGCACACCAGGACGCCGAGTTGTGGTCGTCGCGCCAACCCCTGCGCAACCAGCTCGAATTGATCAGCCGTCCCGACGGCTCACTCGGCTGGTACGTGACCACGAAGGTGCTGATCTCCGATGGCGACGGTGCCGAGTTCCTTGCCAGCGTGTCGGTCGACCTCCGCGCGGCAGGGGACGCGCCTACAGCTCACGCAGGGGTGGCCGAGGCGGTGGCCTTCGCGCGCACACACTGCACCGAGCAGGTTCGGGTGGGCGACGTTGCGGCAGCCGCATCGATGTCGGTGGTGCAGCTCGAACGCACGACGCGCCGCATCGTCGGTATCTCTGTGCGTCAGTTGTTGGTGCGGTTCAGGGTCGAACGGGCGATCGGCTTGCTGGCAACGAGCCAGCTTGGGCTCTCCGACATCGCTGCTCGGTGCGGCTACTACGACCAGAGTGCCTTCACACGACAGTTTCGTCGTGTAGTTGGTGTCTCGCCGGGCGCATACCGCACACAGGTACTGCGACGGTAACGTCGACCAATGCGTTTCAGCACCCTCCTCGTCCCCGTTGTCGCGCTGGGTTTGCTCACCGCCTGCGGCGACAATCCGACGTCGTCCACTGCCTCGACGGCCATCAACTCGGGCACGGGACAAGCGGTCTCACCCCACGCCCTACCAAAGCCGAAGGTGAAGCTTCCTTCCCCGATCCCGACAAAATTGGTGATCACGGATGTCTCGCAAGGCACCGGCACGGGCGCGGTCACGGGTGACACGGTGGTCGTTCACTACGTTGGCGTACGGTCGGCCGACGGAACTGAGTTCGACAACAGCTACGACCGCGGCAAGCCCTTCTCGGTGACCATCGGTGTCGGCCAGGTGATCAAGGGTTGGGATCAGGGCCTGATCGGGGTCAAGGCAGGGGGTCGCCGCCAACTCGACATCCCCGCGGATCTGGCCTACGGCGATTCGCCTCCCTCGACCGATGTCATTCAGCCGGGCGACGCCTTGTCGTTCGTCATCGACGCCGTCGCCATCATCCCCAAGTCTGATCCTGCCGACGCACCGGTCGTGTCGATTCCTCCGACTCCCAACCAGGCCGAGCAGACCTTTACCGATCTGATCGTCGGCACCGGTGCGGGGATCCAGCCTGGCCAGACGGTTGCCGTGCAGCTTCTCGCGTTCTCCGCGGCCGATGGCAAGCAACTCGATTCGTCGTGGAAAGCGGGGACACCGCTGACGTTTGTTCCCGGAAGTGGTCAGCTTCCACCCGGTCTGGAAAAAGCGGTCGACGGCATGAAGGTCGGCGGCCGCCGCCAGGTCGACATTCCGTTCGCCCAGGCATTCGGCGCCGCCGGCAACACCAACCTGGGCCTACCTGCGTCGACAGACCTGATCATGGTTCTGGATCTCATCGCGGTTTACTGACCCGACGGCTAGTACTACAGGTTGCGCGCAGGCGCACACTCTCGCGGCTCTGTGCGAGGAAACAAACCGTCCGCGTTTGTGTGCTCTCACGCACAACCCCCAGGTCGTTCGCGTACTAGGCGGCGACGACCGCTGACACTGCCTTGGCCGCCTCGGCGACCTCGCGACCGAACCTCTTTGCTGGTTGTCGGCTCAGCCGCTCGATCGGCCCGCTGAGGCTGACCGCAGCGATGATCTGGCCGCGGCGGTCGCGCACCGCAGCACTGACCGAGGCGACTCCGGGCTCACGTTCCTCCACGCTCTCGGCGCCTTCGTCGCCTAGCAGAACACGGCCGGCGGACCCGCGATCCATGGGAAGCAACGCCCCCTGCGGAACGATCCAACGCAAACCGTGGGTCGACTCCAATGAAACCACGCAACGCCTGCCTTCAGCCTCAGGGACGTAGAGCTGAACGCTCTCACCGGTAGCGTCGCGAAGCGATGTGAGAATCGGGCGGGCCATGTCGGCGAGCGGAAACCCGTCCTCGGCTGCCCGACCCAGACGTATCAACTCGAAACCGAGACTGAACCGGCCTTGTGGATCGCGGCGCACCAAGCCGTGCGACTCGAGAGCAACCGCCAATCGGTGAGCAGTTGCCCGAGGCAGACCCGTCTCGTCTTGCAGCGCCGCCAGATCGAGCGGCGTTCGGGCGAGGGCGCGAAGAATCACCACCCCTTTGTCAATGACGCCGACACCGCTTACACTGTCCATTGACGAGAATGATATCTCAGAAAGTGAGACGCGTCACCATGTCTGAACAAACCAAGTCACCCGGGAATCAGCAGTCACCATCGCGGACACTCGCCCAGAAAGTGTGGGAACGACACGTCGTTCATTCGGCGGTCGACGAGCCCGACCTGCTGTACATCGATCTCCACCTCGTCCATGAGGTCACCAGTCCGCAGGCATTCGACGGACTGCGGCTGTCGGGTCGGCCCGTGCGCCGACCCGATCTCACTGTGGCAACCGAGGATCACAATGTGCCGACGGCCGACATCGATCGGCCGATCGCCGATCCAATTTCGGCGCG
>JANMQX010000175.1:0-6255 GCA_031370745.1 Ilumatobacteraceae bacterium
CGCGGCCTCGGCCTCAACCGCGCTGCACTTGCGGCGGCAGGCTTCGAAGGCAAACCGGGCCAGACATTGGTGTTGCACTCGGCCACGGGACCGACGCAGGTAGCCGTAGGGATCGGCGATGAGCCAATCACAGCGGCTGGACTGCGCAGCGCCGCCGCAGCACTCGTGCGGGCGGCCGGCAAACGCGCGTCGCTGGCGACGAACCTGGCCGACCTCGAAGGAGTCGACGCCACGACCGCCGCGCAGGCGGTAGTCGAAGGCGCCTCGCTCGCGGCCTATCGCTACCACGGTCTCAAGACCGAGCCTGTGCCTCCCGGGTTGCAGGAGTTGACGCTGGTCGTTGGGGAACATCGCGCATCAGGAGCAAGGCTCGGCGCCGACCGTGGTTCGATCACGTCAACAGCCGCGAGCCTGGCGCGAGATCTTGCAAACACACCGCCCGCACACCTGACCGCACAGATGATCGCCGACAAGGCCGTGGCGCTGGGTGCGGCAAACGGCCTCGGCGTCGAAGTGTTCAACAAGGACCAATTGACCGCGATGGGGTGTGGCGGCATGGTCGGTGTCAACAGGGGCAGCAGCAATCCACCACGAATGGTCCGACTCACGTACACGCCGCGGAGTCCACGCGGTCACCTTGCGTTCGTCGGCAAGGGAGTGATGTTCGATTCCGGCGGCCTCAGCCTGAAGACGAATGACGGGATGAAGACGATGAAGATGGACATGGGTGGCGCCGCGGCGGTGTTGGCGGCGATGACCACCCTGCGGGCGTTGAAGTGCAAGTCGGCGGTCACCGGCTACATGATGTGCACCGACAACATGCCGTCGGGGAGTGCCCTGAACATCGGCGACGTGTTGACGTTCCGCAACGGCAAGACAGCCGAGATCCACAACACAGATGCGGAAGGTCGCCTTGTCTTGGCCGATGGATTGTCGATGAGCGTGGAGGACAAGCCCGACGCGATCGTCGACATCGCCACCCTGACCGGAGCAGCCATGGGCGCCCTCGGTCTGAAGATGGCCGCGGTGTTCGGCAACAACCAGCCTTTCACCGAGCGCGTGAAGACTGCAGCGGCCGACGTCGACGAGCCCGTTTGGCAACTGCCGCTGGAGCGCAGCTACCGCAAGCTGATCGACAGCAACGTCGCCGACATGAAGAACGTCGGAGGCCCCTACGGCGGTGCCATCATCGCCGCGTTGTTCCTCGCCGAGTTCGTCGGCGACACGCCGTGGGCGCACCTCGACATCGCCGGGCCGATGAACAGCGACGCCGACGAAGGTTGGCTGTCGCGAGGAGCCAGTGGTTTCGGTACTCGCCTGTTGATCCAACTGGCACTCGACTTCGCCGCCTGAGTCGCTGACGACAGATCACGAATGGAAATCGGAACGCGTATCTTGCGGACGGCTCCGGGGTCTCTCATACGGGAGCGGCTGCAGACGCCGCGGAAAGTGAGTGGTACTCATGGCCAGCAGATCCGGTTCAGCACAGGGCGGCGCGAAGCCACCGACACGCAGGCCAGCGAGCCAGCGTGAGGCGGAGGATCCCGTACTCCAGGCGCGGATCATTTCGTCGGACGAGACAGCGTTCACCGAGTTCGTCCAACGGGCCAAGATCGAGTTTGCCTGCGCGGGCCCTCGCGTCAGTTCGGAAGGGATCATCTCCGCTCACGTCCTGATGAGACAGAGCCAGATCGACGCGGCGAAGAAGTCGGGCAAGGTGAACGTCGAGGTCGTTGCCGACGTATCGGACGCGACGGGCAAACGTCGCGCTGAGGTCGGACGGGGAAATCGATTCGAGAATCCGACGGTGCTGCCCGTCGGCCGCGGTGTGCTCGTGAGGGAGCAGTCATGACGTACATGAACGTGACAGAGGTCGAATCGGCGATCAGCAACCTCGCAGCCGCGTATCCCGCGCTGTGCAGCACGATCACACTTCCCAATCCGACGATCGAAGGTCGCACGAGCCACGCCCTGCGCATTTGCAATGGCGGCTTCGGTACCCGTGATGCCGTGATGATGATCGGTGGAGTTCACGCCCGCGAGTGGGGGAGCTGCGAGATCCTTGTCAACTTTGCGACAGACCTGCTAGCGGGTTTCACCAACAACTCCGGCTTGCAGTACGGCGGAAAGACGTTCTCTGCGAGCGACGTTCAAGGCATGGTCAACGCGCTGGAATTCGTCGTGTTTCCGATGGTGAACCCCGATGGTCGCGACTTCAGCCAACAGCACGACGCCGCGATCCTCACCGGTTGGCGAAAGAACCGCAATCCCGCGTCGAGCGGCGGTGATGCGTCGAAGATCGGCGTCGACATCAATCGCAACTACGAGTTCCTGTGGGACTTTGCAACGAAGATGGCTCCGAGCAGACCGGGAGCATCGGCTGATCCACTCGACGAAACGTTCCATGGCACCGCTGCGTTCTCGGAGCCCGAGACCCGCAACGTTCGATGGCTGATCGATTCGGTACCGCGGACCAGATGGTTCCTTGACGTACACAGCTACAGCCAACTCATCCTCTACAACTGGGGTGACGATCAGAACCAGAACGCCGACCCGACGAAGAACTTCCGCAACACGGCGTGGGACGGCCAGCGCGGGATCTCGAACGATACGTACTCCGAGTACATTCCAGGCGACGACGAAGCGGTCGGCGCCTCGTTGGCCAACTCGATGAAGGCCGGCATCGCCGCCGTCCGTGGCAAGAGCTACACCGCAGAACCGTCATACGCGCTCTATCCGACTTCGGGCGCCAGCGACGACTACGTGTACTCGCGGCACTGGTTGGATCCGTCGAAGTCGAAGATCTATGGATTTGTTGTGGAGTGGGGCATGCAGTTCCACCCGGCGTGGTCGGAAATGGAGTTGATCATCGACGACATCACGGCCGGATTGCTCGCGTTCTGTAGCGCCGCACGATGCGCAGGCGGGGTGATTGCCGTGGCTCCGTTGACCAACAAGCTCGCCTTCGTCAATGTCCCGGCGAACACCCAGACCGCCCGGGCAGCAGTGTTCTCGGTGCAGTCGTGCCAAGCGGTGACCCTGCAGGTGTCCGCCGGCCCATCGATCACCTCCGGCGCCGGCACCGTCGGGCTACCGCTCGGTGGGGTCGTCTCGCTGACCGGCGCGCCGAGTGCTGCAGCGCGCGAGGTTCGCATCTGGGTCAGCTATCACGCCGGCGCCGCCGGAACCACGGCCGCGGGAAGCGTGACTGTGTCGTGTCCGCAAAATGGCCAGCAATGGGTGATCCCGATCACCGCGAACGCCGTGCCCAAACCATCCGTCGCCGCCATGTTGGTGCTCGACCGATCCGCCAGCATGGACGATCCGTCAGGAATTCCCGGCAAGAAGCGAATCGACATCTTGCACGACGCAGCGCCTACCTTCGTCGAACTGCTCGGCGACCTCGACGGTATCGGCGTGGTGGCATTCGACCAAGATGCATCGCTGTCGATGCCGGTCGCGCAGGCGGGATCACTGGGCTTCGGTGTCGGACGTGCCACGGCTGTGTCGAAGATCTCCAACCACGTGACCAACCTGGCCGGATCGACGTCGATCGGCGATGGAGTCGAACTGGCTCACGACACGCTGGTGGGTGTCGCCGGCTATGACCAGCGCGCAGTTGTCGTGCTGACCGACGGCGAAGAGAACACCTCGAAATTCATCGCCGATGTTGCTTCGAAGATCGACGATCGCGTCTATGCCATTGGATTGGGCACCGTGAACCAGCTCAACCCTGTCGGCTTGTCGAGGTTGGTCAAGAACACCGGCGGCTACTTGATGTTGACAGGTCCGCTGACGGCGTCCGAGCAGTTCCGGCTCGCCAAGTACTACCTGCAGATACTGAGTGGGGTGACCAATAGCCAGATCGTTGTTGATCCCGACGGCTACATCGGTGCGAACGAGGTGGTGCGCGTCCCATTCGATCTGTCAGAGGCGGACACATCGACCGACGTCATTCTCTTGTCGCCGTACCGCAAGGTGATCAACTTTCAGATCGAAACCCCCGATGGTGACCTGATCGACCCGTTGTCGATCAGTGCGCTCGTCGATTCGGTCTTCCTTCCGGGGATCAGCCTCGATGCGTATCGTCTCTCGCTGCCGGCCATTTGGCCGACCCACTCCTCACAGGCTGGACGCTGGTACGCCCGGCTGGAGATTGGGAAATCACCGACCAATCTGATGGTTGCGTCGTATGTTCGGGACTCGGACCTGGATCGACGTGAGGTATATGCCCACGGAGTTCCGTTCAGCGTTTCCGTGCAGGCACAGTCGTCGTTGACGATGAAGGTCGACGCTGCTGCTCGCCAGCCGACGCCGGCGACGATCATCGACCATCGGGTCTCGTTGCGCCAGCTCGACATTCCTCTCGACACGATGTGCACCGCTGAGCTCCAGGCCACCGACCCCAGTGGAACGACAACATCGGTGACCATGCAACAATCCGGGGTCGGTGAGTTCTCCGCCGCGACCGACGCGCTCGTCGCGGGTGTGTACTTCCTTCGCTACATCTGTCGCGGGACGAGCTTTGCCGGCGTTGCGTTCATGCGCGAGCAGGTTCGCACGGTCGGAGTATGGGAGGGCGGCGGCGATCCGCCTCCTAAGTCGGGAGTCGACGGAGAAGGGTGCTGCCGTGAAACGCTGCGCTGCATCCTCGAAGACAAAGGCGTGCAGCGGTTGCTCAAGCACTACGAGATCCGCACAGATCGCATTCTTCGCTGCCTCGGCGGATAGGCGCAGTCGTTCCGGCACCGCCTGAGTCACGCCGCGTCAGGTGAGTAGCCGCGGCTGATTGCCATTGACGTTGCCTCGATCGCAGCTGCGGGCGTCACCCCGAGCGCCAGCAGCTGCCGTTCGACGGCATCGGGATCGTCTCCGGTTTCGACCATCGCCTCGGCCAGGACACGCGCCCGTTCGAGATCGGCGAGCGAGATGCGCGTCACGGGCACGCTCCACTGCTGGTGAGCCTGTCGCAGATGTGCCGGCATGCGCATGAGGTGACGGGTGGCCACAGGCGGAACGCGACGTCGCACGGCAAGGCCGCCGTCGGTTGGCTGCGAGACGCCGAACAGCACGCACCGATTGAGTGAACGCATGAACGAGTTGGCAGTGCCGACCGTGTACGACAACCCGAGAGCGCTCGCCGTTTCCTCGAGATCGAGTTCGTAGCCGAGCGGGTAGCGGTCGAAGCCGAGCACGAGGCGGCGCAGGATCCACGTCGCCGTTGGGCCCAGCACGTTGAGCCAGAACAGCTCGACGTACTGCGAACGCACCTCGTACCCGACGGAGTCGACGAGCGGATCGAGCCACGGCACGACCATCAGCAGCTGATCGGTCACCGGAATATCCATCGGGGCGATTGCCATGTACTGCCTCCTCGCGGGGGTGGACGCTGAGCAGGGGAAGCCATCGTCAAAGATGCACTGCGAAACAACCCGTGCGGCATCGCCGCGCCAAGATGTGTGCGTGATCGATGCGGAATTCGAACAGGCTCGGGAGTGGATTGCAGAGGCGCGGAGCGTCACGGTGTTCACAGGTGCCGGGATCTCGACGGACTCGGGCATTCCCGATTTCCGTGGGCCGAATGGACTGTGGACGAAGAACCCAGCCGCCGAGAAGGCTTCGACCCTGCAGCACTACCTCTCCGACCCCGACGTGCGCCGGTTTGCGTGGCAGAACCGCCTGCATTCCCCGGCGTGGGACGCGGTGCCCAACAGTGGGCATCTGGCGATCTACGAGCTGGAACGACGGGGCCGGCTGCGTGCCGTCGTGACACAGAACATCGACGAACTGCATCAACGCGCCGGGCACGCGCCGGGCAACGTCATCGAGGTGCACGGCACCATGCGGTGGAGCCGATGTTGGTCGTGCGATGACCGCCGTCCAATGCAAGAGACGTTGGAACGGGTCCGCGCCGGCGAGGAGGATCCACACTGCCTTGTCTGCCAAGCCGGCATCCTGAAGAGCGACACGGTGTCGTTCGGCCAGTCGTTGGTGCCTGAGGTGATCGAGGCGGCGATGCGTGCTGCCGACGAGTGCGATGTCTTGCTGGCAGCCGGTTCGACCCTGTCAGTTTTCCCGGCGGCAAACGTCGTGCCGCGAGCCAGGGCCGGCGGTGCGCGGGTCGTGATCGTCAACGGCGAGCCAACAGCGATGGACCGTTTTGCCGACGCACTGTTGATCGGCTCACTTGGTGATCTGTTGCCCAGATTGATCAACAGTTCCGTCAAGAAGGCCACGTAGCCAAATCCCGACCAG
>JANMQX010000184.1:0-16228 GCA_031370745.1 Ilumatobacteraceae bacterium
GGTGGCGACGCCGCCCTCGGCGACGCGGCGGGCAACGAACGCTTCCAGTTCTTCGAGTCGAGTCGCGTCCATCACAGGTTGTTCGTACCCGGCGAGGACCCCAGCAGTAGATCGTGCGCTTTCCCGGCAGCCTCTGGTCTGCCGGCCTCGTCCCAGCTCTCGTAGTTGCGCCAGTCGCTGATCATCGGTTTGAAGAAGGCAGTGCGGTATCGCTCCTGCGTGTGGCCGACACCGAAGAAGTGACCGCCGGGGCCGACCTCTTCGATGGCGTCGATCGCGAGGGTGCCTTCGTCGACGATCACTGGATCCATCATCGATGAGACCATGTGCAACAGATCCGCATCGAGCACCATCTTGGCCATGCTGGCGTGCAGCCCGCCCTCCATCCAGCCCGCACCGTGCATCATCATGTTGACCCCGCCCATCACACACCCCCACAGGGCGAAGACGCTCTCGTACGCGGCTTGAGCGTCGACAGCGTTGGCCGCGCACACATTGCTGCTGCGGTACGGCAAGTTGTATCGGCGGGCAAGTTGACCACCGACCATGGCGGTGCGCACGTACTCGGGCGTGCCAAACGCTGGTGCGCCCGACTGCATGTCGACGTTGGATGTGAACCCGCCGTAGACCACCGGCGCACCTGGGCGCACGATTTGGCAGAGTGCAATGCCGGCCAGCGCCTCTGCGTTCTGCTGGGCCAGGGCTCCGGCCAGAGTGACTGGCGCCATCGCGCCGGCAAGCGTGAACGGCGTCATGACGACGGGCTGGTTGCGCGACGACATCTCGATGATTCCGTGGAGCATGGGGGTGTCGAGGCGCAGCGGTGAGTTGGAGTTGATGACGGTGAAGATCGACGGCTCTCGATCGAGGGTCGCGTCGTCGATGCCACGCGCGATTCGTACCATCTCGATGCAGTCGCGGTTCTTCTGCCGACCCAGGCTGTAGCAGTGGATGTGCTTGTCGGTCAGCGTCAACACGTCGAAGGCAGCGTGGATGTGGCGAACCGAAGCATGAATATCGACAGGTTCGACGGGGTAGCCGGCAACGAAATGGATCGAGTTCAGCATCTGACCGAGTTTCAGCAGATCGTCAAATCCGGCCCGATCACCTATGTGGCGCACACCATCGAGGCCGACGATGTTCGGCGCGCTGGCGACGCTCCCGTTGGCCATCCAATTGCCGCCGATGTGGAGGTTCTTCTCCGGGTTCCAGCTGTGCAACGTGAACTCAGCCGGAGCCGTGGAGATGCGCTCGAGGATCATCTCCTTCGGGAAACGCACGTGCAACCCCGCTTCGTCGACATCGGCACCCGCTTCGCGGAGCAGACTGCGCGCCTCGCCGTCCCAGATATCCATCCCGATCCGCTCGAGAATCGTCAGTGATGCGTCGTGGATCGATTCGAGCTCGTCAGCCGAGACGACCTCGGTGTGGTTGAGACGCATGCGCGGTTGCTTCCACGGGCGTTGCAGCGGCACGGTGCTGCGCGGGCTGGTATCGCGGCCGCGTCTGCGCCTGGCCGGGTCGTTGCTCACCGGGCGAGATTAGCCAGCCGAAACATTCCTAGTACAGTTGTTCCGGTTATGGCACCGCTGAGCGGCGACATCTGGCAATGAGCGAGATCGTCGGCATCGACATCGCCCACCGCCAGCTTCGACTGAGCGAATCAGTTCAGCCCACCGTGATGGTGATCTTCTTCATCACGATGTCGGCACCGGACTTGACCGGTCCGTCGGGGCCCGGGAACTCGTAGGTGCCAATCGTGCCTGCATCGAGGTGCAGCATCGGCCAGTAGGCGCCCGTCGTGATCGGCGCGTCGAGGGTGACGACGACGTCTTTGCTGTCGCCCTCTGGAATCGCCATGTGACCAACGACCGGTCCTGGTTGACCCGATGCGTCCGCATGGATCGCAATGAATCCCGTGCTGCCAGTGATGTTGACCGCGCTGACCTTGATCGTCTTGCCATCGCTGCTGGTCTGGTCGGCGGCGTCGAGGCTGCCCGTCACTGCTGCCGCTGCCCCCGCACCCGCTGGCGCGGCCGTGGCGCTCGACGACTTGGCGTCACTGCCACAGGCGCCGAGCAAGACAAGGCTCAGCACTGAGAGTCCGACGATGGACGAACGGGTTCTTGTCATTTGTTGTGTCTCCTTATGAGTTCTGCACGACGAGGGTACCGTGCATGGTGGGATGGATCTCGCAGTGAAAGACGTAGGTGCCGGGTTTCGTCGGTGCTACGAGCAGGCCAGGGGCCTTCGGATTGAACGGGCCGAACTTGAACGAGCCGTCGTCGGCAGTAACGGTGTGCGGCTCGTCGTCGCCGTCCACGAGCTTGAGCTTTTCGCCAGGCGTTGCCGCGATCGGGGGAAAGGCGTAGTTCTTGACGAGGACCTCGTTGGTCGAGGTGCTCGACCCGCACGCCGCGACCGCTGCCAGAACTGAGGCGCACAAGACGACGTGTTGCAGCTTCACACCGTCGAATACGTTCGTCGTCGTCGAATCGTTGAAGGCAACCGGATATGAATCGTTGAACGCGTCAGCCGAGTGATTTTCGTTGCCAAGCGGCGGTCGACTCGATGGAGTTGAAGGTGAACACATGCAGAGCGGTGATGTTCAGTTCGTCGGCACGGCGCGAGATCGGAGCGATCAGCTTGTTCGGGTCGTAGCTGCCGGGCGAGAACATCCGCAGCACGGCGCCGGAGTTCTTGCGCAGGTAGCGCAGCGATGAACCGATCCCGAGCCGAGTTCCGAGGCTCAGCAGTCGGGCGCGTTCGACGGCACCTGGAACGCCCAGGTGGACCGGCAACACCAGGCCGCACTGGCGTTGACGCACCAACCATTGCTCGATCGTCTTGACGTTGAAGCACATCTGCGTGCTCGCAAATCCCTGCAGGCCGAGCTCTCCGATCAAGGCCTGCTTGGCCAGCAGTGCCTCGTCGAGCGCTACGTCGGGGATGACCGTGTGGTGGTCGGGATAGGAAGGCACACCGACCGTTCGAACGGTGTGACACAGAGGCAGGAGGTCGCGCATCAGCGACAGGCCGTCGACGTATGGCCCGACCGGATCCGGGTCGCCACCGACGATGAAGATCTCGCTGATGCCGTGCTCGTTGATCCGTGCGGCGATCTTCTCGACATGCTCGCGGCCCTCGACCAACCGGGCAGCGATGTGTGGGACCGCGTGGTGTCCGTCGCCGTTCAACCGGGCACTGAGCTCCAGGGTCGGCTCGATGCCCTTTGTCGGCGAACAGGTGACAGAGACCGAGCAGCCTGGTGGCAGATGTGGAATCTGATCGTTGAGCGACTTCAGCGGAATGACCTCGTAGCGAGCGTCTCGAATCAGGCGCTTGCGGACATCATGCGAACTCATCGGGCAACTCCTGTTTGCGGCGATCAACGAACTCGGTCAACTCTTCGGCGATGGCCTCGTCCATCGGAGGCATTTCGTACTCGGCGAGTCGCTTCTTCCAGACGGCGTTGGCGCGCGTCGGTGCATCGGTCGCGCCGTCTTCTGTCCACTGCTCGAAGCTGCTGTTGTCGGCAACGTTGCTGCGGTAGAAGGCCGTCTCGAAGTTGGCAAACGTGTGGGCGGTGCCGAGGAAGTGCTGCCCCGGACCGTTCTCGCGGATGGCGTCGATGGCCCGACCGTTCTCCGACAGATCGAGGCCCTTGACGAAGGTGGCCATCATCCCGCACTGGTCTTCGTCCATGATGAACTTCTCGTAGCCGATCGACAGGCCGCCTTCTTGCCACCCGGCAGCGTGCAGCACGAAGTTGGTGCCGGCGAGCACCGTGGGCAGCAGCGTGGCGGAGCTTTCGTAGGCAGCCTGCGCGTCGGGGATCTTCGAAGCCGACAGCGAGCCACCCGAACGGAATGGAACGCCGAGGCGGCGAGCCAGAGCGGCGATCGTGTAGAGCACGATTGCCGGCTCTGGAGTGCCGAACGTCGGCGCACCGGTCTGCATCGACATCGACGAGGCGAACGAACCGAAGATGACGGGTGCGCCGGGGCGGATCAACTGTGTGAACGTCATGCCGGCCAGCGACTCGGCAAGCGTCTGGGCAGCGACACCCGCGGAGGTGACGGGCGCCATCGCACCGGCGAGGATGAAGGGCGTGATGATGCAGGCCTGGTTGTTGCGGGCGTAGACCTCGGCGGAGCCGAGCATCGTGCCGTCCCACACCAATGGTGACGAGGCGTTGATCAGACTGGTGAGCACGGTGCGGTCACCGAGATCGCCACCGAAGCCGATTCGCGCCATGTCGACCGAATCCTGGGCTCGGCTGGCAGCGGTGACCGACCCCATGAACGGCTTGTCGCTGTAGCACAGATGGGTGAGGACCATGTCGAGATGGCGCTTGCTGACCGGCACGTCGACGGGCTCGCAGACCGTGCCGCCGCTGTGATGCAGGTACAACGACTGGTACGTGAGCTTGACGAAGTTTCGGAAATCTTCGATCGTCGCGTAACGGCGGCCGTTGTCGAGGTCGAACGCGAACGGCGATCCGTAGTTGGGGGCGAACACCGTTGCGTCGCCACCGATGCGCACGCTCTTCAGCGGGTTCCTGGCGTGTTGGATGTACTCGCGCGGCGCGCTGGCCTGCACGATCTGGCGGCACATACCTCGGGGAAAGCGCACGCGGGTGCCGTCGACGGATGCGCCGGCATCGGCGTAGACCTTCAGCGCCGAGGGGTAGTCGCGGATCTCGATGCCGACCTCTTGAAGAATCGTTTCGGCGTTGTGCTCGATGATCTCGAGACCTTCGTCGCTGACGATCTCGAACGGCTTCATCGTCCGCGTCAGATATGTTTCGGCCTCGACGACGTGCGAGGCGCGCAGGGCCTGACGCCCGGCGCGCCCTCCGCTGCGTCGCCCTGTACCGGCATCAGTGTGCGCGGTGCCGGCTTCAGTGGAACTCATGACCTGTTCTCCTGTCTGCGGCGTCGACGGCCACCAGTGGCATCGACAGATGAAGTTCGTTCTGGAAGCGTCACCACGGCGCCGAGGTGCGGCGATGGTGCTGTGGCGTGCGGGAACGCCATGGCTGCGACGAACAGTTCTTGGAACTTTGGTTCGGTGGCCGTTTCGATCTTGACGACGGCACGCGCAGCAGCTTCCAGTTCGGTGCGTGCCTGCATCGACAGCAAGGCGCGCACGGCGCCAGCGCCGGCCGCGTTGCCGACTGAGCGGACGGCTCCGACCGGTGCGTCGGGCACCAGTCCCAGCACCAGTGCGTACAACGGGTCGATGTGCGCGCCGAACGCGCCGGCCAAGCGCATGTCGCCGAGGGCGTCGACGCCGGCGTGGCCCATCAGCAGATCAATGCCGGCGCGCAACGCCGCCTTGGCAAGTTGGATGGCCCGCACGTCGTTCTGAGTGATCGACAACTCGACTCCGGCCGTGCGATGCAGCACGTAGCGGAACGTTCGGTCGTCGGCGACGATGTGGGCGCAGGTGTCGGCCTTCTCGCCGCGCACCACGCCCTCCGAGTCGATGACGCCGGCCAGGTACATCTCGCCGATCACCTCGATGATCCCAGAGCCGCACACGCCGCTGATCGTCAGATCCTCGCTCGCCGCGGCGAACCCCTCGTCGTCGCTCCACAGATCGCAGCCGATGACCTTGAACCGTGGCGCCAGGGTCTCACGATCGATGCGTACCCGTTCGATTGCGCCGGCCGTGGCGCGCTGGCCGCACGAAATCTGAGCGCCTTCGAACGCCGGGCCGGTTGGGCTCGATGCCGCGAACTGCCGCTCGGTGCAGCCGAGCACGATCTCGGCATTGGTGCCGACGTCGACCAGCAACTGCCATTCCTCGCCGCGATGCGGGCCCTCGGCGAGCATCGCCGCAGTGGTGTCGGCGCCGACATGCCCAGCGATGCACGGACCGAGGAAGGCACGTGCCGTGGGAAATGCCAGCCCAAGGTCCAGCGCCGTCGTGCGGATCGCTTCGGCGGTGGCCAACGTGAACGGTGCCTGACCGAGCGGTGTCGGGTCGATGCCCAGCACGATGTGATGCATGATCGGATTGCCGACGATCACGATGTCGAGCAACTCGTCGGCGGGCGCATCGGCCTGGCGCAGCAGATCGTTGATCAGATCGTTGAGCGCGGCGCGGATGCACGCCGTCAACTCTTTGTCTCCGCCGGGGTTCATCATCACGTACGAGACCCGGCTCATCAGGTCTTCGCCGAAGCGAATCTGGGGGTTCATGACGCCAGCGGTGGCCAGCACCTCACCGGTCGACAGGTCGCAGAGATGGCCGGCCACCGTTGTGGAACCGACGTCGATGGCGACGCCGAGCGCGGTGTCGACGAAGCCAGGCCAAATGGCCACAGCCACGCCAGCGGGGTCGACCGCGATCGTGACTGAACCGTGATCGTTGGCTGCCGCCTTGTGGGCGGCGCGCAGCACCGTGGTGCTCCAGTCCCCAACTTCGGTGCCGTGAGTGCGCATGACAGCCTCACCGATCAGTTCAGTCACCGATTCCGAATCTCCGAGCACTGCCTTGGGCACATCGACGTTGAACAGCCTGAACTGCGGATCGATCACCAGACCGGTGAGATCGACGGCCTTGCGCACCACCTGCTTGTGAACCTGGCTCTCCGACGGCACGGCAATCACGGCATCGGCGAGCACGGTGGCCGCGCAACCCAGCCGGCGCCCGGCGCGCAGCGGCCGGCGAGCGTTGCCCTTGGTCTCGTAGTCGACCTCGACCGCCGACCAGTCCGACAGCGCGGTCGGCGCGCTGTCGATCGCCCACTTGGCGAACGAGCCGGTCGAAGGTTCGATCTGGCAGCGACCGCAGATACCCCGACCACCGCACACCGAATCGAGGTCAACCCCCAATTGGCGCGCCGCGGCCAACACGGTGCTGCCGGTGTCGACCTCGCCGGTCAAGCCTGAAGGGGTGAATACGATTCGGGGCATGGACTATGCGCGGCTCCGGCGACGCCGTCCGTCGCGCTCTGTCGATGCGGCGGTTGGATCACGGTTGGCACGAATCCACGCGGCACAGTCCCTGTCTTGGCCCGCGAGAACGTCGGCGGCCATCACGGCAGCCTTCACCTCTGGGTGCATCGGGTTCATGATCGCCGATGTCATGCCGGCGCCGATCGCCATTGCCAAAAACGTGCCGGTGACCTGATGCCGATTCGGCAGACCGAAGCTGACGTTGGAGGCGCCGCAGATGGTGTTGACCTTCAATTCCTCGCGTAACCGGCGGATCAACTGAAAGGCGTGCTGGCCGGCTTGACCGAGCGCACCGATCGGCATCACGAGTGGATCGACGATCACATCGGAGGCGGGGATCCCGAAATCCGCGGCTCGTTCGACGATCCGCTTGGCGACTTCGAAGCGCACGTTCGGATCCATCGAGATTCCGGTCTCGTCGTTGGAGATCGCCACCACCGCGGCGCCGTACTTGGCGATCAGGGGCAGCACCTTTTCCAGCACCTCTTCTTCGCCGGTCACCGAGTTGACCAGCGGCTTGCCCTTGTACACAGCCAAACCGGCATCGAGCGCGGCGATGATCGACGAGTCGATCGACAGCGGCACGTCGGTGATCGACTGCACCAGCGTGATCGCCCTCGCCAACATGGCCGGCTCGTCGGCCAGGGGGATGCCTGCGTTGACGTCGAGCATGTGTGCGCCGGCGGCAACTTGGGCGAGCGCGTCGACTTCGACACGGCTGAAGTCACCGTTCTTCATCTCCTCGGCGAGCAGCTTGCGACCCGTCGGGTTGATCTTCTCGCCGATCATCACGAAGGGACGTCCGAAGCCGATCACCACCTCACGAGTGGCTGAGCTGACAACTGTGTCGGTCACGATCTCTCCTGTTCGTCCTGTGCTCTTTGTGCGGCGTCTTCTTCTTTTTGTTCGTCATCGTTGAGCTCTTCCAGAGCGGCGAGGATGTCGCGGTCGATGACATCGGTCGTGACCACGTCGGCTTCCCAGCCGCCGTAGTAGGCGAGCAACCCGAGGCGTTCGTGGCGATACTCGCTGTCGATCGCGTCGGCGGCAGCCTGCGCCTCTGCGGCGAGATCGCCGGCGATCGGTCGGCTCTCGCGACGCCACTGGGCCACTTCTTCGTCGGCCGTGTAGATCTTCGCCTTGCGTTTGGCACGATCGATCGCCCGCTGGAACTTGCCGCCGAGCACGACCTGGTGGCGGTCGCGACCCTCTTGGGCGTTGACCTGCGCGGGAATGTCGCGCCAGTAGATGACGATGAGTTCGCGTGTGCCGCGACCGGGCCTGGCCATCACGCCACCCGCCGCGAGAGCGAAATTGCGACTCCATGCCCGACGGCCTCGGTGAACGGTTCGAGCCCGACGTGCCGGTGTTCGAATTCGAGCCCGAGACGTTCTGCCGCAGCGCGACCCATGGCCACGATCGCCTGACTGTTGGTCTGCGAGATCAGTACGACGCGTCGATAGTTGCCGAAGTACATGTCGCGCAACTGCGGGTGGCGATCGAGTCCGAGCCCCTGCCAGAGAAGCGCTTCGAAGTGCTTGGCGAGGAAGTCGGTCAGGAAAAACGTGCCGAGCTCCTCCTCGTGCATTGCCGCGAACTGCTCGGCGCCACTGAAGAACTCGTAGCAGTGCGAGCCGGGCAGCCGGGTCGCCTCGGGGTGACGTGCGAGAAGGGCGTCGAGCGCGCCGCCCGTGCCGCAGTCGGCATACGCAACGAACACGTTGCGACCCTGTCGCACCGCTTCGTCGAGCAGCGGTTCGAGCTCGGGCACGATTCGCTCCGGGCGGTTGTGGAGGTTGGCGGGCAAGTACGCGACCTCGACCAGGTCGGTGAGACCCTGAGCCTTCAGCACGGCGCGAAGCTCAGAGGCCAGAGCTCCACAGGCAATGACGAGCGGCGCGACAGCCATGCCGTGATCCGCAGCCTCAGGCCACCGACGGGCCGGGCGGCTCGGCCTTCAACCGATCGCGGCGCGTCTTCACCAGAGCCTTTGCGGTCTCGGCGGCGACGGCCGCGTCGCGGCAATACGCATCGGCGCCGACTGCGTGGCCGAATTCCTCGTTGAGCGGTGCGCCGCCGACCAGCACGAGGTACTTCTCGCGCAGTCCCTTTTCGATGAGCGTGTCGACGACCACCTTCATGTACGGCATGGTGGTGGTCAGCAACGCGGACATCCCCAAGATGTCAGGCTGGTGCAGTTCGAGCGCAGCGAGGAACTTGTCGACATCGGTGTTGATGCCGAGGTCGATGACTTCGAAGCCGGCACCCTCCAGCATCATCGCCGTCAGGTTCTTGCCGATGTCGTGGATGTCGCCCTTCACCGTTCCGACGACGACCTTGCCGATCGGTTCTGCGCCGGTCTCGGCAAGCAACGGACGCAGGATGGCCATGCCGGCCTTCATTGCATTGGCGGCGAGCAGTACCTCCGGGACGAACAAGATGCCGTCGCGGAAGTCGATGCCGACGATGCGCATCCCCTCGACCAGCGCATCGTTGAGCACCTTGTCGGGGCCCCAGCCGCGGTCGAGCAAGATGGTCGTGCCTTCGAGGATCTCGTCGGCCAGCCCGTCGTACAGATCGTCGTGCATCTGGGCGACAAGGTCGTCGTTGCTCAGTGTGGCGAGGTCGAGATCGTCTTGTTCACTCATTGGGTCGGCTCCATCTGTACCACCGGTCGTTCCACGATGCAGAATCGACCCGTATCGTGGAACAGCCTATCATATGGCAGTTTTATGTCTCCAATTGCAGTTCTGGCGGCGCCGGCCGATACAGAATGTAGGAAATTGGAAAAGTTGGATCGAGAGGAGCAGCGGTGATAGCGCGGGCACAACCGAATCGTCGGATCGAGTGGGCAACACTCGGATTGTTCGTTGGGTTCTATGCCGCGTGGTTCGCCGTCATCTTGATGCATCAACTTCTGCCGTGGCCGGTGACGTTGGCGCTGCTGGCCCTGCTCGGTGGTTTTTACATGTCGTTGCAGCACGAGGCGCTGCACGGTCACCCGACCGGGTGGCGCGGCGTCAACACAGCCCTGGCCTTCGCACCGCTCTCGTTGTGGTTGCCGTACCTCGGATACCGCTCCAGTCACTTGATTCATCACCACACCGATCTCCCTGATCCGCAGTTCGATCCGGAGTCGTTCTACCTGCGTCCCGTCGACTGGTCGTCGGCGAGTTTGGCCAAGCGCACCTACATCCTCGTCACCCGCACGATGATCGGACGTCTGACGATCGGTGCGGTCCACAGCATCGCCCGCTATCTGTGGCACGAGATCCGAACGATCAGATCAAATCGTGCGGCGGCGCGTCGTTGGGCTGTGCATCTCGCGGCCGCTCTCGTGCTCGGTTGGTGGCTGTTCGCCGTCGTCGAAATCCCGGTCTGGGAATACATTCTGGGATTCGTCGTCATGGGTCAGTCGTTCACCCTCCTGCGTTCGTTCGTCGAACACTGTGCCGTCGCCGAAGGCACCCGCTCGGCGGTCGTCAAAGCCGGCCCGGTGATGTCGTTGTTGTTTCTCAACAACAACCTGCACCACACCCACCATGCCGAGCCGTCCACGCCCTGGTATCAATTGCCGTCGCTGCATCGCGCCCTCGACAGCGACGACCTGGCCGCGCACGGCGCCGGCCTGTACCAGCGCGGCTACGTCGAAGTGGCCAGGCGAAACTTCCTGCGACCGTTCTGCCAGCCCGACCATCCACTGTCGCCGGGGGCGCGCCCGTTCGGCGCACGAGGGCTTCGATGACCATCGCCTCACTGGCGATGTATCCGTTCCCCCATCTGCAGCCTGCCTTCGAGCAACTGTGGAACGATGTTCGCTCGCGGTTGGCGTTCGATGCACCGCCGTTGAACTGGGATGTCGACCCGGACGTTGCATCGCGACGCGACGACCTGCTGTTGGGGCAGACCTGTGGCTGGCCGCTGGTGAACGATCTGGCCCAGTCGGTACACGTTGTCGGCACGTTCGAGTTCGATGTGGATGGCGCTGTCGACGGAACGTATCGAGCGGTGCTCGTCAGCAACCTCGATGAGCCGCTCACCGAGATCCTGCGCCGCGCCGATCTGCGGGTAGCTGCCAACAGCCGACAGAGCCTCTCGGGTTGGATCAGCCTGCTCTCGGTCGCCTCTGCCGAGGGTGTCGAGCTCACCGCGGTCGAGTGGACCGGCGCGCACGCCGCAAGCATCGACGCCGTTCGCGACGGCCGGTGCCACCTTGCGATGATCGATGCAGTGTCGTTCGCCCACCTCGGTGGGAGTGACTTGTCGATCGTGGGTCACGGTCCGCGGATTCCCTGCCTGCCATTGGTGGCGTCGCGATCGACGACCGACGAGGTGGTCAGCGAGTTGCGTGGGGCATTGGCTGCGTCGGTCGCCGACCCGGCGATGGCTGCGACGTTGGCGACCCTGAAGATTCGCGCGTTTCTCGAGCGGGAGCTGGTGGACTACGAGGGAATTTCGGATTTGGTGGAACTATGGTGAAGCGCTGTGGCGCGCACTCCGGATCCGCAACTCAAGCGAGAGTTGCTCGACCGGGTTGTCGGTTACCTCGCTGAGCAAGGTGTCGCACAGACGACGTTGCGGCCCATGGCGGCCGCTCTCGGGGTCAGCATCAACCGTTTGATGCATCACTTCGGCTCGAAAGACGAGTTGATCACCGTTGCGCTGGCCAGGGCCATCGATCAACAGATCGAGGTGCAGCGGAAGTGGTTGCAACGGTCGCCAAAACTCACCCAGGTCGAGTTGTACCGGCGATGGTGGAAGTGGTTGTGCGCAACACCGCAGAACCTGGCGTTGGTTCGGCTGAACTACGAGGCGGCGACGCTCGAACCGACTGTCACCGGCCTCGCCGGCGATGTGCGCGCCGACCAGATCGGCGTGTGGCGTCATGACGTCGAGCAGCGCCTGGTGGCCGAAGGGCTCAAACCCGATCGGGCCGCGCTGCAGGCGTCGTTGATCAAGGCGACCTTCACAGGGTTGGTGATGGACCTGTTTGCCACCGGTGACACCCGCCGTTTGACGAAGGCCCTGGACTCCTGGCTCGGCCGACTCGACGCCGATCTATCTGCGAGCGAACGCGACGACCCTCCCGGGTGAGAGGATTCACCGGTGCCGACCGTTGATCCAAAATTCCTGAGTCAAATCCGCTATCGCTGCATTGGGCCGACCCGCGGTGGGCGGGTGGTGGCCGTGGCCGCCGATCCGAAGCACGAGTCGGTCTTCTACTTTGGCGCCGTCGCGGGTGGCGTGTGGAAGAGCGACGACGCCGGGCAGTACTGGGAGAACGTGACCGACGGCTTCCTCACCACCGGTTCGATCGGAGCGCTGGCGGTCGCTGCCTCCGACGGAAACGTGATCTATGCCGGCACGGGTGAGTCGACGATACGCATCGACGTCACCCACGGTGACGGCGTCTACAAGTCGACCGATGCCGGCGTGACCTGGCGACACATGGGCCTTTCCGAGTCGCGTCACATCGGCCAGATTCGCGTCCACCCGAACGATCCCGACGTCGTGTATGTCGCTGCGCTCGGGCATGCATCGAAAGACAACCCCGAGCGCGGGCTCTATCGATCGAACGACGGCGGCGAGAATTGGAAGCTCGTGCTGCATGTCAGCGAACGCGCCGGCGCAGTCGATGTGTCACTCGACCCCAACAACCCGCGCATCATCTTCGCCACCGTGTGGCAGGCCCGCCGCACCTTCTGGTCGATCGACAGTGGTGGACCGGACAGCGGTCTGTGGCGCTCGCGAGATGGCGGCGACAGTTGGGAGAACATCAGCCACAACCCCGGAATGCCCGACGGTACCCTCGGCAAGATCGGTGTATCTGTGTCGCCGGCTCGCTCCGGTCGAGTCTTCGCGATGGTCGAAGCCGAGGGCCGCAAGCGTGGTCTCTACCGCTCCGACGACCTCGGCGAGACGTGGGAGAAGGTGTCATCGAAGCCCGACCTCGGTTGGCGCCCGTGGTACTACCAGCACGTCATCGCTCACCCGACCGATGCCGATGAGGTGTTCGTCATGAACATGAAGGCATGGAAGTCGATCGACGGAGGCAAGACGTTCGAGGAGTTCCACACACCGCACGGCGACAATCACGCGCTCTGGATCGACCCGGCGAATCCCAACCGCATGATCGGTTGCGACGACGGAGGGGCCTGGGTGTCGTTCAACGCCGGCGAGTCGTGGTCGACGATCTACAACCAGTTGACCGCGCAGTTCTACCACGTGGCCACCGACGACCAGTTTCCGTACGTGGTGTACGGGTCGCAGCAGGACAACTCCAGCATCGCGGTGCCCAGCCGAACCGGCCTCGGCGCCATCAACTGGGCCGACTGCTACGCGCCTGGAACTGCGGAGAGCGGGTACGTTGCGCCAAAGCCCGACGACCCGAGCATCGTCTACGTGGGTGCGATTGGCAGTTCGCCGGGGGGCGGCGAGTCGCTGCAGCGCTACGACCACAAGACCAAGCAGATTCAGCTCGTCAACGTCTGGCCTGAGGCGTACCACGACGGCAACACTGCCGAAGTCCGCTTCCAGTGGACCTACCCGATCGTGTTCTCACCCCACGACAGCAACACGCTCTACGTCGCTGGGAACAAGGTGTTCCGCACCACCGATGAGGGGCACAGCTGGCAGGCGATCAGCCCGGACCTCACCTATGCCGACCCCGATACGATGGGCGTCTCGGGACCACTCACCATGGACACGGCGGGCGCAGAGATGTACGCCACGATCTTTTCCTTGATGGTGTCGAGGCACCAGGAGGGTGTGCTCATCAGCGGCTCCGACGACGGCCTCGTACACCGTTCGGAGAACGGCGGCGGTGACTGGGTGAACATCACTCCGTCCGACCTCGCGAAGTTCTCCCAAGTCACGATGATCGCCGAATCACCGCACACTCGCGGCACGATCTACATGACAGCGGCGCGTCACAAGACGGGCGACTACGCCCCCTACGTCTACAGGAGTGAGGACCTGGGCACGTCATGGGTGCGGATCGACTCGGGGCTGCCGCAGAACGAGTTCTGCCGCGTCATTCGTGAGGACCCGACTCGCAAAGGTCTGCTCTATCTGGGTACCGAGCTGGGCATCCACGTGTCGTTCGACGACGGTGCCAACTGGCAGTCCCTGCAGTGCAACCTTCCCGTCACTCCCATCTACGACTTTGTCGTCAAAGACACCGACCTCGTGGTGGCGACACACGGCCGTTCTTTTTGGATCCTCGACGATCTGACACCACTGCACCAGATGCGCGACGAACTGTTCGCTGCAGACCGTTACTTGCTGAAGCCGCGCGACACTGTCCGCAATCCTCCGCACATCGCCGCTGCGTGGGGCGGCACGCCGGGCGGCAAGAACTACCACGTCACCAGCGGCCAGAACGCGACCTTCCACGTCGAAGAGCTGGAAACCGGTCATGTGCGCAAGCGAGTCATCGATGCCGGCGAAGACCTCGAGCGCGGCGTTCGAATCATGTACTTCCTCGACCAGGCTGCGGTGGGCGAGGCGACGCTCACCATCAGCGAAGGTCTTGCCATGGACAACAATGGCAAGCAGATCGAAACCTTCTCGAGCATCATCCCGGCTGAGAAGAAGGATCGCTCGGGGACGCTGTACATCACAGCAGCCGCAGGAATGAACAGCTTCCAATGGCCGATGACGTACCCCAACGGCGTGAAGATGGTCGACACCGAGTTCCACACCCGGCCCGGCGGACCTCTCGCCAAGCCCGGTACATACCATGCCACCCTGACCGTTGGAGACTGGTCGATGTCGCAGTCGTTCGAGCTGTTGAAGGATCCGCGGATCGCAACGAGCGATGCCGACCTGGCCGAGCAGTTCGACTTGCAGATCCAGATCCGCGACAAATTGTCGGAGATCGTCACAGCGGTGAACACGATCAGGGCATTGAAGCGCCAGCTCGTCGAGTGGGCCACCCGCATCGCCGACAACGACTCGGCTGCCGCCGCGGTCGGCGCGATCCAGGAACTCAAGGAACGGTTCGAAGCCGTCGAGGCCGAGCTCGTGCAGGCCGAGTTCACATCCGACGGCGACACATTGAACTATCGCGAGAAGCTGTTCGAGAAGCTCAGTGGATTGCCAGCGGTCGTCGGCAGTGCTGATGCTCGTCCCACGACCCAGTCGTATGCCGTCTACGAAAAGCTCGGCAGCCAGGCCGACCGACAGTTGTCGGCGTTGGCCGCGCTGATCGACGAAGACCTCGCCGGCGTGAATCGTCAACTCGGCGAGCTCGGCCTGAGCATCGTCGGAGTGTGATTCGCGCCCTTCTACCGCGCTCCGCGCGGGTTCGGTCACTTCCGTTCAAGTGATTTCTGGATGCCGTGGAGGTAACTCGCGTCGTACCTGCCAGGCATCATTTCGAAATCCCCCCTTGCGCAAACCCCATGTGATAGTGGAGAATGACGTCTGTGTAATTACAGGGGCGTGATGAGCGCTCACAATGGGGCCCTACGGCAGGGAGGCCAGAGCAATGCAAGACACGAACCGGGAACAAATCGACCATGGTCGGGGCGAATCGGACGGCAAGAATTGGCAAGACGAGGCCAACTGCCTCGGCGTCGATCCAGATCTGTTCTTCCCCGAGCGCGGCGCGTCGACACGCGAAGCAAAAGAAGTATGTCGAGGTTGCGTCGTTCGGCTCGATTGTCTCGAATTCGCCTTGGTCAATGGCGAGAAGTTCGGCATCTGGGGCGGGTTGTCCGAGCGCGAGCGTCGTCGCTTGCGTCGCCAGCGCGCCCAGGCCGGCCGGCGTACGTCAGCCTGACTTCAAAGTGTCCGCGCCTACCGATCGAGACGCAGCGGTGGTAACCTGAGGGCATGTTCGCATTTCTCGATCCGCCTGAGATAGTTCTGATTCTCGTCGTAGTTTTGGTGCTGTTCGGTGGCGCTCAGTTGCCGAAGTTGGCCAAGAATCTCGGTAAGGCCCAGAAGGAATTCAAAGATGGCCTAGCAGACGGCCAGAAGCCAACCGAAGTCAAGCCGGTTGACAAGACGGTTGACGACTCCACCACCTGATCAGTCTGATCAGGTGGTTGCGTACCCCTCACGACGCCGGTAGCAGCGCTCCGGCGTCGTTTCGCGCCCGGCGAGAGGTGCCGAGATCCGCGAACAGCGAGATCAACTAGCGACGCGACGGCGCTTCAGGATTCGACGGCGCTCACGCTCGCTGCAGCCGCCCCACACGCCGTGCTCGATCCGCTCTTCCAGGGCGTATTCCAAGCAGAGCATGGCGACTGGGC
>JANMQX010000209.1:0-4226 GCA_031370745.1 Ilumatobacteraceae bacterium
CGCGCCCTCGCGCGCCGCATGCCCGGAGAGGTGCGAGAAGAGTTCGATTTCCGCCGCGGTCCACCCGTAGGTGCTTGTAGGAGACCCGACGTCAGCAATGTTCATGAGCTCATCGCACTGGATTTCGGCATCTACCAACAGAGCCAAACGTCACAAACATACTCATGACGAAAGCCCCTGGCGACTGGACAGGGTCGGTCATACCGTTCTGAGGAACGAGCCGAGGTCTCAATGACAATTACCAGCGCGGAGACCAAGAAGTCGCAACTTCCACCTCCACACAGCAGTACCCGCGTCGTGGTCGACGGCAATGAGGCCGCGGCCCGCATCGCCCACCTCGCGTCTGAGGTGATCGCCATCTACCCGATCACGCCTGCGTCGCCAATGGGCGAGTTCGCCGGATGCGGCGAGGCCCCCTACCTCAAGTTGCTCACCCAACTGTTTGGCGATCATCTGCTGATCGCCAATGCCACCGGGTGCAGCAGCATCTATGGCGGCAACCTGCCGACCACTCCGTACTGCACCAACGACGAGGGTCGCGGCCCGGCGTGGAGCAACAGTCTGTTCGAGGACAACGCCGAATTCGGTCTCGGTTTCCGGCTCGGCCTCGAAGCCCAGCAGCACGCAGCACTCGGCCTGCTCGACAGGCTGGCTGGAGGTGACTCACCGCTGATCGATGGTGCGCTGGCGACAGCGATCGCGGCCGGAGTCGACGACCTAGGCGACATCCCGATCCGCGAGCAACGGGCCCGTGTCGAGCGTTTGCGTGTCGCCCTGAGCGACGTCGACGACCCCGACGCCGATCAAGTGATGGAACTGATCGGCACGCTCGTGCGCAAGACGGTGTGGATCGTCGGTGGCGACGGCTGGGCATACGACATCGGCGCCGGCGGACTCGACCACGTGCTCGGGAGCGGCCGAAACGTGAACGTGCTGGTGCTCGACACGGAGGTGTATTCGAACACCGGCGGCCAGGCCTCGAAGGCAACTCCGAGGGGTGCAGTCGCCAAGTTCGCCGCCGCCGGCAAGGCAATCGCCAAGAAGGATCTGGGCCTCGAGGCGATGTCGTACGGCGACGTTTACGTCGCTCACGTGGCGCTCGGCGCCAGCGACATCCAGACGGTGAAGGCGCTACTCGAAGCCGAGGCGTGGCCGGGGGTGTCACTGGTGATCGCCTACAGCACGTGCATCGCCCACGGTTTCGACATGGGCGAATCGATGACCCATCAAAGCACTGCCGTCCACAGCGGGCACTGGCCGCTGTACCGCTACCAGCCCGGCGGGGGTGAGGCAAAGCAGCCCTTCCAGCTCGACAGTGCGGCACCCTCGGTGCCATACGCCGACTTCGCCGGGAGCGAGGCGCGGTTCTCGATGTTGCGGCGCAGCGACCCCGAACGTGCCGCCCAACTGATCGCGCTCGCTCAATCCGACGTGACGGCCAGGTGGCATCACTACGAACAGTTGGCAAGCGTCGAGCGAACAGCTCCGGTGCACGTCGCATCACACACCATCGCTGAAGCGGAGGACGAGTCATGACTGTTGATCTGTCGACCACCTATCTCGGATTGCCGTTGTGCAGCCCGATAGTGGCTTCCGCCAGCCCGATGACCGGCGACCCCGGTCGTTGGAACGACATCGAGGAGGCAGGTGCTGGTGCGATCGTCCTGCCTTCGCTGTTCGAGGAGCAGATCGAGCGCGACTCGTCCTCCCTCGGGGCGACGCTCGACCAAGGCACCGACACATTCGCCGAGGCGCTCAGCTACCACCCTGACCATGACGACTACGACGTGGGGCCGGCTCGCCATCTCGCGCTGGTCGAGCTGGCTCGTGAGCGGGTGTCGATCCCGGTCATCGCCAGTCTCAACGGCACGACGCCGGGAGGGTGGGTGCGGTACGCCCGGAACCTCGAGAACGCCGGTGCGCAGGCCATCGAGCTGAACGTCTACGACGTGGTCGCCGATCCTCGCCAAAGTGCAGCAGATGTGGAACGACGGTACCTCGACCTCGTCGCCGAGGTGCGCGCCGGAGTAAAGGTTCCCCTCGCCGTCAAGCTCGGCCCGTGGTTCACCTCGCTCGGACACTTCGCCGTGGCCCTTCAGTCAGCCGGGGCTGACGGATTGGTGTTGTTCAACCGGCTGTACCAACCCGACATCGACCTGGACACCCTCGACGTGACACCGCGGCTGCAGCTCTCGACATCGGCCGAGTCGCGGCTACCGCTCCATTGGATCGGCATCCTCCGTGCCGTCACGTCGTGCTCGCTCGCTGCGACGACCGGCGTGCACGAGGGGGCCGACGCGATGAAGCTGATGCTCGCCGGCGCCGACGTGGCGATGATGGCCAGCGCGCTGCTACAGAACGGGCCGACACGCATCGCCGAGGTCCTCACCTGGATGAGCGACTGGATGACCGAGCGCGAGTATTCGAGCGTCGACCAACTCCGCGGCAGCGTCAGCCAGCGCAATGTCCCAGACCCAGGGGTCTACGAGCGGGCCAACTACTACCAGGTGCTGCACAGTTGGCAGCACTAGCGGCCCACCACTGCAGCCTGACCAAATCGCTTGCTCACCGGTCGACGAAGTCGAAGAGGCGGGGACTCAGTCACGACAGAGTCAAGCAATCGCTTGTGCAGATCTAATCCTGCCCCATAGTTGTGCCCACTTGGGGCCTCAGTCCGGTCCCGTTAGTGGGGTGCGGAGCATGACGGCCGTTTCGTCAATTCACCATCGACTCAGTGGCGTATCGCCACATCCTGAGCGAGGATCAGTCGTCGCGTTGTGCAAGGTGGTCGCCGTGGCCGTGCTGGCTGCCTGTGGCAGCAGTGGGACTGCAGCCAACAAGACGAGGTTCTGCCAGGACACCGCGACGCTGATCAAGGCTGCTGCGCCAGTGGGCGCGCCGGACACCCCGGAGAAGGATGCCCAGATCTTGAAGATCTTCAAGGACCTCCAGGCGACGATCAACGACATTGGCAAGACAGCACCGAGCGACATCGAGACCGACGCCCAGTTGCTGGTAGAAACGATCACCGCCGCGGTCAAGGCAGACAGCATGGACAACTTTGGGCCGGCAGGAGGTACCGGTCAGCGGATGGCCGCCTACTGCGGACTGAATGGCGACGGAACCCCCATCGGCAGCACTCCATAAGCCTGACCTTCGAGGCATCAGTGTGTTGCGTCGCGATGGTGTGTTGGCACGACCCTGGCACACAGGCTGGCCTCGTTGTCGCTGATTGGCATCGCTGACACACTGCGACGACGACGAGCTGGTGACGCGTCGTCGGAGGTGGATGTGCCGCAGCAAGTACTCGGGGACTCAGCGACGTGACGCTGCTCGTCGCTCGGGTTGCGTGGTATCGATTCCAGGCGACGCTGCGGGCACGCGCAGCGGGATATCTCACCCTGGTCGGGTTGGTTGGTTTGGTCGGCGGTATGGCGTTGGCTGCCGTGGCCTCGGCTCGACGGACCCAGTCGTCCTATCCCGCTTACTTGGCGAGTACCAACCCTTCCGATATTGGCCTCATCACCGGCGCCTGGGATCCCTCGATCAATTCCACGGGATACAACCCGACTCTGGTCGCCGCGATCGCCCATCTTCCTCACGTGAAACACGTCGAGAGCTACCTCGGACTGAACGTCCAGCTGATCACAGCGGGCAACTCTCCAGTCGTCATCCCGGTCCAACTCAATGACACACTTGGCAGCCTCGACGGTCTGCTCCTGGATCAGGACCGGCTTACAGTGACGACCGGGCGGTTACCCGATCCGGCACGTGCCGACGAGATCGTGATGACAGCCACGATCGCCGATGGTCTCGGGCTACATGTGGGCGACGTGATGCGCGTCGGCTTCTACGACATGGCCGACTTCAATCTGCCCGGGTTCGGCACAGCAGGTGTGCCACCGCGGGCAAGTCTCGACGTCACGCTGGTCGGCATCGTCTTGTTCGCCGACAAGGTCGTGCCCGACGACGTTGACCTCGTCAACCGAGAAGAAGACATCATTTTCACCCCGGCCGCCACTCGTCAATTCGAAGACTGTTGCGCGTACCTATCAGCGAGTTCTCTGGTGCTCGATCACGGCAGCAGCGACGTGGTAGCTGTCGAGGCCGAGATCCAGCAAGTGTTGCCCGCAAACCTTCCTCATCTCTTCACCACCAATGCGACGAGCGTCGCGAAGGCTGAGCGGGCGATTAAGCCGTTGTCAGTTGCGCTGGCAGTGTTCGGC
>JANMQX010000225.1:0-19499 GCA_031370745.1 Ilumatobacteraceae bacterium
ACCGACTTGGCGCCGAGCTTGTCGAGTTCCTCGCCGATCGCCTGCAGCCACACGCGCAGCTCCTCGGGTGTGTCCTGGATGCCGATCCAGCCCGCCAGGTCGTACTTGGCGACCTTCTTCGCCGAGATCTCCGGGTTGACGAGGCCGCTCATGAAGATGGGCGGGTGCGGCTTCTGTACTGGCTCCCAGCCGAAGCCACTGGGTCCGAAGTCGGCGAACTCGCCGTGGTACTCGAACGTCTCGTTCGTCCAGATGCCCTGGCAGATCTCGATCGTCTCACGCACGTGGGCGTGGCGACGAGGGAAGATGTCGGTGGCGCTCGCCGCGGCGAACTCCTCGGGCATCCAGCCGGCGCCGAGGCCGACGTTCACGCGACCGCCCGACAGGTGGTCGATGGTGGCGATCTCGGCGGCGAACACGCCGGGCGACCGGTACGGCGTGTCGGTGATGCTCATCCCGATCCGGCACTTCGACGTCTTCGCGGCGAGCCACGGGAGCAGCGGCCATCCCTGGAACCACTTGCCGTGCGACGACACGGGCATCTGAAGTGGGAACTCCTTCATCATGCCGAACGGGTACTGCAGTTCGCCGCGGTCCGAGGCTTCGGGCACGATGATGCGGTCGAGTGTCCAGATCGAATCGAACTCGAGTTCCTCGGCCAGCATGGTGAGGTCTTCGAGTTCTTGGACGGTGACGTGATCTCGGAAGTTCGGCAGGTAGAGCGCCAGCTTCATGTCGGTCATGTGAGTTTCCCCTCTGTGTCGGATCCGAGCCCCCATGACCCGGCGTTTCGGCGGCCTGAGCCCGCACTCCCGAACGTAGGGGTTGGGCTTCGTGCGTGGAACAACACGATCTCAACAGTTCATCAACGACTCACCTACCGGATTCTCGCCTAGGACCTGTTGCCCGCCGGCCGGGTACCGTTTGGTCGTGGAGCCGAGCCGACAACGCGGTGAGCGTCGGGTTCTCGTCGTCGACGATGACGAGGGCGTTCGCACGGGCGTCGCGTGGGCGCTCGAGGCCGACGGCTTCTCCATCGAGGCCCTGCCGGATGGTGTCAGCGCGATCGAACGGATCGAGTCGTCACCGCCGTCGCTGGTCGTGCTCGACTTGTCGCTGCCTGGCATCGGCGGTCTCGACATCCTTCGTCGGGTGCGCGAGCGGGAGCAGCGCAACGGCACCTACCGGCTGCCGATCATCGTGCTGTCGGGGCGCGACGGCGAGACCGACCGCATCGTCGGTCTCGACCTCGGCGCCGATGACTACCTCGTCAAGCCGTTCTCACCGGGGGAGCTCGCCGCACGAGCGCGATCGGTCCTCAGGCGATGCGGCGACTACGGCGGCAGCCCGACCGATCGGTTCGTGCCCCAGGGTGTCGGCGTGGAGGTCGACGTCGGGGCGCGCGAGGTCTGGGTCGACGGCGAACCAGTCGCCCTCGCGGCGAAGGAGTTCGAGTTGCTCGCCTACTTCGTCGACCACACACGTCGCGCCTGCACGCGAGACGAGCTGCTCACCGCCGTGTGGTCGAGCGGTGAGGGCTGGCAGACTCCCGCCACCGTGACCGAGCACGTGTATCGCCTCCGCCAAAAGGTGGAACACGATCCTGGTCGACCGAACCGGCTGACGACCGTGCGAGCCGTGGGGTATCGATGGGAGGGGTGACGGTACTCTCCGGCGACGAGGCAACCGCCGTGCTCGATCGACAGACGTCGGTGATGGAGCAACTCGCCAGTGGCGCCCGGCTCGCCCAAGTGCTCGAGGGAATCGTCGTCGCTCTCGAGGAGCTGATTCGCGGCAGTCGGTGTTCGGTGCTGCTGCTCGACGATGACGGCGTGCTTCGACACGGTGCCGCGCCTACGTTGCCGAGGGCGTACTCGGAGGCGATCGACGGACTGGAGCCAGGTCCGCTCGCAGGTTCGTGTGGTACAGCGGTCCACCTGGGCAGACCGGTCATCGCCGCCGATGTTTCATCGGATCCTCGTTGGGAGCCGTTTCGTGAGCTGGCCGTCGAGCACAACATCGGAGCGTGCTGGTCCAGCCCGATCCGGTCCCAGTCGAGGATCGTCGGAACGTTCGCCGTCTACGACCGCCAACCACACGAACCCGACGAACGCGAGCGCGAGCTGGTCCGTCGCTTCACCCATCTCGCCTCGATCGCCGTCGCCCACGATGGCGCGGCGAGCGAACGCGAAGCCCGCCACCTCGCCGAGCTGGCTCGCCAGTCGGCGGAGCGGGCGAACCACGCGAAGTCGCAGTTCGTCACGTCGCTGAGCCACGAGCTCCGCACCCCGTTGCAGTCGATCACCGGTTTCACCGAGAATCTCAAGACGCTCGACCTGTCGCCCGAGCGTCGGCGACAGGCGCTCGACGGCATCTCGGATGCGTCCACGCACATCCTCTCGATCGTCGACGACGTCCTCGATCTGGCGAGGGCCGAAGCTGGCGCAATACCGATCGCACTCGAGCGTGTCGACGCCGCCGAGGTCGCCGCTGCGACGGTGGCGCTCACCCAACCATTGGCGGCTGCACGCCGGATCGCCGTGGAATGCGCCGGTCGACCCCTCGAGGTCATGGCAGACCGGCGCCGGCTCCAACAGGTCCTCCTGAATCTCGTGTCGAATTCGCTCCGCTTCTCGACCTCCGACACCGTCGTCACGATCCGAACCGAGGCCGACACAGAATGCTCCACCCGTGCCGCGCGGGTCCACGTGATCGACCAGGGTCCCGGTATCCCCGACGATCTCCTCGCCCGGCTTTTCGTTCCGTTCGACCGTTTGGGAGCCGATGCCGGTAGAGAAGGTGGAGCGGGACTGGGGCTCGTCCTGGCAAAGCGCCTGACGGAGGCAATGGGTGGCCTACTCGACCTCGACAGCACCGTCGGCGTCGGTACCCACGTCACGATCACACTCCAACAGCCAGCAGCAGACGCCGGAGCCTGACAACAGCCTCCGAGCCGCTTGTGTGCGGTCCGCCGTCGAGGAAAGGAAGCGCGGCTTGAAGTAGCCCCAACTTCGACGGTCGGTTGGCCCGTCCGACAGCAGGGTGAAATCGCGGCGCCGTGGCTCGCTCGGGACGGCCACCGGCTGCCGGCAGGTCTGACGAATTGTGGTCGGCGCCCACCCCGTGGAAGCAATCGCATACCAGGCCTCAAGTAGTTCGCCGACCGTCGAGCGCACACCGACCTCACGTTCGGCGCGAACCGCAGCGACCATCGCCGCGAGCTCTCGTTCGGCCTTGGCGCGGTTGGCGCGCACCGTCATCGACCGGTAGCGCCGCCGGTGCGTTTCGGGATCGTCCCGATGAAGACGCGCAGCTCGAACGAACCGGCGCTGCGCTGGAGGATCGAGCCCTCCACGACAGGATCATCGGCAGATCCCGCCCGAAATTGACGGGCAATCCGATGGGCATGATGGGCAACCTCAGCCGACCGACGACGACCGCAGCACCCCTGAGCAGGACTTTTTGGAGCGGACGACGGGATTCGAACCCGCGACCCTCACCTTGGCAAGGTGATGCTCTACCAGCTGAGCCACGTCCGCGTTAGCGGTCGCCTACGTTATCAGTCGCCCGCGGAAACCGACAACGGGATCTCGGCCGGTACGGCGTTGGAGCGGTGCTCCACCACGATGGCGCCGAGGGCAGCCAAGACCACCAGGGCGCCACCGATTTGGATCGCGCTGAGCTGCTGGCGGAAGACAATCCACGCCCCGATCGCCGAGATGACTGGCCCACCAAGCATCAACAGCGATGCGAGCGTTATGTCGATGTGGCGCTGGGCCCACGTCATCAGGCCATGACCGACAAGACCGGACAGAAGGACCATTCCGACGATCGACAACCAGTCGGTTCCGTGAATCCCGCCGAGATCAGGTGACGTCAAGAGCACCCACGGCGTCACGGTCACCGCAGCAACACAGAAGACACCGGCAATCAACGCAATGGAGTGAATGCCCTTGTTTCTCACTTGCTTCATGCGCACGAAGTAGGTCGTGAACAACCCGAGATTGATCAACGCCAGAGCATCGCCGTGCAGCGATGCTCCCGATGACTGTTTGGCGCCGAGCACAACGGTGCTGATCCCACCGAGCGCGATGACCGCTAGGAGGATCTGTCTCGCGCTTGAACGCTCGCGGAAAAGTAAGGGACCGATGAAAAGCATCAAGACCGGTTGGAGCGCTCCAATTAAAGTCGCATTTGCTATGGACGTCGTCTGGTACGACGTGAACCCGACAAGGGTTGAGACACCGAAGATCACTCCAGGTACGAATACCGCTTTGAGCAGCGGAATGCTGACCCGGCCACCGGTGAAATACGCGGCGGTCAGCATCACGGGCATCGCGATCCACAGCCGCCAGAACACGATCGTGCCGGCCGAGGCATCGATTCCACGCACCATGAGGGGCCCGAAGCCCCACGCAAACACCGCGACGGCAGCGATGGAGATCGCCAGGCGAGCCCGACCTTCCGAAGTCTTCACGATTTCTTATCGGCGGGCCGTAGGTCGACCCGAAGCACCAGGATTCCATCCTCCAGTGACGCCGTGGCGTCGCCGACGATCGCAAAATCCATGAAATCGGACTGAGCTTGTTGGAGGAACCGCTGGCGTTCCTCACCTGCAACCGGAGGCAACGGACGGCTCTTCACGGCGGCGGCACGTTCGCGAAATCGGGCGAGCATCGCCTCGATATCCAATTCATCGGCCACGTGCAGACACGGTAGTACGCGCATCCCTCGCGAGTCCGGCCATGTGACGGATGACTACTTCAATGAGTCGTTCGACCCAGTCGCCAGTACCTCGACTGGGGGCTCGACGGGTTCTACCACCGATTCCACGGGCCCGGCATCGTCACCCTTGTCGACCTCGGCGTCGGCGACCTCAGAGGCTACGACCGGCTCCGCCGGCTCCGCCGGCTCCGCGGGCTCCTCGGCGTCTGGCTCGGTGACGATCGACGTTTGGCCCTCGCCATCCACTACAAATTTTCCCTCGAGCTCGGCAACGACCGGCTCCGCGCCGGGCTCGCGAAGATCGTCGAACGCCTGCGGCACGCTGCGCACCATCGCTTGCAGGTCGACGGGTTCGGACCGCGCCACCTCGACTTCGCCGGACTCGGAACCGGCGAGACGAACGTGATCGAGCCGACGACGGCGGTCACCTTCGGGAGCCTTGAACCACGATCGGCGACTCATCACCTCGAGTGGCGCCAATGCTGGGTGCTCCTGACGGCCGCGCCGCCACCACAAGATCGTGCCCGCCAGCAGCGCCAACCCGACAAGCGCCAACCCGAGGGCCGACAAGTAGATGATGCGCTCGTTGGTCGGGTCGGAGAAGTCGCCGGCGACGACGCCTGCAAGGGCGCGAGGTACGGACTCCGCGTTCACCTCGCCATTCTCGCATGTCAATCGCCGTTGTACACGGGCAGTTGTTCTCAGGTGTGCCTAGCCAGGGTCAGCCGAGATGCGCCAAGCTACGCAGGTGGATGTGTTTTGGTTGCTCCTCGCGCTGGCGGTGTGTGCCGCATTGCTGTACCTCGGATACCGAATCGAACCTCACCATGTCAACAAGGACGGCAACCGTTTCTTGTGCACCGGACAATGGATATCGAACGAGGGCGATCTCGATGGCAGGCGGCGCGAGGTGTGGGTCGATGTCGAACAGAGCGGCCAACTGCGCGTCGATGTCAAACGTCGACTGCGTCACGACGTGACGCATTGGTGGATCGAGGGCAAGTCGCCGAAGCCGCCGCACCGCCGCGTGGTGTACGCGCTGCGCACTATCAACATCCTCGGCGGAGTCGAGCGCATGACCATCCAACTTCCCGCAAAGAGCCGCGCCGTCGGCGTGCTCGACGAGCTGATGACCAATCGCAGAAGCTAGGTGCCGACCGATTCGACGAACTTCCACAGGGGCGTCGACAGCTGGTCGAGATTGATCAGGAACGCGTCGTGACCGTGTGGCGAATCGATCTCGGCGTAATCGCACGGTGTGCCTCCGGCCAGCAGCAGATCGCGGATCTGGCGCTGTTGATACGACGGGTACAAGATGTCACTGGAAATCCCGATCGTGAGGGTCGGGACGTTGATGCGGGCCATAGCCGCCTCAAGTCCGCCGCGGCCGCGGGCGACATCGTGGAGGTCCATCGCCTTGCCGATGACCAAGTAGCTGTTGGCGTCAAACCGGCGGACCAGCTTCTCGCCGTGATGGTCGAGATATCGCTCGACCTCGAAGCGCTGCCACAGATCGAGGCTGTCACGCAGAGTCGAGCCATCCGCCAGCTCGCGGCCGAATCGATCCGTGAACACGTTGTCGCTGCGGAACGTCACTTGCGCGACCATGCGGGCCACGGACAGGCCCTCCCAGGGACCTTCGTTGTCATCGGCGTCGTAGTACTCGCCGCCACGCCAGTTGGGATCCAACGCGATCGCCCGGCGTCCGATGGCTCCCCACGCAATCTGCTGTGCTGTCGCCTGAGCGCACGTCGCGATCGGCACGATCGAGCGAACACGATGCGGGAAGGTGATCGCCCACTCCAGCACTTGCATGCCGCCCATCGAACCGCCGATCACCGAGTGCCACGCCGGGATCGACAGATGATCCGCCAACCGCACCTGAGCGCGAACCATGTCTCGGATGGTGACAACCGGAAACCTGCTGCCGTAGGGCTTGCCGTCGATCGGATGAGGCGACGCCGGCCCTGTCGAACCTTGGCATCCTCCAAGGACGTTGGCACACACCACGAACCAGTGGTCGGTGTCGATCGCCAGACCGGGGCCGACGACTCCCTCCCACCATCCGGCGCTCGGATGGCCGTGACCCATAGGGCCGACGGCGTGGCTGTCGCCGGTCCACGCGTGGCACACCAGAATTGCATTGCTGTGCCTGTCGTCGAGTGTGCCCCACGTTTCGTAGGCGAGTGTGACCTGCTCCAGAGTGATGCCGGTGTCGAGCGCGAAGGGTCGCGAGAACGGCAGGAATTGACGGTTGCCGATCGGGTCACCGCGACGCCAAGCGCCGCTCGCCGGCAGTGATTGACCTGCCATCTCCTCCTCCTTGCTCGCTCGCGGTAGTGGTGAACGCCGCACGAGGGAAGCTCAGTTGCGCTGCGAATTTGCAGGGCCACATCCCCACCGAAGTGGGATGGCACCGTGGGGCTTCCTCCCCGGTTGCCGGATCGACGCCCCGAAAGGCGACGATCGCTCGTGATGCGAATCGCCGACACTGTAGCGACGTCTCGACAATCCCGGCGTGTCGAAATTGCCAAGAACCCCTGACCCGACTCTCAGTTTGACTGAGTTGGTGATCAGAACGGCTGACTCGTCAGGGAGTAGACGCCGGCAACAACAGCCACCATGCTGGTGCGGATGGGCGTCTGCTATCTCACTCCGAAAGCGCGTCCGACCGCCACCCCCGGCAGGGGACATGGCAGCATCGCCAGCGACTCGATTTTTACAGGCGAGGTTGTCGCCGCGTTCGGCGGGCGTTGCGTGACCGCCGACGAGTTCGACCTGTTGCCGGTCAGCCAGCAGGTTCGCAGCCTCCAGATAGACGACAACTTGTACATCGCCGGGGCCCCTGAACCGGAGCCGGCTGACTTCATCAATCACTCATGCAACCCCAACTGCATACTCACCGGGAATGTCGTATTGGTCGCGGGTCGCGACATCGGCATCGGCGAAGAACTCGTCTACGACTACGCAACGTCCGACGGCAGCGACTACGACGAGTTCGAGTGCATGTGTGGCTCCGACCAGTGTCGCGGCCAGGTCTCCGGCCACGACTGGATGCTGCCCGAACTGCAGCTCCGCTACCGCGGCTCGTTCAGCCCCTACCTGGCCAAGCGCATTGCTGCCCTCGTCAACGTCGGTGCCGAACGACGGGCCTTCGCTCTGTAACACGATCGACCGCTGGCGGAGACCAGGCGCACTACCCTCGAAACATGCGAGTGCTGATCGTCGGCGCGGGTGGGGTCGGGTCAGCGCTCACCTCGATCTGCGCCAGACGCGATTGCTTCGAGCGGATCATCGTCGCCGACGTCGATTCGGCACGGTCTGCCCGCGCCGCCGCAACTGCCCACGACGATCGGGTCGGCAGTAGCCGGGTCGATGCCTCCGAGCGTCTCGATATCGTCGAACTGGCCGCCGCAACCGGCGCCGACGTGATCGTCAACGCCTGTGATCCGAGGTTCAATCCGCCGGTCTTCGAGGCCGCGTACGAGGCCGGCTGCCACTACCTCGACATGGCAATGCACCTATCAGCACCACACCCCACCGATCCGTACAACCAGATCGGTAACAGCCTCGGTGCCGCCCAGTTCGCCGCCAGCGAGGCATGGACGGAACGCGGGCTGCTGGCATTGGTCGGAATGGGAGTCGAGCCCGGCTTCTCCGACGTCGCAGCTCGTTACGCGGCCGACCACCTGTTCTCCACGATCAACGAGATCGGGGTTCGCGACGGGAGCGATCTGGTGATCGAAGGGTTCGCGTTCGCCCCGACCTTCAGCATTTGGACCACCATCGAAGAGTGCCTCAATCCGCCGATCGTCTACGAACGCGATCGCGGCTGGTTCACGACCGCTCCATTCTCGGAACCGGAGCTGTTCACGTTTCCAGAAGGCATCGGTGAGCTGAAGTGCGTCAACGTCGAGCACGAAGAAGTCGTGCTGATGCCGCGATGGATCGACGTCGACCGGGTGACATTCAAGTACGGGCTGGGCGAGGAGTTCCTCGATGTGCTGACCACCCTCCACAAGTTGGGCCTCGACTCGACGAAGCCGGTCACAGTTGGCGGCGTCGAAGTGACGCCGCGCGATCTCGTCGCCGCAGTGCTGCCCAATCCTGCTGAGCTCGGTCATCGGATGACCGGTCGCACATGTGCCGGCACCTGGGTCACCGGCGTCGGGGCCGACGGTGCGCCGCGATCCACGTACATCTACCAAATTGTCGACAACGAGTGGACGATGGCGGAGTTCGGTCACCAGGCGGTTGTCTGGCAGACGGCCGTGCATCCCGCGGTCGCGTTGGAGATGATGGCAACGGGTGAGTGGAAGGGCGAAGGCGTGAAGGGCCCGGAAGCATTCTCCGCCGATCCGTACCTGCCGCTGTTGGTCGAGCACGGCGCGCCATGGTTCGTCGAAGAGCGGCCGAGCAAGGAACGATCATCGCCCGGCTGAACAAGGTCCACGTCGAACGGCTCCTGAGCGACTACGACACGGACCCGATCGGCGCGCTCACCACGGCGCTGCGAAGGGTCCTGCACATGCCCGGTGCGACGTGGGCCGAGTTGATCGCAGCGGCCCCGATCGACGTCATCCGACGACAGTTGTTGGTGTCAGCCGACGAGGCCAGTCTCGACCAGCTCGCTGCCGAACTCAACGAGCGGCGTTGTCTCGACGGACCTGTTTGATCCGGTAGTGCCGTTATCCGACCAACGAACCGATCACCGGCTGTGCCAACAGCAGACGACGATCGAAGCCCGGTTCGGTCGGCAGAAAACCGTTGCGGTCCGGCCACAACAGTTGCACCACCTCGAATGGTGCACTGCGGTACCAGGCCAGTCCTGTCGCGAACAGCGGTCCCCACACGGCCAGATCGACCGGTGCGAAGACGCAACGCAGGTCGTTGTCGAACAGACCCATCAGCTCCACGCCGATGGGGACCTGGGTGCCACCGCGCAGCAGATCGGCAAGCAGGTCATACAAGCCCCGAGCAGCCGCAGGGGTGAGGCCGAACAGGACGACCTCGGGAAAGTCGAAGGCCTTCGGAAAACCGATTGTGTAGATGTAGCCGGCTATCGGTGGATCGAGGTCGGGTTGCGCGGCCACCGGCTCGATCGCCCAGCCGTGCTCGTCGATCATCCACTCGATCTTCTCGGCGTGAGGTATGTGGAAGTCGGGTAGCTCCGTCATATCAACGACTCACTTTTCAAGTCGATTGCGTGTTGGGCGTGGCGGGTGGCCATCGCTGCGAACATTGCTTCGCTTCGGTCGTTGGAGCCGACGATCTGGGAGGCGATGACGCTCATCACGATTCCCGCATATGCGTCGCGCCGATACTGCAACCACAGGTGATCGGAGTCGGCAGCAACTCCGTAACCGGCGAGCGCCTGTCCGTATTTATCGACCAGATCGCGCTCGATGAGACGACGTTCTTGCGGTAACGGTCCGGCTCCGAGGAAGTAGCTCACGTCGGTGATGCCGACACCGTGCCCCGGGGTCTGCCAGTCGACCGCCGCGACCGGTGCGCCGCCTTGCGGAGCCGCGAACATCAAGTTGTCGAGCCGGTAGTCGCCATGGGTGACCGTGTTCGCGGGGTCGCGGCCATCCACCCAGTCGCCGATCTGGAGACCGAACCTGTTGATCAATTCGGTGGCATCGGGCGACAGGTAGTGGCCATAGGAGTCGATGAAGCCGGGCAGGAACATCGACCACAGCATTCCCAGCTGCTGCGAATCGTTGGAGGTCCGCCTGCCGAGCCACTCGATCTGTTCGAGGGCCGGGTCGTTCCAACGTGGCCCGTGCAACTTGGCCAACTCCAACACCGCAGTTCGCGCCTGCGAGGCATCACACCCGGTGACCTGATTTCCCTGCGCAGCGGGCGCCAGATCCTCCATCAGCAGCACGAAGTCTCCGCTGTCGGCATGGAATTCGGCGTGATAGCAGCGCGCCACACGGATGTCGACCGTTGGAGCGATCTCGAGATAGAAGCAGACCTCGCGTTCGTAGTTGCGCAAAGCAATTCCAGTCGCCCGGCTGGTGGGATCTGGCGACGGCATCTTGGCGATCATCGAATCCGGCACCGATCCGTCGGACCCCAGCTCGAGACGAACGTTCATGCCGACCAGGCCATCGCCGATCCGGCTGGAGTTGAGAACGCACACATCTGCGTTCAGCACCGAGCTCAGCCACGTATCTGTCAACCCCTCGGGTGTCATCGACTGCGAAGGTAGCCTGCGACGCTGATGGCAACCGATCCCGCCGAACCGCCGGGGAGGCGGGGATCCAGCTTCCGCTTCCTGATCGCACCGAAGTGGATCGCCTTTCACCTGCTCGTCGTTGTCCTGGTGGTCACGATGGTCAACCTGGCCTTCTGGCAGTTGCGCCGCCTCGACGAGCGCCGCCAGTTCAACGCCGAGGTGCGAGCCAACGCCAACCAACCGATCGCTCCCCTCGACAAGGTCGACCCAGCGGTCGCGCAGCCTTCGGCGATCGAGTGGCGACGCGTTCGGGTGACGGGAACGTATGTGCCGGGACACGAGTTCCTGGTGGTCAACCGCTCGCAGAATGGTGACGGCGGAAGAAATGCGGTGGATGCCCTGCAGCTCGCCGACGGCAGGCTGCTGTTGGTCAACAGAGGTTTCCTCCGCCAGGCCGATGCCACCCCGCCGGCGCCGACCGGCCCGGTCGAGGTGATCGGGCGGCTGCGGGCCAGCGAACAACGCGGCACCGGTCAGCCCGCTGATGCGAGCACGGGTGTTCTCACCGAGATCCGTCGCATAGACGTCGGCGTGTTGTCCAAGCAGTTCGACTCGACCGTGCTGCCCATGTATGTCGAACAACTCGAGTCCACCCCTCCCGACGCCAAGGTGCTGGAGCCGATCGTTGCTCCCACCCTCGACGAGGGCCCGCATCTGTCCTACACCGTCCAGTGGTTCATCTTCAGCGGCTGTGTGATCGTTGGATGGTTCTTAGCCGTGCGCCGTTCGTTGGCCACTCGTTCCGGCAAGCCGATCAAGAAACGTCGGTCGGCGTACGTTCCGATCGCCGACGACGAATCAGTGATCTGACGGCCCGTCGCTCTCGAGCACGGCCATCCGCCTGAACTGCTCGACAAGCTCTGGCGAGGTGTACGTCGAGTCGAGATGGCGGTACACGGTGTCGACGTTGACCGCGATCCGCCCGAACTCGCCGAGCGAGCCGAAATCGGGACGAGCTTTGACATCAGCGGCAATCTCGCGCGTCGCCTCCCAGGCGTCGACACCGGATGCCTGCAAGCGGCCCGCGGCTTCGTCGACGAACGAGAGGTAGTCGCGAACTGATGCGATCCCAGCCTTGTCAGTCACCGGACCATGACCGGGCACCACGACATCGACATCCATCGACAACATCAGGTCACATGCCGCGACCCAATTGCTCAACGGACCGGCCCACACGATCGGCGTGCCGCCGATGAACAAGATGTCGCCGGTATAGATCGTCCTCGCATCGGCCACATAGGCGAGTGTGTCGCCGCGGGTGTGCGCTGGGCCGACCTCGATCAGCTCCACGGCTCGGCCACCGACGTCGAGCTCGATCCTGCCCTCGAAGGTGCGGTCGGGAAGTCGCAGCTCGATGCCGTTGAAATCGAACGCTCCGAAAAAGCTGCGGAACATCTCGCCCAACTCACCGGGCGCACTGTTCAATCCGGCGAGCAACGATGGCGGAACTTCGGCCATCTCCTGTGCCGTTGCCGACGTGGCGATGATCTCGGCGTCGTCGACCAAGATGTTTCCGAAGCAGTGATCACCGTTGGCGTGCGTGTTCACCACCTGGGCGATGGGCGAGGCGCGGGTGACAGACCGCATCGAATCGAGCATCTGCTGCGTCAAGTGCAGGTCGAACAGCGTGTCGACCAGCAGTGACGCACCATCGCCGACGATGAGACCAGCATTGCTCCAACCCCAACCGCCGTCCGGTTGCAGGTAGGCATGACAACCATCGGCGACTTCGTGGAGCCCCCTCGTGTAGTCCTCTGGCATGCGCCAGTCCTATCACGCGTCGACCGTCGACCTGACTCAGAAGCAGTCCGGCAAACACGGCACTACAGTTCGGCCATGCGCCAACTGAGCGGGATCGATGCCAGCTTCTTGAACATGGAGACGGCAAGCGCATTCGGTCACGTTGCGTCTCTCAACATCTACGATCCCAGTGGCGCGCCGGGCGGTGCTGGTCTCGAAGCGACCAAGCAGGTGATTCTCGAGCGCATTGACCAGCTCGCTCCGTTTCGCCGGCGCCTGGTCGAAGTCCCCCTCGGCCTCGACCTGCCGTATTGGATCGAGGACCCCGACTTCGACATCGACTTCCATGTCCGCCACCACGCCGTCGCACCTCCTGGCACGCCACAGCAACTCGCCGACGCCATCGCCAGGATTGTCGGCCGGCCACTCGACAGGGCCAGACCCCTGTGGGAGCTGTATGTGATCGAGGGTCTCGACGAAGGCCGCCAGATCGCCCAGCTCACCAAGGTGCATCACGCGGCTATCGACGGAGCATCGGGCGCCTTGATGCTGGCGGCCATCCTCGACCTCGACCCCAACTTCCGCCCGATCAGCGGGCCGACACGGTGGGAGCCGGAATCCCTGCCCAGCGACGAGGAGTTGTTGCGGATCACGCTCGGCGAATATCTCCGCCGACCGGAGAAGATGATTCGACTCGGCGTGCGCACCGTTCGCGAGCTCGCCACCGCAACACGGTCGGGCGGTCTCCGCGCGATCGCCGACATGGTCGCCCAACCAATGCCGGGCCCGGTGGGCACGCTGATGCGCCATCGGTTGCGATCGCAGTACGGCGAGGACACCGACAAGCCGCCGGCCCTGCCCCCGACACACGCGCCGCGTACGCCGTGGAACCAAGCCATTACTCCTCACCGGCGATTCGCGTACACGACGGTTGCCCTCGATGATGCCAAGACCGTTCGCCGCGCCGTCGGATGCACTTTCAACGATGTTGTGATGACGCTGTGCTCCGGCGCGCTACGCAGCTACCTGCTCCACCACGACTGTCTGCCGAAGGAGAGCCTGATAGCGATGGTGCCGGTCAGCGTGCGGAGCGGCAACGAGGCCGACGCATACCAGAACCGGGTCTCGGCGCTGCTGGCCGACCTGGCGACCAGCGAGAACGACCCGCTCAAACGCCTGCAACGCGTGCAGCAAAGCATGAACGCAGCGAAGGAGAACCTCGCAGCAATTCCCGCGGAGATGTTGATGGACTACACGCAGTTCGCTCCCCCGGCGATTGCCGCTCGGGCAATGCGAATGGCCAGCCGACTGCGCATCGCCGATCGCATGAATCCGCCTTTCAACCTGGTCATCTCCAACGTGCCCGGGCCGAACGCCCCCTTGTACATGGCCGGCGCAAAGCTGCTGCACTTCTACCCCGTATCGGCGCTCGTCGACGGCCAGGGGCTGAACATGACCGTGCAGAGCTACAACGGGAACCTCGACTTCGGCTTCATCGCCTGTCGAGAACTGGTGCCCGACGTCTGGCTGCTCACCGATCTCCTCCAAGATGCGATGAAAGAACTGCTCGCAGCCATCCCCGCGTAGAACTCGCTGTCGGGAGTCGAGCGGCTCATCCCCGATCGGGCGGGACGGGGGTGGTCGCGGTGGGGAGGCCGACGAGGTGGCCGATGTCGTTGTAACGGATCAGTCGCCACAGGTTGTCCTTCACCAGTTGGATCTCGGTGATCGAGGTGTTGAGGGTTTGGATCTCGAACGCGCCGGTCGGAGGGGACTTCAGCGCCAGACGCAGGGCGGCATCGACGACTCCGCCATGACAGGCAACGACAACGGACTTGTCGGCATAGGTGTCAATGGTGCGCCGGATGGTCTGGCCGATCCGAAATTGAAACGCTGCCACCGTCTCACCGCCTGGAAAGCTCGTACCGAACGGATCACCCTCCCACCAGCCACCGCCGTAGCGCTCGATGTAGTCGTCGAAGCTCATCCCATCGCAATCGGGGCCGGGATCATGCTCGCCGAATCCCGGTTCCTCGATCACAGGCAGTCCTCCGAGGGCGGGAGCGATGATCTCGGCGGTCTCGCGGGCACGAGAATATTGGCTGGAGATCAACACGTCGGCGGAGATCTCGTGGCCGATGGCTAATCGGTCCCGCAACCGTTCGGCCTGCTGGCGACCGAGCTCAGACAGCCCGCTGCAGGTTCGATGCCCACCGATCACCCTGGCGACCGTGGTCTTCGATTCTCCGTGGCGGATGAGCACGAGACGGGTCACAGGGCGGGGAGCTTACTTTTCGTTCGCGTTCGACCGCCTGTCCGGATCGCTGCCCTAACTTCACGTAGGTGCTCGGAGTCGACAGGTTGACCATTCGATCAACCACCACCGACCCTCGCGCTGCCACAATGCTGGCCGATGCCCACGCCCTTGGCTTGACCGAGATCACCGCGATCGATGTGGCTGACCTGGTCTTTCTTGCCGGTGCCAGCGATCGGAGCCAGCTCCACGCCCTCCTCGTGGATCCATTGCTGCAGACCGGCGACTGGGCCGTGCCGGCAACGAGAGCGATCGAGACAGCATTGCTGCCGGGCGTGACCGACGCCTCGGCCCAGGCCGTTGTTCTCGCCGCCGAGACGATCGATGCACCCATCGCGGCTGTCGCCACCGGCACTCGCTACGAGGTGCATGGCAACATCGACGACGAGACGATGTCGATGCTCGCCAGACGCCTGTTGGCCAACCCGGTGATCGAGCGATGGGCAACGGGAACGATCGAGCCGACGTTCGTCGACGGCGAGGCGACGGCCGACATCGGTGTCGAGCTCGTCGAGCTCGAAGGCCTCGATGACGATGCCTTGGCCGGCCTCAACCGTGAGCGCGGTCTGTCGCTTGACCCGGCCGAACTACGCGCCATCGCCACTCATTTCCGCGACGCAGGCCGCGCCCCAACCGATGTCGAGCTGGAGACGCTGGCCCAGACCTGGAGCGAGCACTGCGCCCACAAAACTTTCCGAGCCCGGATCACCGACGCCAACGGCCACGACATCACGCCGCTCCTCCAACAACTGCGCGACGCGACCACCGCCATCAACGCGCCGTTCTTGCGCAGCGCGTATGTCGGCAATGCCGGGATCGTCTCGTTCTCCGAAGGCACGACTCTTGCGGTGAAGGCGGAAACGCACAACCATCCATCTGCGATCGAGCCCTTCGGCGGGGCGAACACCGGAGTTGGTGGCGTCATTCGCGACGTCATGGGTGCGGCCCACCGCCCCATCGCCGTCACCGATATCTTGTGCTTCGGCCCGACCGATCTCGATCCGTCGCTCCTGCCCGAGGGTGTGCTTCATCCTCGACTGATCGAGAGCGGAGTGATCGCCGGGGTCGCCGACTACGGCAACAAGATCGGCCTTCCCACCGTTGCCGGCGCTGTGCTCTACGACCCGGGATACATCGCCAACCCGCTGGTGTACTGCGGCTGCATCGGCATCGCCGACGACGCTCCCCCGTTGACCGGACCACACGTCGGTGACCTCGTGGTGGTGCTTGGGGGTCGGACCGGGCGCGATGGGCTGCGGGGCGCGACGTTCTCCAGCGCGACGATGGATGCGACCACCGGCGACGTCGCCGGCGCCAGCGTCCAAATCGGCGATCCGATCGTCGAAAAGTTGTTGATCGATGTGCTGCGCGACGCCACCGGGTTGTTCACGGCGATCACTGATTGCGGGGCGGGCGGGCTGTCGTCGGCGATCGGTGAAATGGCCGAGGGAATCGGCGCCGACGTCGACCTAGCCGTTGCGCCGCTGAAATATCCTGGCCTGCGACCGTGGGAGATCTGGCTCAGCGAAGCCCAAGAACGCATGGTGGTGGCAGTTCCTGCTTCGGCCCGAGATTCGGCCCAAGGTTCGTCATGGTTGCAATTGCAACAACTCTGCGAACTGCATGGCATCGAAGCAACTTCGCTGGGCACGTTCACGGGCGACAACGTGCTGCACGTTCGCCACGGCGACACGACGGTCTTGCATCTCGAGACACAGTTCCTCCACGACGGCAGGCCGCAGCGGGCGATGGAAGCGGTGCTGCCTGCACCCGACCGCGCCATCGCCGATCCCCCGGCGTGCAACGACGTCGCCGCGACGTTGCTGGCGCTGCTGCGCCATCCGAACATCGCGTCGAAAGCGTCGGTGATCCGCCGCTACGACCACGAGATCCTCGGCTCCACCGTGGTGCGGCCACTCGTCGGGCGTCGTCGCGATGGTCATGCGGACGGTGTTGTGATCGCGGATCCGGCTGACACCCACGGTCTGGCAATCGGCATCGGCGTCAACCCATGGTTCGGCGAACTCGACCCCTACCGAATGGCCCACGCCGTGGTGGATGAGGCGATCCGCAACGTCGTTGCGGTCGGTGCCGACCCCGACAAGATCGCCCTGCTCGACAACTTCTCGTGGGGCAATCCACGCCGGCCTTCGACACTCGGCGAGCTGGTCGAAGCGGTGCGCGGCTGCAGTGAGGCGTCGATAGCGCATCGCTCGCCATTCGTCAGCGGCAAGGACTCGTTGAACAACGAATATCTCGGAGCGGACGGCGCCCGTCACTCTGTTCCGCCGACGCTGGTCATCACTGCGATCGCCCACGTCCCCGATGTCAACGCAGCGGTGACTCCCGACCTGAAACGTGCCGGCGACGTGGTGGTGCAAATCGGGCCGACGTCATGCGAGTTCGGTGGCAGCCACTTCGCCAAGGTGCACGAGATGGCATCACCGGCGACGGTCCCTGCGCCCGACGCCACCGCACCTGCGCGCTACCGACGGCTGCATCAAGCGCTGCGATCGGGCCGCGTCGCGGCATGTCACGATCTCAGCGAGGGCGGACTCGCGGTTGCTCTGGCGGAAATGGCAATCGCCGGTCGCCTCGGCCTGTCGATCGACACGCTGCCCGGTCCGGATCTCGTGTCGGCGCTGTTCAGCGAATCGTCGAGCCGATTCGTCTGCGAACTCGCTCCCGACGACGTGGCCTGGCTAGGCGACCAACTCGGCGAACCGGTCACAGTGCTCGGCACGGTCACTGACATACCGGCGTTCACGCTTGCCGGCCATCCACCAATCCCGCTCGACGAGCTGGTCGCCGCATTCGGAGCTGAACAGTGAGCCGACCGACCGCACTCGTGCTGGCAGCCGCCGGCACCAACCGCGACCATGACGTTGCCTTCGCCCTCGACCTGGCCGGTGCCGAAGCGCGTATCACACTGCTGTCGGAACTGATCCGGCGACCGGCGCTGCTCGACGTGGGACAAATGGTCGTCATCGCCGGCGGCTTCAGCTACGCCGATGCACTCGGCGCTGGACGAATGTTCGCGTTGCAGCTCGAGCACCGTGTTGGCGACGCATTGCGAGACTTCGTCTCGGCAAGAAAGCCCGTGATCGGGATCTGCAACGGATTCCAAGTTCTCACCCGCACGGGCCTCTTGCCCGGAGCGCTGGGCCACAACTCGAGCGGACATTTCCAGTGCGAGTGGGTCACTTTGACGGCACCATCCAGTCGGTGCATCTGGACACGAGAGGTCGCCACGATCGACTGCCCCATCGCTCACGGCGAGGGCCGGTACACGCATCCGGACACCGCCGCGCTGGCTGCCGCCGGACAGGTCGCGGTGCGCTACTCGGGCAACAATCCCAACGGCTCGGTCGACGACATCGCTGGCGTCTGCGATGTCAGTGGTGTCGTGTTGGGCCTGATGCCGCATCCCGAGAACCATGTCATCGCCCGCCAGTATCCGGGCTTCACGCACGGTGCTGTCGGCGCTCTCGGCCTGGCGCTGTTCGAACAGGGCGTTCGCTACGCCAAGGAGCGATAGCTATGAAAGCCCCCTTCCTCGACATCAACCTTCCGCTCGGCGATCGCCGCGACGGCAAGGTGCGTGTCTCCTATGGGTACGGAAGCGGCCAGCGTCTCTTTGTCACCACCGATCGATTGTCGGCATTCGACAGGGTGATCGCCGGTGTTCCATACAAGGGTCAGGTCTTGAACCAGCTCAGCGCCTGGTGGTTTGAACGCACGGCGGATGTGATCGCCAACCACGTCGTCGATCTACCCGATCCCAACGTGCTCGTCGCCCGCTCTGCCCAACCGTTGCCGGTCGAAGTGATCGTGCGCGGCTACATCACCGGTGTCACCAGCACGTCGCTGTGGCGCCAGTACGCCGACGGGGCGCGGACCATCTACGGCTATCAATTCTGCGACGGCCTTCGGAAGAACACCGATCTGCCCGTGGCGATCGTCACGCCGACGACCAAGGCTGAACACGGCGGTCACGACGAACCGTTGAGTCCGAGCGACGTCACACGCAAAGGCCTTGTCGCCGCCGAGCTCTGGATCGCGGTCGAAGCCGCGGCACTCGAATTGTTCGCCCGCGGCCAGGAGCTGGCCCGACAGTCGGGTTTGATCCTGGCTGACACGAAGTACGAGTTCGGAACGACACCCACTGGCGAGTTGCTGTTGATCGACGAGATCCACACACCAGATTCATCGCGCTACTGGGTGGCCGACAGCTACGAGGGCCGGTTGAGTCGCGACGAGGAACCCGAGAGCCTCGACAAAGAGGTCGTCCGACGGGCGCTGATCGACGCCGCCTACGACGGCCATGGCATGCCACCGACGCTCGAAGCAGCAGTTTGGGAAGCCACCTCTCAGCGCTCCATCGACGCAAACGACCAGGCCTGTAACAGCCTTATTGTTCTTGTCCTGAGTCTTGTATTTATCGAGTTCAAATTGGCTGGTGATCACGCCCTGCAT
>JANMQX010000246.1:0-3469 GCA_031370745.1 Ilumatobacteraceae bacterium
CCAGGCGAACGATGTAGTCGTTGATGCTGTGCACAACCTCGATCTGTTCGATCGCGGCGATGAGCTGTTCGAGCTGCGTGGCGTTGGTGACTGCCGGCACGCCACGATCACGATTCTCGCGTCGGTACGACTCGAGCACGATGACTTCCGTTGCCTGATCCGCATAGCCGAGTGACAGCTTCATCGCGAATCGGTCGAGTTGCACGTCAGGCAAAGGAAATGTCCCGTGAAAGTCACGTGGGTTCTGGGTGGCGATGACGAAGAACGGCCGGGGAACGAGGTGAGGAACTCCGTCGGCGGTGACCTGACGCTCCTCCATCACCTCCAGCAAGGCCGACTGGGTCTTCGGGCTGGCTCGGTTGATCTCGTCGCCGATCAGTACGTTGGTGAACACCGGGCCCTGGCGGAACGAGAACGAGGATGTGCGCTGGTCGAACACCATCACCCCGGTGACATCGCTGGGCAACAGGTCGGGGGTGAACTGGACGCGCTTCCACGAGCCGGCAATCGAGCCGGCAATGGCTTTGGCCATCGACGTCTTGCCCGTTCCGGGAACGTCGTCGATGAGCAGATGGCCTTCGGTCAGGAGGCAGCACAATGCCAGCCGAATCGACTCGGCCTTGCCACGCACGATGCTCTCGACGTTGTCGATCAACGCGTGGAATACGCTGGCTACCTGGTCCGCCATGGCCGGTGATGCTATCGCCCATCTATCCTGGGTGCGGGTACCGCCCAATGGCGTGGGTCAGAACTTGACGTTGTCTTGAACTTTGGGGTTATCTCGTTGACAAGTCGTGCCGATAACAAGATCATGAGGCCCGCGTCCGCTCCCGCTCCCGAGCCCGAGATGCGCTTACGGTCGCGCCCGAACTGATGGACCTGATCGTTTCGACTTCACAGGGCGAGGCCGAGATCTCCGTCAAGGCTGTCCACGAGTCGGTGACGATCGGCGACCTATTGAGCCGTGTGCTCAATTCGGCGCCGCCACACCTCGTCTACGTAGATGGCCGGCCGATGCCGACCGGCACCCTGATGAGCGCCGCCGGTCTCGTCACCGGGTCACTGATCGAGATCAACCCGCCCCTCGAGCGGGCCGGCGAGAGCGCGATCACCTTGGTGCAGGCGGCCGGCGAGGGCGGAGGCAATCGTCGACCGCTCGCCCCCGGCAGGTACTCGTTGGGCACGGCTCGGCGAGCCAACGTTGCGCCGTTGACCTTCAACCAGGTCCTGGTGCCGCGCTGCGAGATCGTTGTCGAGCATTCCAACGGGGTCACAGTCGCCGCCAATCAGGGCGATCTCGACGGCCATCCGGCAGCCAACCCGGCGCGTTGGGAAAATCAACGACTGCGCATTGGCCATCGCGTGTTTCGTCTCGACGGAGTCATCGACGATCGCGCCGATTCGCTGCTGTCGACGCCGCTCGGTCAACTCAACTTCGTTCGCAGTCCACGCGGCGAGCAAGCCCCGGAGCCAGAACCAAATGCTCGACCACGCAACGGCGGTCGGCGCCGCGGCCAGCGAAGCGTCCGCGTCGAAGTCACACCGCCGCCGCCTCAAGCTGTAGTCGACCCGCTGAGGCTCGCCTACGACGCTGAGCTCGACAACATCAGGCGCACCCATCTCGACCTGGCGGAGGTCATTCGGCGGGCCGACAAGCTGTCTGAGCGACTCTGGGAGCGACGACCAGCCGACGAGGACGCCTTTGTCTTCAGTGTCGGCCTGGCGGATCAGCGATGGACACCGGGCGACGGCAGCGAGGTAGATCGCCGCGACCTTGCCACGCTGCCATCAGCGCCTGTCCTGGTCGATCTGTTGAATCAGCGCGGGATCGGTTTTGCCAGCACACCACCACAAGCCCGGGCCGCGGCGCGGGCACTGGTGGTGCAAGCCTGTGTCGCTCATAGCCCTTCCGACCTCTCGGTCGTCGTCTTGGCGACGCCGGCCGGTGCCGCCCGTTGGGAGTGGATCAAGTGGCTGCCGCATGCTCGCGCCTCCCAGGGTGTGCAGTTGCTGAGCGACGAAGAGGGGATCACCGACTGGGTCAACGCCCAGCGCACCTTGACCACCGTTGTCGCCAGCATTCAGTCGCTCGGCCGACCGATCACACCAAGCCGACTGACCCTTGCCGTGATCGACGACCCTGCGCTGTGGCGCGGCCGAGCGGCGATGCTGCGCGGGTTGTTCGCCGAAGCACAGCTCCCCGTTCGATTCGTGGCAATCACCGATCGAGCCGACGACGTTCCAGCTGTCTGCACCACGGTGGTGCGCATCGAGGCGAATGGCGCCGCGGAGGTCGACTACCCGATCAGCGGACCGACAATCACCGATGTCGTGCCGTTCGTGCTCGAACACGACGTCGCTGTCGCCGCAGCGCGCAAGCTCAGCCCGCTCGAAGACCACACCGTGCAACCATCCGCCAAGGCAGTGCTGCCACCGATGGTCTCACTGGCGTCGCTGATCGATCCCGACGGGCTCGACGCCGGCCGGACGTACGCACGATGGAGCGCGAGCCGCAGAAGTCGCCGGCTGCGCGTCGCTGTAGGCGTCGGCGACTCTGGTCCCGTCGAGCTCGACCTCGTCGACGACGGACCGCACGTGTTGATCGTCGGCTCGGCCAGATCGGGGAAGACAGATCTGACGCGAACCATCGTTGCCTCGCTGATCGCCGCCAACGATCCCTCTGCTGTCAACATCATCTGCGTCGAGCCTTCCGATGGCTCCTCGTTCGCGGGCTTCCGCGGTATCGACCACATCGTCGGCTCGATCGAGAATTTCGACGAGCACGGCGGGGTTCGCTTACTGCGCGCCCTGCAGTCAGAGATCACCCGCCGGGCCCGTGTTCTGGCGGAGAACCACGCCGTCAGCCTTGCCGATTATCACAGTGGGGATCGGCACAGTGGGGACAGGCACACCGCCGATCGGGATGCCGACTTCCGTCCCGACGGCGTGCACCCGATTCCCCGGCTGGTTGTTGTGGTCGACGACGCCGACGGCGTGATGACGAAGCACGCCGGTTTCGTTCCACAACTGATCGAGCTGGCCGATCGCTCGCGCCATCTCGGCCTGCATCTCATCCTCACCGTCGGACAACTGACGCGATCGATCGAGCACATGTTGAAGTCCTTCGCGAACATTCGGATCGGTCTGCGAATGAACGATCCGATCGAGGCAACGGCCCTGATGGGCAACAGAGACCCGGTGCAGATCTCGCTGCACACGCCCGGTCGTGGAGCGCTGCGCATCGGCGAGGGCGCGTCGACGCCGGTTCAATTCGCATCAGCGGCTGCTGCGTCGGGAGATCTCATGGAGATCACTCCGTTCATCCTGGCCCGCGACCTCAACGCTGCTGAGCGAAAGATCACGACGCGCCCGATCACTGTCGATACCGAGCCTCGTCGAGAGGGCGGCCTTCGTCACCTCCTCGACGTCATCACCGAAGCTGCCGGCAAACGCGTCGGCCCGGACCCCC
>JANMQX010000092.1:0-11656 GCA_031370745.1 Ilumatobacteraceae bacterium
GTACGGCAGGAGCACGATTAACGCGCTGCGCACGATCGCCTGTAATGATGCCCGATCCCGATAGGCGCCGTCGAAGACAACGAGATCCGCGACCCCTCGTTCTCGGGCGAGTTCGTGGAGTTGCTCTCGATAGCGCTCGCCGTAGTTGGCGTACACGTTTGGGTGGGTCGCGCCGGCAACAACGTATCGGACGTCCAAACCTTGTTCACGCAAGATGGCAACCGCTTCGATGCCGTACTCGATGCCCTTTCCCGGACCGAGCAGACCCCACGTGAGCATCAAGGGTTCGGCCGCGACGATCGAGTGTTCGCCCGTGATGTTCGGTGCCGCACCATGCGGAATGACGTTGACTAGTTTCGGATCGAGGTCGTGCACAGCCAGAAGTCGATCTCGAGCTACAGCAGTGTGGATGACGAGCCGTCCGGATCTCCTTGCAAGCGCTTCGACGATGCGTGCCTGGTGCGGAGTCGGGTTTTCCAGAACGGTGTGCAACACCGTCACGATCGGGCGATCGCAGCCGTCCACGAAATCGAGCAAATCCTCACCGTCCTTTCCGGGGTAGATACCGAATTCGTGCTGGATGATCACCACATCGCAATCACCTGTCGCCGAGATAGCCGCGTGTAGACCGTGGGGATCATTCCGACGCCAGTCAGCAACGACGTCGCGGTTCGCGGTTGGCGAGGGCTCGCGCGAGTCGAGCAATCTGATGACGCGAGCGAACGCGCCGCCGGCTTGGAGTGCGCCGCGCAGATTCGCCGTGTATGTTGCCAATCCGCATTTCGTCGGTGGGTAGGTGCTCACCAGGATGAAGTTCAGCGGCCGGCCGAGTACTGACTGCGAATGCTCTGCTTCAAGCCGCTGGTTCGGGAACTGGACCGCTGGGTACAATACCTCGAACCGTTCCATGTTTCGAGCGTACGAAATCCCCGATATCCAAAGAAGGGGCTTAAGTCACAACCGTCAATCAGACACTTTCGATTCAGGCCAGTGCCTCCCACCAGTGACCCTGCCCGCGATCGGAAGCGCGATGTCTATCGTCCATTGCTCGGCGCCACATTCCTGCAGCCGGCCTACCGCGGCACCGCGCTATGCGACTCGGAAGCGCAACTTGACGTTTTTCGGCACGCTGATTGACCACGCTCCGGCTACCGCGAGGGAACCGACTAGGTGTACAGCGGTTCGTGGCAGATCCAGGCCGCTCCTCACGAGCCTCGGAATCAATGCAGCTTCTACAATTGCCCTGACGTTGGACCGCACTAGCTACCATCGCCTCGACAACACCAACTACTCGCCCGACCGCGCCGAGTCGCGCAGCACCCCAGCGAACAGCCACGGCGTGCATCACCCGTTACAGCGCCGATCGGACGAACCCTTTGCTGTCCAGAGGCAATTCGACGCTCACCGCTGCGACGCCGGGCTCGTCGGGCACCACCACGCCGCCCATCGCACGGAGGGAATCCAGCAGGACCTGGTTGTCCCACATCACACTGGCGGTGAAAGTGGTGATGCCGCGCGCGAGGGCCTCATCGGCGAGTGAGGTCAGCAGGATCGTCCCGATGCCGCGGTTGCAATGCGAGTCGAGCACCGTGACGGCCGCTTCGGCAGTGGACGGGTCGTCGTGGTCACGGGCGTAGCGGGCCACACCCACCCCCATATGTCCGGGCTCGTCGATTGCTTGCGCTCCCAGGGCGAACCGGTTCAGGCCATCGACGTCGACGAGGTAGTCGAGCAGTCGTCGGGAAAGGTGCTTGGGTGCGTTGAAGAACCGCAACCGTCGCGAGGCCGGCGACAGTTCCTCGTATCGGGCGGCCATCTCTTCGCGGTCGTCGGCTCTCAACGCGCGAACCAGGATCCGTCCACCGTCGCGGAGGGTGTGCACGTGGTCCAGAGGGTCGCTGGTTTCTTCAACCGGTTCGTCGCTCGGTGCGTTGTCAGTCGGTCGGTCCATCGTGTCACCCCGCGTAGATTTGGTCGATCTCGTCGGGGTAGGTCTTCTCGACGCCCGCCTGGCGGACGCGGAGCGTTGCCGAGAGCTCGCCGGGCTCGATGGTGAGGTCGCGGGGAAGGATCGCGGAGGTGCGAATGGATTCTGCTCGCAAAACTGACCTGGTGGCTTGGCCGACCGCCCGCTGAATCACTGCCCTGAACTCGTTTTAGTCGAATAACTCGTTGGGAGAGACATGGCCGCGGCCGTCGCGACGTGAGGCCAGCACGCTGCCGGGTTGTGCTCGAATCGGTCGAGCAGGGGCCGCAATAGATTCGCGTCGTGCGCGACGGGCGCCAGCGGTGATCGAATCGCGGTCTTCACGAGCATCACCTCCTCTTCTTCCCACGCTGACGCGTGTCGCGAGGTTCCGCAAGGGGCGAACGTCACGGCGCGTATCGTCGCCCGTGCCCCATCCGGCGCGAGACCGCGGGCTGGCGGGTCGGGCGTTGAGTTAGCAGTGGCCTGGTGACCACACGGCACGACGTTCGGATAGGCGAACGCAAACCTTCGGGATCTACCGACCGATGCGAGATCGCGATCGCCAGAGCGACGGCTGGCACTGGGTCAGTGACATCCGCAATGATCTACGGATGAACCGCATCGTCGTTGGAGTGGACGGATCCACGGTTCCACGGCCGCGCTGCGATGGGCGGTTGACGAAGCAGCTCTTCACGAAGCTGTAATGGTCGCCATCCTGGCATACGACTACTTCAACCAACACCACGCTGACCGCGAGGACACGTTCAATCCCTCGTACAGTTCGAAGGAGGCCCTTGCAGCCCTGCACGGAACGCTGCGATCGCTCATCGGGTCCTACCCGGTCGACGAGCAAGTCGTGCTCGACCTACCGGCACGAGCGCTGGTGGAGGCGAGCGCCGGTGCCGACTTACTCGTCGTCGGAACCCGCGGGCTCGGTGGTTTTGAGGGCCTACTCCTCGGCTCGGTCAGTGAGAGGGTCCTCGAACTGGCCCGCTGCCCCGTCGCCGTCGTTCCTGAAGGCGCACGACGTCCACGCAGCGGTGCGGTTGTCGTCGGTATCGACCCCTCGGCGACTTCCGTGAGGGTGTTGCGCTGGGCGGCCGGCGAAGTACGCGCCCGTCAGGCGACACTGCACATCGTTCATGCCTGGCAGCCCCCGTACCTCGACATACCGGGTTGCGAACCGTTCGTGCGGTCCATCAAGAACTCTGCTCAGAACCTTCTCCAGACCGCAACGCAGGATCCGGCTGTCGCTGGACTGCAAGTCGAAAGCCACATGCCGTCCGCGGGCGCTTCGGCGGCCCTGCTCGGTTTCGCCGATGGCGCATCGTTGATCGCGCTCGGATCTAGAGGTCTGGGCCGTTTCGGACGGGTGCTGCTGGGATCGACCAGCCGCCAGCTGGCACACCATGCACCGTGCCCTGTGGTGGTCGTACCCGCCGACGACTGACGAAGAAGGCTGTGCGTCAAATCATCACGTCCAAAGTGTGCGTCGCGATTCGGGCGACCCGAGGCCGTATGGCATCTCCAGAGGCGCGGACTGTGATCGATCGCGTCGCGACCAGCTCGGCCAGCCGCCCAGACCACGAGCCGTCATGCGTTATTCACAGCCAGAATCCTCCGCCCCGACCGTGGTTTCAGTCGCGGTGATGCCAGTATCCGTGGTTCACTGCAGTCTGCTTCGACCGATCGTTCGATTGCGAAGTGTCGGGCAACTTGGTGCGCCCCACCCGATGCTCGAGCTCCGTCGTGGTCATGCCGACGTATGAGACAGCGTGTGATGGGTGATCGGCCACGACGTGGCCCTTGACCTCGTTCGCAAACAGGAACTTGAGCTCACAATACGGGCATTGGTGGACGTGCGCTCCGTCTGTCATGCATTCATCCTCACCCTCGTCGCCGAGCATCGGTAGGGGCTTCGGTCATATTTGCTCTGCTCAGCAGCGCTGCCGGAAGGAGATGACGTCGCCGTTGATAGTCGGGAACACCCGTAGCGGGTCCGCTCGGTTCGAGGAGTGCGGCTATCGCGAGCCGGGCCAGAACCCGGTCGTGCGCCCCGGCGACCCCGACCACCTTCACCCCGAGTTTGTCAACCCGCGCGACGAGCTCGACCAACATGTCGAGAGCGGTTGCATCGAGGGCGCCCACGCCTTCGAAATCGAGCACCAGCCACTCCTCCTGACCCGGATTGTCTGACAGGGCCTGTTCGACGCGCGCCCCGAAGCGGTCGGCGTTCACGAAGAACAGCGGGGCGTCGAATCGGTAGACGAGAAGCCCCGGCTCGGTGACCGCCTCCGGGTAGGCGCCGACATCGACCCAGCCGTCGGCGTCCAGATAGTCGCCGAGGACGGCGTCGTGCGGTCGGGCGATCCGATAGAGCGCGACGACGACCGAAATGATTACAGCGACGAGCACGCCGACCAGCACCCGGAACACGAGCACGCCGAGCGCGGCGACGACTGCTACGACGAACTCCTCCCGGCTCACCTTCCACAGGCTGCGATACCCGGCCACGTCGATGATGACGATCGCGGCCGAGACGATAACGGCGGCGAGCGCCGCCCGTGGGATCTACGCCAGCAGCGGGCGCAATGCAAGCAGTGCCACGACGACGAAGGATGCGCCGACCAGCGACACCAACTGCGTCTTACTGCCCAGCGAGGCCGGCACCGCTGTCCGGCTGGCACTGGACGAGACGGGGAACCCATGCGACAGTCCGGATGACAAGTTCGTGAGACCGAGCGCCAACAACTCCTGATTGGCATCGATCCGGTAGCCCCGCCCGGCAGCGATGGCGCGGGCAGTGAGCACATTGTCGCTGAACCCGACGAGCGCGATGCCGGCCGCCACCGGCAGCAGTTGCGCGAGGTCGCCGATCGAGACGTCGGGGAGGACTGGGATCGGAAGTCCGGCCGGGATTTGCCCGACCACCGAGATGCCGCGGTGGTCGAGGGCGAACAGGGGCAACGACCACCATGGCCGACACGACGCCCAACAGGGCGCCCGGCACTCGGGGCGCGGATCGTCTGAGCACGAGAATGAGCGCCAGCATCCCGGCGGCCAGGGCCAACGTGCCTCCGTCGACATCACCGAACTCGTCCACCAACTCCCCGAAGCGGGGAAAGAACGTCTCGCTCGTGATCGCGACGCCCGTGAAACCGGCGATCTGGCTGCTGAGCAGTGTGAGCCCAACACCGGTGATGTAGCCGACTAGCACGGGCTTCGACAATAGCGATGCTAGGAACCCGAGCCGTGCCACGGCTCCGAGGAGGCAGATCCCAGACACCAGGAGGGCCAGAGCGGCCATCAACGTGACGTAGCGCTCTGGGGTCCCCTCCGGCGATCGCTCCGACTCCGGCGGCGGCCAGGATCGCGGTCCCCGGCTCCGGTCCGACACCCAGGTGGCGGCTGGTGCCCACGAGTGCATAGACAATCAACGCGCCGATCACCGCGTAGAACCCAAACTGCGGAGCCAGACCCGCCAGTTCGGCGTAGGCCATCGACTGGGGGATCAGCATGGCCCCCACCGTCAATCCCGCCACCAGGTCCGCACGCAACCATCCGATCCGGTACCGCTGCAACACGTCGAGCCCCGGAAGAAGGCCGGTCACGGTGCGCCGATCAGCGCACGTTCGCCCGCTGCTCGCACTCTGCGGCGGCGCATGCGGATTCGTTTATGCAGCGCGTCGGCGGCGAGCACGGCCGGCGCGGTGAGCAAGGCGACCGCGAGCCCGGCGGTGGGGGGTGCCGCGTGCTCGAGGATGGAGGCCACCGGCGGGATCAACAAGAACCCGACAAGGATGGCCAACTCGATCGTGACCGCACCGAGCAGGAGTCGGTTTCCGGTCCATCCGACTGCTCCCGGCCATCGGGTGGCGCTGCGGCAGGCGAACGCGTTGGCCATTTGTCCGACGACCACGGCTGCGAACGCAGCACCGGACGCAGCGAGGAGAGCCCTTCCGGTCGGGAAGCTCTCGCCGGGTCGCCAACCGGCGGCCATCAACGCGGCGATGAACGCGGCCATCTCCATCACTGCCTCTGTGGGGCCGAGCACACCGAACACGCGGCGTAGCAGGGCGCCGTCGATGAGGTGGCGAGCCATCGGTGGGTGCTCCAACGCGCGTGGGTTGGGCGTCTCCGCACCGAGCGCGAGCGCGGGGAGGAGATCCGTCCCGATGTCGAGCGCCAGGATCTGCAGCACTCCGAGGGCAAGCGGGAACCGACCGCCCGACAGCGCCCAGACCACGAACGGGGTGAGTTCTGCGACGTTGTCGGTGAGGTGGTATGTGAGGAATCGGTGAACGTTCGAGTATGTCGCACGGCCTTGCTCGATGGCAGCGACGATGGTGGCGAAGTCGTCGTCGAGCAGCACGAGGTCGGCTGCCTCCCTGGCGACGTCGGTCCCCGAGCGTCCCATGGCGATGCCGATGTCGGCTGCTCGAAGCGCTGGGCCGTCGTTCACGCCGTCGCCGGTCATTGCGACGACATGGCCCCTGGCCTGCAGGGCGCGGGCGATGCGGAGCTTGTCCTCTGGCGCAACCCGCGCCAACACCACGCCGTCTCGATCGAGGAGAGCACCCAGCGCCTGCTAATCGGCAGGCAAGGCCTTTCCTTCGAGCACGATGTCGCCGGGATCCGACAGCCCCACCTGGACGGCGATGGCCAGCGCGGTCGCTGGGTGGTCGCCGGTCACCATGGCAACTCGGATGCCGGCGTGGCGGCAGGCGGCAATCGCATCGGCGGCGCTCGGGCGCGGGGGGTCTTCGAGCCCGAGCAGTCCGAGGAGCTCGAGGTGGTCCTCTGCGTCGTCGGGACTTACCTCGTCGCCGATGTCTGTAGCGGGACGGGTGGCGACCGCCAGCACGCGCAGCCCACGGTTCGCCATCGAATCGAGCGCCCGCCCGGCGCTAGCGGATTGTCCGCAGCGGGTGAGCAGAGCGTCGGTTGCACCTTTGACGAAAAGCTGGTCGCCGACCACGACGGACATGCGACGGCGTCGTGGGTCGAACGGGTAGCGACGCAGGACGGGGTTGGCAGTCTCGTCGCCGGCGACGTCCAGACCGAGCCGGCGGGGCGAGCGTGTCGATCGCTGCCTCCATGGCGTCTCCTTGGGCGACCCACTGCCCGTCGCGTTGCACGGCCCGACCTGTCGAGCACCGGACGCCGGCTCGGGCCAGCATGCTCAACGACGACTTCAACACCTCGTCGACGAGCAGCGGCGCCGTCGGGTCATAACCGCATCCGGCGATGTGGGCCGTACCGGCGGGTGTCCATACGTTCACGACGGCCATCTCGTTGCGGGTGAGGGTGCCGGTCTTGTCGGTGCAGATGAACGTTGTCGAACCGAGCGTCTCGACTGCCTCCAGGCGGCGGACGAGGGCATGGCGACCGGCCATGCGCTGCGCCCCCATCGCCAGTGACAGGGTGACCGTTGGTAGCAGGCCTTCTGGGACGAGCGCGACGGTCACGCCGATCGCAAACAGGAAGCCATCCGACGGCGGGGAGCCCACCGCTAGCGCGACCCCGAAGAAGGCCACGCCGACGCCGATCGCGACAAGGGCCACAGTTCGTACGACGCGGTTGAGCTCTCGAGCGAGGGGGCTGCGGGGCCGGTGGCCGGACTGGGTGAGCAGGGCGATGCTCGCTAGACGCGTCCTCGCCCCGGTGGCCTCGACGACCGCCCGCCCTTCGCCCTCGACCACGAAGGTTCCGGCGAAGAGTTGGTCGTCAACCGATGTGGCCACCGGGAGGCTCTCTCCGGTCAAGAGCGACGTGTCCATCAGTAGTGCGTGCGCCTCGGTCACTCGCAGATCCGCCGACACACGGTCACCCGCAACGAGCAGCACGAGATCGTCGGTGACCAGAGCGGCGGCATCGATCTCCACTGATTCTCCATCCCGGAGCACCAGCGAACGGCGAGGCAGCAGGTCACGAAGGCGCTCGGCGGCATGCTCGGCGCGGGTTTCCTGAACGAACGCAAAGATCCCGTTAATGACGACAACCACGAAGATCGCTCCGCCGAGCTGCGGCATGCCGGCTATGAATGCGAGCACCCCGGCGGCCCACAGCATGAGCGCGAAGAAGTGGCCCATCTGGACAACGAGTTGTCGCCATGCCGCCACTGGCCGAGGGGAGGGGAGGACGTTCGGGCCGTCACGAGCCAGGCGCGCCGCCGCGTCCGCAGAGCGCAACCCCAACGGCTGGCCGACGGTGGCGGACTGCTCTAGAGCTGCCTGCTCAGGGGTCACGACGCGACCGGTCGCGATGTCGCAAGGGACGCCTTGGTCCCCGCTCTGATTGGCAACGCGGGCTCGTCCTCTCGGTGCACGGGAGCGGATGTCATTTCGACGCGATCGAAACGAGTTCTCGCGCCGATTTGGTCTTGTCGCGCCAGCGTCATCGGGGCCGGTCTAGCACCATCACGCCCGTCGGATCCGGTCCTCCGTGTCCGGTTGCCCGGCAATGCGTGCGCGCTGTCGGGAACGCGACGTTGGCCCCGAGGAGCGGTGCGATCGCTTCCGGCGGGTCGGGGTGCCGACGATTGCTGAGCCGTCATCTTCGTCCACAGACCGTTCTACATACGTCGATATGGCGGTCGCTGCCGAAGTTGGGCCACCACGTCTTGCTTTCGGGTCGGCTGTCCAGGATCGGTGTCTTCCAGCCGCCGCTCGCATACTGGGTGGGTTTCATCATCCGACGACCAGAGTGCCGTCGCGTTGACCTCACCAGCCCCATCCACCTCGGGACCAACGGGTGAAACCGCGAGCGCGAAAGCGCCGAAACCAAGCGTCCAACAGCCACACATCGCGGTCTGCAGCTCACAAACCCGGTGGCAGGGCCGAAAGGCCTTCTGTGCGGGCGCGTCGCGAGGTCGCGGAGCGAGGCGGGGCCCGCCTGCCTGTTGCGGACAATGCGGAAGCCGAGCCACATCACGGCGCCAACTCAGCTCGAAGGCCCTGCACGGTTGCACTCGCCCTCAATACCGGCTTGAAAGAGACGGCACAGAAGAAGCGCACCCGTCAATCGATTGAAGACGGCCTCGGAGACCGCCGAGAAACGAACGCGTCGAGGTGGCTTCGCCGCTGCCGACATCACGAGTAGCGCGCCGGTCTTGCCTTCGAGGCGGGATCGCGATCGGAGGTCCGCCTCGTGGTCATGGGAGGAAGCGGTACAAATCGCGCCGCAAGCCGTCGGAAATCGCGACGTGGCGGCCGTTCGCTGCTGTCCGCACGGTGCGCCACGCTCAGCCGACGAGACCGCGAAGCCCGACGCCAATGACGAACGCGATCGCTGCCGCGAGGCCTCCGACTGCAACCGTCTCCAAGGCTGATCGCACCCGTCGTCGACCAACCAGGGCGCCTTTGATCGTTCCGATCGCGGCGAAGCCGACGAGCGTGAGGGCCATGCTCCACCATGCTGCGCCGGGGATCTCCGAGCTGGCGAGGCCGATCACGAAGGGCGAGAGCGGAAGAGAACCGGCGAGCACGAATGAGGCAAAGGTGGCGGCTGCCGAAGTTCGTGGATTTTCGGCGATAGGACCGTGACCGTACTCCTCCACGACCATCGTCTCGACCCACCGATCGACATCGGCGGTGATGACGTCGACTGCTCGCTCGAGGGTTGCCCCCTCGAAGCCCTTCGACCTCAGGATCTGGCGGACCTCCTCGCGCTCGCCTTCGGGCACCAGGGCGATGTGGTGTCGCTCGGTGCGTTGCGCCGCGCGGCGCTGCTCGAGTGCAGCGGAGACTCCGAGGTACCGCCCGGCTGCCATGCTGAGACCGTCGGCGAACAGGTTGGCGACCCCGAGCACGACGACGACGCCCGTGCCGAGGCGCGCCCCAAGGGCGCCGGCGACCACGGCGAACGTAGTGACGGTTCCGTCCACTGCTCCGAGGACCGCGTCAGCGAGAAGCGAAGGCCTCAGTGGCCTGCGAAGGCGGCTGCGGACGGCGACGGGCTCATGCGCGCGGGCGAGGTCCTCCGCCGCAACGTCCCGTCGACTCACGGTTGCATCGTGTTCAATCGACGGTGAGAGGGGCAAGGGCCCTTTGGCCCATCTCGGTTCGATTCCGCCTGCGCGCTCCCATTCGACCAACCGCGTTCGATCTCCAGGAGGCGGCCAGCGCAGATGTCCTCGTCGTCGCAAGGTCGGATCGCCTCCTTACCCAGCAATGTTGCCTTCACTATCGAGCGCGCTCGGCGCGTCAGATCGTGGCGGGAACGGCGGCGTCGTGGTGGCCTCCGAACACGACCTCGGCCGTGATCGGCCGGGCGAGGTCTTCGAGCGCCCCGGAAATCCCGATGAGGAGGTCGTCGACGGTGATCATCCCGACGAACTCATCGCCGCGCACGACTGCCACGCGACGCACCGGGTTGGTGCGGAGGAGGGCGAAGACGTCGTGAAGGTCGGCGTCGGCCTCGACGGTGACGACGGGTGAGGACATCACCGAGTCGATCCTCGCGTCGTCGGGCGTGCGTCGAGCGATGCCGCGTCTGACGAGGTCACGGTCGGTCACGATCCCGATCAACCTTTGGCCGTCTACGATGGCGATGGCCCCGACACCGGTCTTCTCCATGAGCACGGCAGCGGTGTGGATGGTCTCGTCGGGCGCAAGCATCACCTTCGGTCGACGAACGGATTCGATGATCTTCATCCGATGTTCTCCTGACCGGTCGCTGAGCGCCACCCGTCATGTTCGACTATCCGCTGACCCGTCCAGTTCCGCTAGGGCCGAACGTCACCACTCGCCCACTCCGCCGTGTCGTCCTGGGCGGGTTCGGCTCGACGCCGCCGGATGTCGACCGGTCGCTGAGTTGGCTGCTCGTATTACCCGTCAGCTGTTGGGCGACGCCGCCGGCTCCTGCGCCGCCCAGGCCTGGTGGCCCAAGTGTGCCGATCGAGTAGTTCGCATCGCAGCGACCCGCCGTACTTCGGTGACGGCGTAGTCAACGAATCGCCTCGGCATCGTCGAGCATCTCCACTTTCAGGTTGGGCTGCTGCTGCTGTCATCGGTGAAGGTCTCGCCCCACGGACGGTTCAGGAGCGCAGATCGGGTCACCCTGAGTCACGAATCGCGATGGTGCGCTGACTGCTTCATGTAATTGGCGATCTCGTCGTGGTGCTCACCGAGGGGCTCGACCACGGCGTCATTACCCGGGAAGAAAAGCCCGTCGTGCCCACTGTCGTCCCAACGAACCAAGAACGGAGGAGTCCCTCCAGAACCTCGAACCTCAATCACCTCGCCGACCCGGTCGGGAACTCCAATCGCGCGGCCGCGTATTCTCAACTGATCGCCCACGTGCGCTTGCATCGGCTCTCCTTTGATGCCCTCACGAACGGTCGTTCGCGAGCTTTCCTGCCTCTGTTGTCGCGCCTCCCTGATCCGCTCGAAAGGGTCCAAGGTCCACTCGTCGGTCAGTGACTTCCCATTTGTCGTGTCGCATGCAAGATGCGGCTACCTATGTCGGCGACGCCATCGACCCGATGTCCGAGAGGTGTGATGTGCGCTTTTGCAGGGCGCTCGATTCGGCGGGGTTCGAATCTAGCGCCCTGGGGCAGTGGATGTCGGGGTGGGGACTAGACCGCGACAACCAGGTCGTTGATGACAGCGGTAACACCGGGAGCGGACCAGGCGGCCATTACCGCTTCGCTCCGCTCGCTCAACGACGCGACGTTGCCGGCGAGGG
>JANMQX010000296.1:0-4231 GCA_031370745.1 Ilumatobacteraceae bacterium
GAACTCGGTTGGCCCTCCGATCCTTGTGACGACCCTTGCAGGTTGCCACGGTGTTCGGCACCGTTCCTCGAGCTCCGGTTGGCGTGCGCTTTCCGGTACTCGGGTAGCTTGCTCCACCCGAATATCCCAGGTCAAGCGGTATTTTTGAAGTCACAGGGTTATCCGCAGACTTTCTTGACAATCCCCAGAAGTTTCTCATCTGTCCACCTTTTGCACACAGGTTTTGCACAGAGTTCACGTTGACGGTTGCCGGAAAACCGGATTGAATGGGGTTCGTGATCTCTCGCCGTCCCGCCACGATCATCATCATTCATTAGCGCACGTCGGCCTCCGCCGAAGTGCGCTCCCAGCCGCCCATCCGGGCGGCTCTTTCATTTCCAGGGCCAGACTTCCAGGGAAGAGGATCATCCATGAGCAACGAATCTGTCGAGATCTCCGACACGCGACAGTTTGTCGAAGTCTTCGACACGACGCTGCGCGACGGCCTGCAGGTCGAGGGAGTGTCAGCGACCGTCGACGACAAGCTGCGCATTGCCGAGCAACTCGACTACCTCGGTGTGCACTTCATCGAGGGCGGATGGCCTGGCGCGAACCCGAAAGACATCGAGTTCTTCGCACGCGCCGCGACAGAGCTGCAGCTGGCGACGTCGACGATGGTGGCCTTTGGTTCAACTCGACGCCCCAAGGGCAAGGTCGACGACGACGCAACGTTGCGCAACCTGCTCGATGCCAACACCAGCACGGTGTGCATCGTCGCCAAGAGCTGGGACTACCACGTGCTCAACGCGCTGCAGACCACGCTCGATGAAGGCGAGGCCATGATCGCCGACTCGGTCGCATTCCTGGCGAGTCACGGCCGGCAGGTGATGGTCGACATGGAGCACTTCTTCGACGGCTTCAAGCGCAATCCGGAGTTCTCGCTGCGCGCCCTCGAGGCCGCGGTTGTACGAGGCGCCAGCCATGTCGTGCTGTGCGACACGAACGGCGGTTCGTTACCGCACGAAGTCGAATCAATCGTTGCCGACGTCCACCGACACGTGGGCGGCGATGTCATCATCGGCATCCATTGCCACGACGACACCGGCTGCGCTGTTGCCAATTCGATGGCGGCCGTGCGCTCAGGTGCGCGGCACGTGCAGGGAACGCTCAACGGTCTCGGCGAGCGCACCGGCAACTGCAACCTCACCACGATCATCCCCAATCTGCAGTTGAAGCTGGGCATGCCCTGCCTGCCGGAGGGTCGTATCGAACGGCTCACAGCGGTCAGCCATCACGTTGCCGAAGTGCTCAATCGCCCACTCAACCCGCAGGCGCCGTACGTGGGCGCGTCGGCCTTCGCCCACAAGGCCGGTCTGCACGTCAGCGCGATCGTGCGCGCCAAGGATGCCTACGAGCACGTCGATCCCGAGTTGGTCGGCAATGGCACGCGATTCATCGTCAGCGAGATGGCTGGCAGGGCCACGATCCAGATGAAGGCCACCGAACTCGGCCTGCCAATGGATGGACCTGCCGTCAACCAGGTCATCGACGATCTCAAACGGCTCGAGCACGAGGGCTATCACTTCGAGGCCGCCGATGCGTCGCTCGAGCTCCTGATGAGACGCGCCGCCGGCTGGCAGCAAGACTTCTTCAGGGTCGAGAGCATGCGCGTGATCACCGACGAGATGGCGACGGGCGACTTCACAACCGAGGCGACGGTCAAGGTGTGGGTCGGTGATCAGCGACACGTCCACACGTCGGAGGGCAATGGTCCGGTCAACGCGATCGACTCGGCCATGCGGGCCGCCGTCGGCGGTTCGTATCCTCAACTCGCCAAGGTGCATTTGACCGACTACAAGGTGCGCATCCTCGACGGGGCAACAGCAACCGGGGCCATCACCCGCGTGCTGATCGACGCCACCAACGGTGACCGCACCTGGACCACGATCGGTGTCAGCCCCAACATCATCGAGGCGTCGTGGCGGGCATTGGAAGAGAGCCTGGTGTACGGCCTGTTGCATTCCGGCACCTGAAGCGCCGTGTTGGGTTCGAACTCGTCGCGGCCGGGTACCGAGTTGTGACACGGCGACCGTTCGCCGGGTAGAAAGGTGTGCATGGCAGCGCCGAAGTTCGCCCCCGTCCCACCCGTCGACGATTCGAGGGTGTACGGCTCGCCTGACATCGTGCCCGGTTCGTGGAAGCCGAACCGTCCCGGCGACCTCGTCGGGTTCCAGCCAGAGGGAGCTCGGCTCGGATTTCAAGGACCGGATCAGGGCTATGCGCTGAAGATCGCCAACGGCTTTCGTGATCGCCTCCAACTGCAACCGCGAGAGCACGCTGCGGACGCGATCCAGGGATGCCTCGGAATTGCCCTGCGCCGTGCGTCGATCTTCAGTCGGGCACCAGTCATTCACGACTTGACCATTGCGTTCACCATATGGGGCTTCCTCGACAGCAATCCGCCAGCAGAGATGAAGGAGTTGCGGACCCGATTGTTCGAAGGAGTCAGCAACACGCTGCATCACTACGACGAGGCACGCGCGCTGGTCGACATGGTGCCGGAAGCAACCTTGCGCATGTCGCCCGCGCAGGTCGCGGCTGCCTATCCAGGTAGGTGGAAGGAGTTGTTGGACGTATGACGCAACCCATCAATCTCACTGACGAGCAGCGCGAGTTCCGAGCCGTCGTTCGCAGATTTGCCGACGACAAGGTCGCGCCGCGTGCCGCAGCCACCGACGAGAAGGCCGAGTACGACTGGGAGGTCTTCAATGCGCTTGTCGCTGCCGACCTGACGTCGCTGCAATATCCGGAGGAGTACGGCGGCCAGGGCGCGTCGCTCGTCACGCAAGCCATCGCCGCCGAGGAATTAGCTCGTGCCTGTGCTTCGACCAGCCTGATCTTCCTCATCTCCAAACTCGCCATGCTGCCGGTGATCAACTTCGGATCCGACACGTTGAAGGCAGAGGTGCTGCCGCGTGTTTGTGATGGCCGTAGTCAGGCGAGCTATTGCCTCAGCGAAGCCGATGCCGGAAGCGACGTGGCGTCGATGACGACTCGCGCAACTCGCGACGGCGATGATTGGGTGATCAATGGCACGAAGTGTTGGATCACCAACGCGGGCATCAGCGATTTCTACACGGTGTTCGCCCGCACCTCCGACGACCGCCACAAGGGCGTCACGTGCTTCCTGACCAAGGCGGAGTGGGGCGTACACGTCGACAAGCTCGAGCACAAACTTGGCATCAAGGGCTCGCCGACCGGAGTCGTGAGATTCGAGGATTGTCATGTGCCGGACGGTTGGCGGCTCGGCGAAGTCGGTCAAGGTTTTGGTGTCGCGATGCACACGCTGGATCGCTCGCGGCCGACCATTGGCGCCCAGGCTGTAGGTATCGCCCAGGGTGCCCTCGACTTTGCAGTCGGCTACATGAAGGAGCGCCGCACGTTTGGTCGCCCGCTGGCCGACAACCAAGGCCTGCAATGGATGGCTGCAGATTGTGCGATGCGGATCGAGGCAGCGCGAGCCATGGTCTACCGCGCCTGTGCGATGGTCGACGACGGTGACCCGACCGGAGAGCTGGGCATGGCCGGCGCCATGGCGAAGTGCTTCGCCAGTGACGTGGCCATGCAGGTGACCACCGACTGCGTGCAGTTCCTCGGCGGCTACGGATACACCAGCGAGTTCCCCGTTGAACGAATGATGCGCGACGCGAAGATCACCCAGATCTACGAAGGCACGAATCAGATCCAGCGCATCGTGATCGCCAAGAAGCTGTTCAGCTAGCACTTCTCGTCCACATAGTGTTGTTTGGTGTTGTCGTGTTCCGCGGTTGTCCCTAGTACCTTCCCTAGTTGACAGCGTCGCCGTCGTGGCGACACTTCGCGAGCGCAAGCCGGGCGGGTGGGAGGTTCGTGTCTTCGTCGGAAACGACGAGCGTGGACGTCCGAAGCAGGTGAGTCGCACAGTGCGTGGGACCAAGCGTGCGGCGCAACGAGCGGCTGCCGAGTTGACCGTGACGCCGCCCTCGGCGAGTGATGGCCGCACAGTGGCCGATGCGTTGGAGGCGTGGATCGAGACGCACACGCCTACATGGGCGGCGTCGACCGTGCGCGACCAGACCAGCCGCGCCTCGCTGGTGAAGGCCGACAAGATCGCACGCACGCCGCTGGGGCGGTTGACGGTGGCCGACGTGGATCGCTGGCACACCCGCCTGCGTGCGGCCCGGGGTGGGCGAGTCGTCGCTGCGCAACCAGC
>JANMQX010000299.1:0-2380 GCA_031370745.1 Ilumatobacteraceae bacterium
TGCCCCGGCTGGCGCATCGAGATGGACCGGCCCGACAGCCAGTTCGTCGCCGGAGAGACGCGGTACTGCTCCGGCGAGGTCACCGGAGTACTGAGCCGTCTGCCGGCCGTCCCCGCGATGGAGATGCTCGTCATCGCCAAGGACGACCGCGAGTACGCGGCGTGCGAGGCCACTGCGGCCCTCGCCTGGTGGCTGGCCACCTTGCAATGCCCGGTTGTCAACGTCCCCACACCCGCGTCGCTCCTAGGGCCGACACGCCACCCGATGCACTGGCGAGCGCTCGCCGGCGAACTCGGAATCCCCACGCATCCCGCGCTGCACGATCCGTTCGCCGGCGCCGACATCGAATCGGTGACGTGGTGCGCGGTGCTCGACGGCGAGCCGGTCGGCGATCACGATCACGAAACGCAGCGACAGGCGAAGATGCTTGCCGCGACGACACCCAATCGCCTCTGCGCATTCGGCTTCGCGGAGCCGACGCTCGGCCTGTGCGCGGTGACACAGCGGCCCGCGCTCACCGCCGACCTCCTCGCCCGGCTCGACGGGGTGTTCGCATGAACCTGCTCTTCGGGCCCGCGGATGACACCATCCTGGCCGTCGTCGCTGGCGCGTTCGAACGCCTCGGCGCGCGGTCTCTAGTGATCGACCAACGCCGACCTCCACCCGCGTGGCAACTCGACGCCGCCGGCAGCGGTCATATCGGGGGTATCGATCTCGCCGACATCACGTCGGTATACCTGCGCCCAACCGACCTGCGGGCGATGGCACAGGTGGAGAGCTGGAGCCTCGACGGCCCCGAGTTGCACGACGCCGCCCGGTTCGCGAACGAGTTCCTTGCCGCCACCGAGTTCAACGATTGGCTCGTCGTCAACAAGCTGTCCGCGCAAGCGTCGAACCTGTCGAAGCCGTGGCAGCTCGAGCAGATCAAGCGTTGGTTCGAGGTGCCGCGCACGCTGGTCACGACCGACCCCGACGAGGCCCGCGCCTTCGCCACGTCATTCGCCGCAGTGATCGTCAAGTCGGTCAGTGGCGTGCGCTCCATCGTTCGACAGCTCACCGACGAACGGCTTGCTGCGCTCGGCGATGTCGCCAACTGCCCGACTCTCTTGCAGGAATGCATCGACGGCACCGACGTGCGCGTCCACGTCGTCGGCGACTTCGTGTACGCCACAGAAGTCACCAGCGCGGCGACCGACTATCGCTACGACCCGACCTCACGCCACCGTCATGTCGATCTTCCCGGTGACATCGCCCGACGGTGTGTCGAGCTGAGCGAACACCTCGACCTACCTGTCTCGGGCATCGACCTGCGCCGACGTGGCGATGGCAGCTACGTCTGCTTTGAAGCCAATCCATCACCCGGGTTCGTCTACTTCGAACCGTTTCCGGCACATCCCATCGCCGACGCGATCGCTGCCTACATGGCCGACCGCACCGAGTCGACGCACGGTAGTCAATGGAAAGTCTCCTCGTCGACCTGACGTCATACCCACCGATGGAGCGAGCGGCGGCGGCTCGCAATCCGCGCCAGATCCGATCACCCCTGAGCCGACTTCGCTCACGTTCGTTGAACGGTTCACGTCTCGGCGGCGTTGCTGGACGATAAGACCACTGTCCCGTGGATCTAGGCGCCATTGTCGAACGCATCCAGGGGAATTTTGGCGAGCGTGGCGCCCAGATCGTCGTGTGATGTGTTCAGACGGCGAAATGCGGCACCTTGGCGCGTACGGTACACATTCCGAGTAGGACGTGTCTCGTGCCCGTGCTTACCCGCCGAGCTCGGCCATGTCGGCTTCGATGCCGGCTCGCAATGCCCGCAACGTTTCTTCCCGGGCGCGCAGCTTGCTGGCCGAATGAGCGCGCATGTCGAGCACCGCAAACTCTGCGGCCGTGGAATGCGCGACCTCCATGAGTTCAATGGCATCGGCGACGCGATCCACCAGTCCGGCTTCGATGGCATTGTCCGGGGTGAAGGTCTCCGATAGCAGTGTCGCTCGCGTGAACGCCGCGGGCGTCAACCGTTGGCGCAGGATCTCGATTGCCGCTCGGGGCATGGTCATCCCGATCGCAACCTCGTTCGCGCGGATCTTGTACGGCCCGGCAACGCAAATGCGGTAGTCGCCGGACAGGAGCAGGAACACTCCCATTGCCATGGCATGTCCCGGGCAGGCGACGACGACCGGAGTCGGGAACGACAACAGACGCTCGGACAACTCGAATCCGCCGCGCAACATCGCGACGGCGTCGGGTCCGCCGGCGCTCAGCACCTTGAGGTCGAAGCCGGCGGACAAGATGCCATCCCTGCCGGTGAGCACAACCACGGCGCCATCTGCAACCGCCCGATCGAGCGCGGCGTTGATCTCGCCGAGCATGTCCAACG
>JANMQX010000313.1:0-4192 GCA_031370745.1 Ilumatobacteraceae bacterium
CTTGTTGCCATCGACGAGGGCGTGATCGTTGACGATGGATTGCAACAGGGCTGCCGCCTTGGTGACCAGGTCTGGGTAGGCGTCCTGTCCGAACGCGGTTGCTTGTGGTCGTGCCGCTGCGGAGCCAAGGAGGCCGAGATCACGTATCGATGGCAGGTCGCCGAGCAGCGTGCGAGCGAGGTCGATCAGGTCAGCGAGGTCCAAGTACTCAGTGGGGTCGCTCATTCGCCGAGGCGTCGAAGGGCATCGGCGTGTTTGTCCATGATTTGTGTGGCGGCAGTGTTGACGCGGTCGTTGTGTTGGCCTCTGGTGACGAACTCTCGGACGGCTCGACGTGCGGCTTCCTGCATGGAGATGCCTTCGGCGTCGGCACGTGCGCGGAGTGCCGCCTGTTCGCTGTCGGTGAGGCGGAGAGTCATGGCCATGCCACGATGGTATCAGTTCGATACCGCCCCGAACTGCCGCAATTAATCACCGCCTTTCAGGAGCGCGCTATCTCGGCCTTGGGCTCAAGGGGGGGTCAATCCAGCCGATCACCCGCCGGTCCGGCCAGGTCGTTTCCAATCCCTTGACAATTGTTTTGGTCGGCGCGAGGGTTCATTTCACCGTGGCCGACGGGGTGACGGTGACTGTATAGGGGGCAGCCATGACTGTTGATTTCGCGTGTTCATTGGCATGGGACGATCGAGATGGCCTCGTCGCGATCTTCGGGCGAGCGTCATGACCAGGAGATTGAATGTGAAGTCACGGGCAGCGCTTGTGGTAGCCGCAGTGGCCTCCCCGTTGGTGTTGGCAATCGTTTCGACTGCTCCCGCTTCGGCCACCATGTATGTGATCAATCAACCATTCCAGTTTCAAGACAGCCATGACATCGATCCCGCCGACAGCTGCGGTTTGTCGCTACACGACGACTTCCAGGTCGCCGGGACTCAAAGCATTAGGACCGGCACGGGAGAGTTGGCGACAGCGTTCTTCCAACACACCCACGTTCATTCGGTGGAAACCATTACCAATACCCGCAACCGCAAGTTCGTGACCATCGAGGGCGACTCGGTGACGCAAGACGTAAAGGCCACTCACGTGTCGGGTTCGATCTTCCAGTTCGTCACCCACGTGGTGGGCCAACCATCCGTCGTCAAAGACATGAATGGGCGTGTGATCAGTAGGGATCGGGGCAATTTGACTTTCACCTACTTGTTCAACACCGGCGGCGACCAGGTGCCGGGAGGGACACCCATCGCACTCGTTTCGCTGCGCGTAGCTGGTCCGCACCCGGCCTTCTTCGCCGATCCGCTGCCTTGCGACGTGGTGGTCGCATTGATCGGATAGCCGCCGGGGCGCGTGCTCCGCGGATGGGTGGAGCATCGTCGGTGATCCGCGCCGTGCTCGGCCTTCCCGATAGAGAAACGGTGGCCTGCGGTATGTCGATGGGCGCGCCCGATCGCTTCTCAGACCTCAACCGTATGAGCATGCCGCGTGAGCCCATCTCGAGCTTTGTCACTTGGCACGGAACCGGCGGTCGGGAAAACAGCCTGGCGGAGCGCCGCAAAACCAGCTAGCCGCGCTCGGCTACCATGGGCGGATGGGATACACCGTCAGCGAAGGGCACATTGTGACCGAGGCCGAGGCATTGGCGGAGATCGAGGCTCGCGGGTGGTACGGATTAGTCCGAGATGTCGTTGTGGAAGAAGACGAAGAGCTGCACTGGCACGACTTCGATGCGGTGCTCTACGTCCTTGAAGGCACGGCGCGTGCAGCGACTCCGACCGGTACGGTCGAAGCCGGTCCCGGCACGCTCGCTCAAGCCACTGCGGGATGGGTGCACGGCGACATCGCTGGCACGACGTATCGAGGTGTTCTCGGGTTTAGTGTCGACCCGGCGAAGATGACGAAGCCGGTGAACAAGCCGCCTGTCGACCTTCCCTGAACAACTCGCAGACGTGCAATATCAGCCGCTCTAGCCTTCGCGCATGTCGCACCTCACGGATGTTCCGTGGCCGCCGGACCCCATAACGACGGACCGCTTGCTGCTTCGCCCCACCAAGGAAACTGACCGACCTGGGTACATCGAACTGTTCTGCACTGACGAGGCGCGTCGTTATCTTGGCGGCCCCCTTGACAGAGTCGAGGTCGAGGCATCCATGCCCGCGACACCAGGGCACCGACCGGGCGTCTTCGCTGTCGAGTCAGCAAGCGAATTCATCGGTGTGGTGACACTCGATCGACGTGGCCCTGAAAGCCCGGGACATGTCCGCGAATCAGCCAACGACGTCGAGATTGGCTACATGTTCCTTCCTGCCTCGTGGGGCCACGGCTATGCGACGGAAGCCGTCGCCGCGGTCCTTGTCTGGGCGGAGACCCACCTCCCGTCGGAGCCAATCGTCCTGTGCACGCAGGCCGCGCATGAGGCATCGGTTCGACTTGCGGCTCGGCTCGGCTTCCGGGAGGTCGAGAGATTTGTCGAGTACGACGCGGAGCAGTGGTTCGCGGTACGCGAATAGCACCGGAAGCCGTCGCCGAGTTGATCCCGCCGAGCCGCCTACCGTCTCGGTCACAATGTGACGATGACCATCGTCGTCGACCAGCCAACCGAACATGTCTTGACAGTCGGGATCAACCGGCCTGGAGCGCGCAACGCGATCGACGGACCTACAGCCCGAGCGCTGGCTGAAGAGTTCCGCGCCTTCAACGCAGATCCGGATCTGCATGTGGCCGTGCTCTACGGACTCGAAGGGATGTTCTGTGCGGGCGCAGACCTGAAACAGATCAGTTCCGGCAACGGCAACCGGGTGGAGATCGACATGTCGCTCGATGGGCCGCTCGGCCCGACGCGGATGATGCTCGACAAGCCTGTGATCGCCGCGGTCGAGGGTTACGCGGTCGCTGGAGGGCTGGAACTCGCTCTGTGGTGCGATCTTCGGGTTGCGGCAACGGATGCGGTGTTCGGTGTCTACTGTCGGCGCTGGGGGGTGCCGCTGGTCGATGGCGGGACCGTACGACTCCCCCGGCTCATCGGGCACAGTCACGCACTCGACATGATCCTGACCGGCCGTGGCGTGTCGGGCGAGGAAGCGGTGCGCATGGGCCTTGCCAATCGTGTCGTCGCTCACGGGTCGGCGCTCGATGCAGCGGTCGCCTTGGCGACCGAGATCGCCGCGCTCCCCCAACGATGTTTGCGCTCGGACCGCCGGAGCAGCTTCGACCAGTGGGGATTGACCTTCGACGAGGCGATGTTCAACGAAACCGAACTCGGGCTGGCGACGATTCGGTCCGGCGAAACACGTGAGGGCGCTGCCCGGTTCGCAGCCGGCGAGGGCCGCCACGGCGGGTAGCAGTCAGCGGACGTTGACCAAGTCGACGACGAAGACGAGGGTCTCGCCCCCTTTGATCGCACCGCCCGCTCCCTTGCTGCCGTATCCGAGGTGCGGTGGGATGGTCAGCCTGCGCCGGCCACCGACACGCATGCCCGCCACACCTTTGTCCCAACCTTCGATCACTTCACGAGCACCGAGGCGAAAATCGAAGAGGTCGCCACGGTTCCAGCTGGCGTCGAACTCTTGGCCGTTGCTCCATGCCACGCCGGCGTAGTGCACGTAGACGCGCTTGCCGACCACCGCCTCGTCGCCGTCGCCCACTGTTTCGTCCTCGATGACGAGCTCAACGGGTGGTTCGCTGTTTGGGATGGTGATCGTCGGTCGTTCGGCCATGAGCGCCGACCTTACTGGCCAGGGCACATTGTCGACAGCCCGCACGGTGCCGCCGATCTTCGCAGTCGAGGGGCGAGAATGGAGTCATGGCGAGGCGATTGTGGATGATCGGTGGTCTTGGCCTCGCCATCGCTGCGCTCGTTTCCACTTCGTGCTCCTCCGACGAGACAGCAGCCAGGCCGGAATCGACGTCCGCCGAGACCGCAATCGTCGAGACGTCAACGATCGCGCGGTCGACGTCGACGGTGCCCCCGACCTCGACCGCGACAACGATTACCGCCGACACGACGACGACCACGACCTCGACGACCACGACCTCGACGACCACGACGACCACGACGCCGCCGGCACCCTCGACCGTCGCGCAATCGCGTGGCACCTTCAACGGAGCCGCATTCGACGCGGTGATCGCCGCCGCGACGGTTGATGTTGGCGACATCTCGATGGGCGCGGCCGTGTTGCGAGACGGCACCGTTGTGCACACG
>JANMQX010000319.1:0-1568 GCA_031370745.1 Ilumatobacteraceae bacterium
GAGGAGGATCGGGAGTTCGTGCTGTTCTGCGGCGGAGGGTGGCGCTCGGCATTGGCCGCTGCGACGCTGCAGGACATGGGCATGACGAACGTGAGTCACATCGAGGGCGGCTTCGGGGCGTGGAAGAAGGCCGGCGCGCCGGTCGAGGAGCGTGCCCCGAAGGGCTGAGTCGCCAATCCGGGAGCCACGAGCGCTGCGGTATCCACGCGCTACCGGCCGGTGAACTTCGCCGGCCGCTTCTCCAGGAACGACGCCACGCCCTCGTGATGGTCGTCGCTCTTGAAGCTGGCCGCGAGCGCAGTGGTATGGGCTCGCATGTGCTCGCCCACATCGCGGCCGAGGCCCTCGTAGACGAGCGCCTTGATGAGCCGCTGCGACATCGGCGATCCGACGAGGAACCGCTGTGCCTCGGTCTGGGCCGCTTCGAGCAGCGCTTCCGGCTCGACCACGGCACTGAGGTAGCCCATTGCGAATGCTTCTTCCGCGTTGACGAACTCGCCCGAATAGAGAAGCCGCAGCGCGGTCTGGACACCAATGAGGCGGGGCAGCAGCCACGAACCGGCACCGGTGTCGGGGACAAGGCCACGATGCGTGAAGTTCCAAGCGAAGCGGGCCCTGGGCGTGGCGATGCGGACGTCGCAGTGCGAGGTGTACTCGGCGCCCATGCCGACGGCCGGTCCATCGATGGCGGCGATCACGGGCTTCGGGCAGGCGATCGGCGGCCACCAGGTGTGCTCGTCGCCCGCCTCGCCCCGCAGACCACGGGCCTCTCCCGGGATCGTGGCCAGGTCAGCCAGATCCGTGCCGGCGCAGAACGCGCCCGGAACACCGGTGAGGATGACCACTCGCGCCTCGTCGTCGGCGCCGGCGGTCCGAAACGCGGCGATTAGCTCACCGAGCATGGCGTAGGTCATCGCGTTGCGCTTCTCGGGCCGATCGATGGTGATGGTGGCGATGCGGTCGGCTACCTCGTAGCGGATGAAGGAAGGCGTCGTGGTCATGACCCGTACCGTCGCGCGTCAGCGCCGGCGTGAGCGAATGCATCCCGCTGCGCGGGCAACGAAGCAGCACGGTCCGAATCTCGTCGCTCGGCGCGCCAGACTCTGCGCCGTGGCTGACCTCCCCGAGCTCCGAGTCCAGATCGACGAGTGCGATCGTGATCTCCTGCGCGTGTTGGCCCGGCGGTTCCATCTGTGCCGGGACGTCGCCGCCCTCAAAGGTGAGGCGCAAACGCAGATCCTCCAACCGGCCAGAGTCCGCGACGTGCTCACCAGCCGCACCGAATGGGCCGAAGCGCTCGGGGTCGACGCCGAATTCGCCGAGCTCCTCTTTCGCTCGCTGCTGTCGGAGACGCATCGGCTCGAAGCGGTGCACATGCGTCGCGACGATGACGCGCGGCCGGCTGAGATCCGTCACCGGCCCGCCATCGACACCGCGCTACAGACTGCGTCCTGCCGGATCGATCACGTGACCGTCGCCGTCGAGGACCTCGGCGAGGCGCTCGCGTTCTTCGTCGACCGCCTCGGGTTCCGGGTCAGCCAGGAGCGGACCTCCCACCCGGACCACAC
>JANMQX010000357.1:0-18816 GCA_031370745.1 Ilumatobacteraceae bacterium
GCAACTTTTGCAGTGGCTCGATCAACACCGAGTTGCTCGGCGATGGGCATGTACATGTCGTCCTCGGCTGTCGCCTTGGCCAGGGCGCGGTCGCCCGAAACCGCGGCGAGGATGCGCGGTTCGATCTGTCCGAGATCGGCACGCACGAACACATGCCCGGCCTCGGCAAGCACTGCTGATCGCAAGTGGGCCGGCATGTTGTGCAGCCCCGCCGAGGCTGTCATGCGCCCAGCAGCCCCATCGCACGCGCACCACGCGCCGCGCAAGCGCCCATCGCTGCCAACGTTTTCGTCGAGCCAGCCGTATCCGAACGTAGTGGCGATCCGTTCGGCCTTGCGCCACTCGAGCAATGCATCGATCATCGGGTGAGTTCCGGCGATCGCCTCCAATCTCCAGGCGCGTGTGTCGGGAAGTTCGACACCGATGCCGCGTAGCAGCGACTTCACTTGCGTCGGATTGCGTAAATCGCATCCAGGGTTCGACCCGTAGCGCAACACCTGGTCGTCGCGCGCTCGACGTCGCTCGGCCGCTTCCGCCTCATTTGCCGGCCGGGCACCGATCGAGGTGGCCACAATCGACTCGGCTTCTGAGCGATCCATCGGCAATCCGTCGAAGGAGAGCTCAGCGCACAGTAGTGCCGCCGCCGATTCGGATCGGGCGATCGAATGAGCCTTTGGTCGCTCGTCGAGGAGAGCGATGCGCGCCTGTTGCGCAACGGCAACCTCGGCGGCCAGCTGCACCCATCGGGCGAGGCGAGGCGTTGTCCACTCGAAGTCCGCCTCCAACCACTCCGGTTTGAGAAACCCGTCGGAGCGAACGGCCTCATCGGGCGCGCTGGCGTCGGGTTCCGTGAACAGATCGACTGCGGCAACTGACGGCAGGTCGTCCGTGCTCAGGTGATGGACCGATGCCCACGCTCGCGCCGGATCCATTCGCCACCCTCCATCCAACAGTCGTTGGGTGGCGGCAATGTCCCACGACTTCGTCAGCCGCACGCCGCCATCGACGAGCGCCGCTGTCGTGTCACGCCCCCACAACACCCAACGTGGACGGAACTTGTCCTCGATGTGCCGGACGACATCGACTGCGCGTTCGTTGGCGACCGTTAGGCATGTTCCATCGAGTGTTGCCACAGCGATTCCGATACCGGGTGCGATGCTGAGGGCAAGGAATCCACCCCGCTCGAGGCCGGCCAGATGCAGATCGTCAGCGAGCGTTTGGTGAGTCGACTCGCGGTTCGATTCCACGGATCCACCGTACGGCTCGAGGCCATCGATCAGGCGACAGCGCCCGGCTTGAAGCTGAGACGCAACTTGGTGCGATAGGCGATGATCGCGCCGGCTTCGATCAGCACGTCCATCTCGACCACCTCGGCGACACGCAGATCCTTGTACGACTTCGAGGCTTCGCGCACAGCATTCTGCGCAGCAAGCTCCCACGAGTCGCTGCTGGATCCGATCAACTCGACGACCTGATACACGCTGTCATTCATGCTGTTGCTCCTCGCCCAGGTTGGTACTTCACAGAGATCGCAAGCTCGGTGACGAGCCGGACGGCACCGTCACGCTCGATATGACATTGCAAGCGGCGCACTTCGCCGACACGTGCATCGTCGTGACGACAGCACACTTCGGCGACAGCGAACTTCGCCGCCTGATGCCATGTAACCCCGCGACCCGTCACACGATGCACTTGGTAGACCGATTCATTGCCGCCGCGAATCAGTGGCGGTTCATCGTCGGCGAAATCGGCCGATGTCTGCCGACCGCATAGCTGTCGAATCGCCTCCATCAGATCGCCGGTCAACATCTGCCGTCGACGTCGAGACGATCCGCCGTACGCCGTCGGGTCGAGGGCAGGTCCGAACCGAATTTCGGCACGGCGGAACGGCCGAGGCAGGCGCGCACCGACGGGTTGAATGCGATCGGTGCCGACCAAGCCCACCGGCACCACCAGCGCTCCGCTCATCATCGCCAGCTGAGCGACTCCCGTATGCCCCCGGTGCAGCAAACCGTCGCGGGATCGGGTGCCCTCCGGGTAGATCCCCAGCACATGTCCCTGGCGCAGCGCGTCGGCGGCAACCGAAAGCGCGGCCATCGCCTGGCGAGCAGCCGACCGTTCGATCGGTATCAGGCCGAACGCCGGGAACAATCGCCGCGTCGTCCACGAGTTCATGTACTCCGCCTTGCCGACGAAATAGGTGCGCCGCGGCACCGAGAACATCAACACGACGGTGTCGAAGAACGAGAGGTGGTTTGCGGCAAGGATGACTGCACCCTGGCGAGGCAGATGCTCGACGCCGACGACCTTGACCGGGATCAGCAGCCGATATGCCGAGCCGAGCACGAGGCGCACGGCCCGGTACAACCAACCGCCGTCGCCTTCCCTTGTGGCGTGCTGTGGCCTCACGGCCACACGATAATGCCCGAGCTACAGGTCGACGCCGAACTGCTTCAAGAACGTCAGCAGATCGTCGGCATGCTCTTCCTCAACAGCGAGGATGCTTTCCATCAGTCGGCGAGTCGTGATGTCGGCGTCTCCGAGCCAGCGAGCGATCTCGCCGTACGAGGCAATTGCAATCCGCTCGGCTACGAGATCCTCCTTGATCATGTCGATCAGGTCCGTGCCTGGCACATACTCCGCGTGACTGCGCTTCACGAGCGTCGCCGGGTTGAAATCGGGCTCGCCCTGCAACTGCACGATCCGCGCCGCGATCTGGTCAGCGTGACCCTGTTCTTCGTTCGCGTGTTGAAGGAATTCTGCGGCAACAGAAGCGGAGTTGATCCCGTCGGCCATGTAGTAGTGGCGCTTGTAGCGAAGCACGCAAACCAGTTCAGTTGCCAGCGCTTCGTTGAGTACCTTGATGACACGTTCACGATCGGCGCCGTAGTTCTCGGTCAGTGGTCCTTGTCCGATGTGAGCACGAGCGTTCTCGCGCAGAGTCTTGACGTCTGACAGGTGGTCGCCCGCAGCTGTGCCGCTCATTGATTTGCCTCTTTCCGATTCCATTGGGCCCGCCCCTGACGTTAGCTCTGCATATTTGCGCCGCAACTATTACCCGACCGGGTGATCTGTCAAACGCTGGACGAAAGCCTCTGTTGGTGGCAAGGATGTGGTCATGGCGCACCCGCGAACTCGGATCTCTGCAGCTGTTCTCGACTCTGCCGACCCCCGCACCCATGCCTCGTTCTACGAACGTCTGCTGGGGTGGATGGTCGTTGTCAGCGAACCCGCGAGGCTGGGCGAACCACCCGAAGATGGTTGGGTGATGCTGCGATCCCCGGAGGGCGGCACTGGGTTGTCGTTTCAATACGACGTGAACTATGTGCCACCGAACTGGCCCGGCGCACCTGGCCGGCAGCAGACGATGACGCACCTCGACATCGCCGTCGAGAACCTCGACAAGGGCGTGACATTCGCCCGCGAAATGGGAGCCCGGCTCAGCGACCACCAGCCGCAGGACGATGTCAGGGTCATGCTCGACCCAGCTGGTCATCCTTTCTGCCTGTTCGTAGGACCGGTTTGATGGCTGTCCACGACAACCCAGATCAGTGGTCGGCAGGGGTCGCGTTCATCGATGGTGAGTTCTGCCCGATCGCCGAAGCCAAGCTTTCGGTGCTCGACATGGGAGTCACTCGCTCCGATTGCACGTACGACGTGGTCAGCGTGTGGGACGGCCACTTCTTCCGGCTCGACGCCCACCTCGATCGGTTCTTGCACAGCGTCGGTCAGCTACGACTCGACATCGGCCGAACACGCGGCGAGCTTGATGCCGTGCTGCACGAGTGCGTCAGCCGCGCCGGCCTGCGAAACGCCTACGTGTCGATGACATGCACACGTGGTCGTCCGGCTGTCGGCAGCCGAGACCTGCGCACGTGTCGCAACAACTTCTACTGCTTTGCGGTGCCATACATCTGGGTGAGCCCGGAGGAACAGCAGAAGGTTGGCGCAAGCATGTGGATCAGCGAGATCCCGCGCATCCCACCCGAGAGCGTCGACCCGTCGGTCAAGAACTATCACTGGCTCGATCTCGACATGGCCCAATTCGATGCGTACGACCACGACGCCCAAATGGTCGTGCTTCGCGACATGAGTGGAGCTATCAGCGAGGGCCCGGGTTACAACATCTTCGCCTTCGTCGACGGTAGGTGGCTGACGCCTGCCTCTGGCACGCTGCAAGGCGTCACACGGCGCACGCTCATCGAGTTGTGTGCGGAGACGGGGCCCGCGGCATACGAGTGTCGGCTCACGGTTGATGATCTGTTACGCGCCGACGAGGTGTTGACGTGTACGACTGCCGGCGGTGTCATGCCCGTCACTCGTCTCAACGGTTCGCCGATCGGCGACGGTCTGGTCGGACCACGGACCACCGATCTTCGCGATCGCTATTGGCAGCGTCACGTTGACCCTGCCTGGTCGACCGCCGTGCGGTACACCACCGGCTGATCAGTCCCACGCGTCTGCCGATCGCAACGTAGGCTCCGACCAGCAACGAGGCAGGGGGCCGCGGCATGGACAGACTCGACGGCAAAGTGGCGATCGTCACCGGCTCATCGAGTGGGATCGGTGAAGCCACGGCGCGGCGACTGGCCGATCTCGGAGCCAAAGTCGTCGTCAACTCATCGTCGTCGGTGGACGCCGGGACAGCGGTGGCCGACTCGCTGCCGACCGAGTCGTTGTACGTGCAGGCCGATATCAGCGATCAATCGCAGGGACACGACTTGATCGCCCGCGCTGTCGACCGATTCGGAAGTCTCGACATCCTCATCAACAACGCCGGCTGGACCACCCGGGTGCCGCACACAGATCTCGACGCACTGACCGACGAGATATTTCGCAAGACATTCGAAGTCAACGTGTTCGGCACCTGGTGGCTCACGAAAGCGGCCATGCCGTATTTACGCGAATCAACCGACGCCAACGTCGTGACGATCACGTCGATCGCCGGTCTTCGCCCGATTGGTTCATCGATCGCCTACGCGATGTCGAAGGCCACACTCAACCACATGACCGCACTGCTCGCTAAGGCGTGCGGGCCGGTACGCGTCAATGCCGTTGCGCCAGGCCTCGTAGCCACCCCGTGGACCTCGCAGTGGGAGGATCAACACGCGTCCACCGCGGCGACAGCGCCATTGCATCGTTCGGCGACACCAGACGACTGTGCTGAGGCTGTGATCGGCTTGATCCGCAGCTCGTACGTGACGGGCCACGTGGTGGTTGTGGACGGCGGAACAACCCTGGTGATCTAGGAACGTCGATCGCCGGCGGGGTTGGCGCTGCCCGGCAACGGGTAGCACTGAGGCGTCACCGTCGGCACGACTGAGGGAGAGCGCGAAATGGCGAGATCACTATGGACGGGTTCGATCAACTTCGGCTTGGTCAACGTGCCCGTCAAGGCGTTCACAGCTGTGCGCGATCACGACGTCCACTTCCATCAGCTCGACAAGAAGTCCGGGTCGCGAATTCGCTACCGCAAGGTCGCCGAGGACACCGGAAAAGAGGTCGATGCCGAAGACATCGCGCTGGGGTTCGAGGTGAAGAACGGGCGCTACGTGACGTTCGACGACAAAGAGATGGAGTCACTGCGGCCAACGTCGAGCAAGGTGATCGAGGTCTCCGACTTCGTCCACCTCGACGACATCGATCCCATCTACTACGAAAACACCTACTGGTTGGCGCCCGATGGCGAGGCGGCAAGGAAGAGCTACCAGTTGCTCGTGGCGGCGATGGAGGAGGAGCAGAGGGTGGGCATTGGGACGGTTGTGCTGAGAGACAGGCAGCATCTTGCCGCCATTCGCCCGCTTGATGCAGTGCTGGCAATGTCGACGATGCGGTTCGCCGACGAGGTGATTCCTCGTTCAGATATCGAGGGCTTGCCGCGGCGCGCCAAAGCCGACCCGAAGGCGTTGAAGATGGCCAAGCAGATCATCGACGGCATGTCATCGGCATGGGAGCCGAAGCAATACCGCGATACCTATACGGACAGCTTGCGGAAGCGAATTGTCGCCAAGCAATCAGGCAAGGAAGTGGTCGAGAATGCCGAAGTGCCCAAAGCCCGTGTGCTCGACTTGATGGCTGCGCTCGAAGCGAGTGTCGACGCGGCGAAGAAACGCCGGGAACCGCGAAGGGCCTCGCGAAAGGCTGGATAGCCGATGGCAGAGAAGTCGAAAGTTCGGTCGGGTTCGAGTTCCACTGCGGCGCCCGAGCGGCTGAAGCGATACCGGCAGAAGCGAAACTTCGCCGTCACGTCCGAGCCGGATGGTTCCGGCGGTCCGGCGCAGAATGGGAACCGCTTCGTCGTCCAGCGGCACCGGGCCTCGCGCCTCCACTACGACCTGCGACTCGAGGCGGGAGGAGTTCTGCTGAGCTGGGCCGTGCCGAAGGGGCCGACGCTCGATCCGGATGCGAAGCGCATGGCCGTACACGTCGAGGATCATCCGCTCGACTACTTCGACTTCGAAGGTGTCATCCCGAAAGGCGAGTACGGCGGCGGAGATGTCATCGTCTGGGACTGGGGGACCTGGTCAATCAGCGACCACGCCGACCCGATCGCGGCCACCGAAGCCGGCGATCTGCACTTCGATCTCTACGGCACCAAGTTGCGAGGACACTTCGCACTGGTGCGGCGAAGTGCGCGCGACGGGCAGGAGCAGTGGTTGCTGATGCACAAGCACGACGAGCACGCCGTCTCCGGCTGGGACGCGGAGGATCATCCGCGTTCGGTCAAGACGGGTCGAACCAACGATGAGGTACAGGCTGCTCCGGCGGCGACGTGGTCGAGCTCCGTGATCTGGGTGGCGCCCACCCGTGACGAACTGGCTGCGTTGGACGCACTGGGAACAAACGGGGCTTGGGAGTTCGCCGGCCACACCCTCCAACTGACGAACCTGAACAAGGTGTTGTTCCCCGCAACAGGCATGCATAGCGCAGTAACCAAGCGCGACCTGGTGCGCCACAACGCGGTGGTCGCACCGGCCATGCTCCCCTACCTGGCCAACCGACCTGTGAACATGCATCGCTATCCCGACGGGATATCGAAGCCAGGGTTCTGGCACAAGGCTGCTCCGCAACATGCACCCGACTGGTTGAAACGCTGGCACAACGGCGACGCGAATCCAGGCGAGACCGCGGAGTACCTGGTGTTGGACTCCCCAGCGTCGCTGGCCTGGGCAGCCAACTACGGAGCAGTCGAGTTGCATCCGTGGACCTCGACGGCCGACCATCCGCGCCAGCCGACCTGGGCGATGATCGATATCGATCCGGGCGAGTCGAGCAACTTCGACGACGTGCTCGTACTCGCCCGGTTGCACCGGACCGCTCTCGATCACGTGGGCGTCACGGCCATGCCGAAGGTGACGGGTAAGCGTGGTATTCAGATCTGGGTACCAGTGGCCGACGGGCTGACGTTCGACGACACGCGGGCGTGGGTCGAGCGGCTGTCTCGTCTGGTTGCCGACGTCGTGCCGGAGATGATCAGTTGGGAGTGGGAGGTGGCCAAGCGCGATGGCCGGATCCGACTCGACTACACGCAGAACGCGATAAACAAGACACTCATCGCCCCGTTCAGCACCCGACCCGCCGCCGGAGCGCCCCTCTCGGTTCCGATCACCTGGGACGAGCTCGACGATCCGGATCTTGCTCCTGATCGATGGACAGTTCGAACCATCGGTGATCGCCTCGCGTCGCATGGCGATCCACTGGCAGCGTTGATCGGTCTGCAGCAGCGCCTGCCGAATCTGTAGGTCCGCGATGAGGGATTCATGGCAGTGCCGGTCGCGAGTGTTTTATGCTGGCCGACGTATGACCCCCAGCCGCCCGCGGGCGACGCCAATCGCGCAGCGATGAACCCAACCTCGCGTGACCCCGCGGCGAGTTTCCAACGCGAGTACGAGGGCGACGTGGCGACGCTGCGGGTCGCGCGGCGAGACGCTGTCGAGTGGATGACCGAACTCGGCGCCGACGACGAGACCAAGGAACGTGCGGCCCTCATCGTCAGCGAGCTGACATCGAATGCGATTCAAGCCGCCCCTGGGCGGACCTACCACCTTCAGCTGACGCTCCGCGACGACGGATCGGCAACGATCTCGGTACGAAACCACCCCAACGGGAGCCGGCCTCCGCCGCGCGAGTTGTGGCGCGCGGCCCCTCATTCACCGCTGCGAAAATTGCTTCCCAGGGGACGGGGATTGGCGATCGTCGACTCGTTGTCGGAAGACGTGACCGTCGAACATCACGGCGACGATGTCGTCGTGACAGCGCGCGTTCGCATCGACTACAAGGAGTTGGGCCCCTCCTGGTAGGTGGGTTCGTCGACGATCGTCAAAACTTTGGCCAGCCCCGTCACTTCCAGGAGCCGTCTCACCCGGTCGTGCGGGTTGAGCAGTTCGTAGACGACACCGCGTTTGTCGGCGGCCTGGGCACCGAGAAGGATGGCTTTGATGGCCGAGGAGTCGGCGAAGGTCAGACCGGCTAGCTCCAGCCGAACAATCGGCTTGCCAGCCTCGACCGCTTCGACCAGAACGCGCCCGACCTGATCCGCGTCGGCCATGTCGAGTTCGCCCGCGACGCTGACGATCACGTTGTTCGGCGTGACCTCGACATCGACAGTACACGTGCTCAGGGTTTGTCGGACCGGGGCGCTGGCTACACCAGAGCTCTCTTCCATCGTCCTCCGCAGGGTTTGGGCACCGGACCTTCAGATGTGCTCACGACCATAGCGTCGGCCGCTGGCAACGCCAACGCAGACCTAGCACCTGCCCACCCCAGTTTGAGTGGATGAGTCGTCGGGTACACAGCCGTCATCGCAACTCGGCCGCTCGCAACTCCCGACACGGCATCACTGATCCTCGTCGGCGGCCTGGAAGCGCGCAACTGGCAAAAGAGCAGTGGCCGCGGCAACGCTCGGGTCGGATGCTCGGGGTTCAGTTACACCGATTGGCGTGGCGTGGTGTATCCCGCCGATCTGCCGCAGAGCGGGTGGCTGCGGTACTACGCAACGATGTTCGACACCGTCGAGCTGAACAACACCTTCTACCGACTGCCAACGGTGCATGCCGTGAAACAATGGGCTGCCACAGTCCCCGAGAACTTTCTATTCGCTTTCAAGCTCGGCGCGTTCGGAACTCATCGCAAGAAGCTGCGTGATCCGACGACATGGCTGCCGAAACACTTCGATCGCGCCGCGCATCTTGGCGACAAGCTCGGACCAACTCTGGTGCAACTCCCCCCGCACTGGCGACGCAATGCCGCGAGACTCGACGAGTTCCTGGCACTCGCGCCCGCCGCGACGCGATGGGCGGTGGAACTACGTGACGCGTCGTGGTTGCACGACGAGATCTTCGAGGTGCTGCTCCGGCACGACGTCGCGTTGTGCATTCACGACCTGCTCGAAGATCATCCCTTCATCCTCACCGCCGACTGGACGTACGTCCGCTTTCACGGGCCGAACGCGATTTCCAACCCCTATCGCGGCGTGTACGGAGCACACGGCTTGCGTCCATGGGCTCGACGTTTGTCGGGCCAGCTCGATGCCGGTCACGACGTGTACTGCTACTTCAACAACGACTACGACGGGCACGCGGTGACCGATGCTCTGTGGTTGCGAACAGCGCTCGGACCCGAACCCACCGGGCGACGGGTGGGCTGAGTCGAGGAGTGTCTCCAGTCGTCCGACGTGAACTCGCCGATGTTGAGATCGGCATTGCTCCCCCGGTCGACGCGCCTGCAGTCAGCGATGCTGCTCGGCGACCTCTCGCGTCAGGCGCCGCAGCCGCTCCGACAGACGAGCCTGCGGCACGATCGGGCCACGCAACTGCAGTGCCGACCCCGGCAGTTGAACCAAGTCCGCGGCGAGGCGATCGGCGGCGCGTTCGATCTTCTCGACGGGAAATGTGCGCTTGCCGCTGCGCATCACCTCGATCAGCAGAGGAGCAGTGCCCGGCGGTGCTGGTTCCGACCGCTCAGCAAGAACGTCGCCTGTGCCGATGTGCGGACGAAACACCTGCTTCGCACCCGGATGGGTCTGCTTGCCTACAGACAGCTTCATCGTCGGCCGCCCGGCGTACTCGACGAGTTTGTACACCGTCTCCAGCGACGGCGCATCGGCGGACACACCGACTCGGGTGCCGACGCCGAACACGTCGATCGGGGCGCGTTCGTTCAACAAGCGCTCCACGTCGAACTCGTCCAGTCCGCCGCTGACCATGATGGTCATGTCGGAACGTCCCGCAGCATCCAGCACAGTGCGCGCCCGCTTCGAGAGCTCGAGCAGATCGCCGCTGTCGATGCGCACAGCAAGTTGTCCGCGTAGGTTGAGCATGGCGGCCACGTCCAGCGCCGTCTCGACGCCGGCAACGGTGTCGTAGGTGTCGACGAGAAACGCTGGACGATCGGGAAAGTCGGTGGCAAACGCGACGAAAGCCTCTCGTTCGGTGGGAAAGGCTTCGATGTACGAATGGGCCATGGTGCCGACGGAGGGAAGACCCAAGCGACGTCCCGCATCGACGTTGCTGGTGCCGACGAATCCGGCAATTGCGGCGGCGCGCGCCGCGGCGTATGCCGCGGCGATGCCGTGTGTGCGCCGCAGCGAGAAGTCGACGAGCGACGCCCGTCCGCTGGCGGCAATTCGGCATCGCACGGCTTTCGTCGCCAACGCCGTTTGGTAGGTGATCTGGTTGAGGATGATCGACTCGACGAGTTGCGCCTCGGGTAGCGGAGCGGTCACCTCGAGCAACGGCTCGTTCGGCACGACCACATGCCCTTCTGGAATGGCCCACACATCGCCGGTGAAACGCACGGTTGCGAAATCGTCGAGGGCGGCGCGATCGAATCCCTGTCCGGCGAGCCATGCGAGATCGTCATGGTCGAAGGCAAAGTCCTCGAGCACTGCCAGCACGTCGTCGAGCCCGGCCGCGACGAGGAACCCGCGATCGGGCGGCAGGTCGCGAACGAACAGGCTGAACGTCGCTGACTCGGTCATGCCACGAGACAGATAGCTCGCCGCCATCGTCAGCTCGTAGCGATCGGTGGTCAGGGCCAGACTCACCGACGACATCGTACGAGCGAGAGCATGCCGAAGAAAGCAGTGACGCGCTCGGGACGGCCACTGCGCACGATGTCAGACAAGCGCGGCACCGCATCACATCGTGAGCCGGGCTGCTCACCGCACTTCCACACTCAGCAGCCCTACCCTCGCGTTGTGCAGGCGGAGAGCGCACTGGATGACATCGCCGACAAGAGGTCGATCATCGCAGCGCGTGGCAAGGTGCTGCTGAACGGTGTCGAGTTGATCAACCCGAACGTTGCATGAACGGCGGCGCGAGCGGTGCGCTCGTCGACGCCTCGGTTCTTGGCGACGACAGTGCTGGTCCACAGCAATGCATACATTGCCTGCATTCGACGGACTCGGCGGCGGTCTGCGGTGGAGGCGTGGATCAGGTCGCGGAAATGAACGGTGATCAGTGACTTGTTGTCGACGGCGAACTGGCAGTGGAACAGGATCAACTGCTCGAGCAGGTCCGGCGACTGCCGAGCGGCAAGCCTCCGGCCGCCATCGAACAGATGTTGGCTGATCGAAACCAACATCTCGCCGAGCAGGGCCTCCTTGCCGGCGAAGTGGTGGTAGAGCGCCGGACCCGATATGCCGGCGGCGCGGCCGATGTCGTCGACCGTCACGCTGTGGAACCCGAACGTTGCGAACTGATCGGCGGCAATGACAAGCAACTCTTGCCGGCGGGTCAGTGTTCGTCCCTCGGCGACGCTCACGCGCGGTCGAACTTGGACAGTGACCCTGCCGCCGAGGTGCGGCTCGGGACGGCGTGACCGATCAACTCAGGCAACGAGCGAGCGATTCGCAGGATTCCATCGAGGTCGATGCCGGTCGTCATGCCGAGATCATCGAGCACGAGGACGAAGTCTTCGGTGGCAAGGTTGCCGCCGGCACCAGGTGCGAACGGCGATCCTCCGAGCCCACCGGTAGCGGTATCGAACCGCTGAATCCCGTGCTCCAGAGCCCACAGCGCATTGGCGAGCGCGGTGCCGCGTGTGTCGTGCAGGTGGAGCCCGAGATCGGCCCCAGCCGAGTCGGGCAATGCACCGAGCACATCGGCGATCCGCCGAGGTGTCGCCGTGCCAGTGGTGTCGGCCAGAGTGAGCCGCGCTCCGGGGATGGCGCGCTGCGCGCCTTCAACGACCGCGACCACCGGTGCCGGGCTGGTCACATCGTCGAACGGGGAACCGAAGGCACACGACACGACGATGTCGAGTTCGACGCGTGTACCCGCGGTCACGGCAGCGATATCAGCGAGTCCCTCGATGGCGGCCGCTGTGCTGCGTCGGACGTTCTTTTCGCTGTAGGCCGACGAGGCCGACACGGTCACGGTGATGTGGGTGACTCCGGCGTCCAAGGCGGCCCGCGCTCCTTGTGCGTTGGGAACCAACGACCACCACGAAGTTGCGCGCCTCGGAAGCTGACCGAAGACGTCGGCAGCACCGGCCATCGATGGCACCGCCCTGGGCGAGACGAACGAGGCCGCCTCGACATGGGCGAGTCCTGCGTCGGCGAGCGCGAGAGCGAGTTTGGCGCGGACATCGGCAGGAAGCGGCTTCTCGGCTTGCAATCCATCGCGAGGCAGCACGTCGCGGATCGTCACCGTTGATGTGTGATCGACCATCGCACTCCTCTCGGCAGGGGACTGTTGCACTCGATACCTTAACGCACGTTAAGGTGTGGGCGATGCCAGAGGTACGACGATGAGCGGTCCCGTCCTCAGCACGACGTGCGCGCCGGCGTCCGAACAATTTCAGCGGAATGCGGCCGCGATGAACGCGCTGATCGCCGAGTTGCGCGTGCACGTCGCGCAAGCCGCGCTTGGTGGACCTGAGTCGTCGCGTCAGCGACACGTGTCGCGCGGCAAACTTCTTCCGCGCGATCGGGTGGACTCATTGCTCGACCCGGGCTCGCCGTTTCTCGAGTTCTCGCCACTGGCCGCCAACGGCATGTACGACGGAGATGCTCCCGCTGCCGGAATCGTCACGGGGATTGGTCGCGTTTCGGCGAGGCTGTGCGTGATCGTCGCAAATGATGCGACGGTGAAGGGCGGCACGTACTACCCGATGACGGTGAAGAAGCATCTACGCGCCCAAGAGGTGGCGATGGAGAACCGGCTACCGTGCATCTACCTCGTTGATTCCGGCGGCGCCTTTCTGCCAGAGCAGGATGAGGTGTTTCCGGACCGCGAGCACTTCGGACGGATCTTCTACAACCAGGCGAAGATGTCAGCTCGGCGCATTCCCCAGATTGCCGCGGTGCTCGGCTCGTGTACGGCGGGCGGTGCTTACGTGCCCGCGATGAGCGACGAGGCTGTGATCGTTCGTGATCAGGGCACGATCTTCCTCGGCGGTCCGCCTCTGGTGAAGGCGGCCACGGGCGAAGTGGTCTCGGCCGAAGACCTGGGTGGCGGTTACGTCCACGCCCACGTCTCCGGAGTGGTGGACCACCTTGCCGACGACGACGCGCACGCGTTGCAGATCGTGCGTGACATCGTTGCCACGCTGCCTCCCGTGCCGGCACCTCCGTGGGAGGTCACCCCGCCCGTCGATCCGGTGGTCGATCCGGCCCAGCTCTACGGAGTTGTGCCAACCGAGCGGCAAACGCCCTACGACGTGCACGAAGTCATCGGCCGCATCGTCGATGGAAGCGAGTTCTCGGAGTTCAAGCGAGACTACGGTTCGACCCTCGTCACCGGGTTCGCCCGTATCTGGGGACACCCGGTTGGCATCATCGCCAACAATGGCGTGCTGTTCTCCGAGTCGGCGCTGAAAGGCGCGCACTTCATCGAGGTGTGCGACCAGCGTCAGATTCCGCTGTTGTTTCTCCAGAACATCACCGGCTTCATGGTCGGGCGCGACTACGAAGCCGGGGGCATCGCCAAGCACGGGGCGAAGATGGTGATGGCCGTTGCATGTGCCCGCGTGCCCAAACTCACCGTCGTGATCGGCGGATCATTCGGAGCGGGGAACTACTCGATGTGCGGCCGGGCGTACTCGCCGAGATTCTTATGGACATGGCCAAACGCCCGGATCTCGGTGATGGGTGGCGAGCAGGCAGCCAGCGTGCTCGCGACAGTGCGCCGAGACCAGATCGAGACCGCCGGTGGCACGTGGCCCGCCGATGAGGAGGAGGCGTTCAAGGCCCCGATCCGCGATCAGTACGAAGCACAGGGAAACCCCTACTACGCAACCGCGCGTCTATGGGACGACGGCATCATCGACCCCTACGACACACGTGACGTACTGGGTTTGGCGCTCGGAGTTGTCGGCGGCGCCCCACTGGAGCCCGTGGCGTACGGCGTGTTCCGGATGTGATGGACCAGCACACGATGCCGCGCTCGATGTTCTCGACGGTGCTTGTGGCCAACCGCGGCGAGATTGCAGTGCGTGTGATCCGCACGCTGCGATCGATGGGCATCCGTTCGGTCGCCGTGTACAGCGACGCCGACGCGTTGTCTCGCCATGTGCTCGATGCCGACCTGGCGCTGCACGTCGGTCCCGCCGCGGCCAGCGAGAGCTATCTCGATGTCGATCGGGTGATTGCTGCCGCGGTTGCCAGCAACGCCGACGCGATCCACCCCGGATATGGATTCCTGTCGGAGAACCCTGCCCTCGCTCGCGCATGCGCGGCACACGGCATCGTGTTCGTCGGCCCACCCGTCGGCGCGATCGAAGCGATGGGCGACAAGATCGCGGCGAAGCGATCAGTCGCAGCAGCGGGCGTGCGCGTGGTGCCGGGCCGCGACGAGGCCGGGCTCGACGACGACCAGCTCGTCGCTGCGGCGCTGGACATCGGCCTGCCAGTGCTGCTGAAGCCGTCGGCCGGCGGTGGTGGAAAAGGTATGCGGTTGGTACGGGAGGAAGCCGAGCTCCGACCCCAGCTCGCGTCGGCGCGGCGCGAGGCCCGGAATGCCTTCGGCGACGACACGATTCTCGTCGAGCGATATGTGCTGAACCCACGCCACATCGAGATCCAGGTGCTCGCCGACACTCATGGGAACGTGATGCATCTCGGCGAACGCGAGTGCAGCCTCCAACGCCGACACCAGAAAATCATCGAAGAATCTCCCTCGCCGTTCATCACCGCCGAGGTTCGCGCGGCGATGGGTGCCCAGGCAGTCGAGGCAGCACGAGCGTGCGGGTACACCGGGGCGGGCACAGTCGAGTTCATCATGTCGAACGATCGGCCCGACGAGTTCTTCTTCATGGAGATGAACACGCGATTGCAGGTCGAGCATCCGGTCACGGAGATGACCTACGGCATCGACCTCGTCGAATGGCAGTTGCGGGTCGCAGCCGGCGAGCTGATCCCATTCCGTCAGGAGGATCTGGTGCCGACGGGCCACGCCGTCGAGGCAAGGGTCTACGCCGAGGATCCGTCGCGGGGGTTCTTACCAACCGGCGGCGTCGTGAGATTGCTCGTCGAGCCATCCGGCCCCGGAGTGCGCATCGATTCCGGGATGCTCACCGGCACCGTCATCGGTTCGGACTACGACCCGATGCTCGCCAAGGTGATCGCCCACGGCGCTGACCGCAGCGAAGCGTTGGCCCGCCTCGACGCGGCGTTGTCGTCGACGGCGGTGCTAGGTGTCACAACCAATCTCGGCTTCCTCAGACGCCTGCTCGCCGACGAGGCGGTGCGCGCCGGTCACCTCGACACCGGTCTTGTCGAGCGACGCGCAGACACACTTCTCAGCGATTCTGAAACACCCGACGAGGCGCTGATCTGTGCGGCTCTTCTGCCCCTGGTCGATCAAATCGTTGTTGCCGATCAGTGGCGATCGAGGCTCGGGTGGCGTCACGGCGGCCGATCGTGGATACGCCGGCAATTGGAGGTTCACGGTCGTGGCCCTGTGACCGTCGCGGTGCGACGCCGCAGCGATACTGCCTGGGACGTCTCCATCGACGGTGCCGAGCCACGGATCGCATCAATGATGACCGGGCAAGGATCGACCATCCGGATCACCATGGACGGTGTCACCCGACCGTTGATCGCGCACTGCGATCACGGGGCGACATGGATCGGTCTCGATGGGGCGGCGTGGGAGATCCGCGACAACGATCCGCGCCGTGATCGGCTTGGCGCCGGCGCCAGTTCCGCAGGACTCGGCCCGATCCGCAGCCCGATGCCCGGCACCGTGATCGACCTGCTGGTCGCCGAGGGCGACACCGTGTCGGCTGGTCAAGCCGTGGCAATCGTGGAAGCAATGAAGATGGAGCACACGTTGATCGCCTCGACCGACGGGGTGGTGACGATCGTCCATGCCCGCCAAGGACAACCGATCGGACTCGATGAGCCCGTCGTCACGATCGCCGCGTCGGCAGCGCCGTTCGTGAACGAGGGAGCGAGCCATGAACAAAGCGAGGAGCCACAATGAGTTGGGAACTGAGTGACGAGCACGAGATTTTTCGCAAGGTGGTCCGAGATTTCGCAGAGACCGAGATTGCCCCGCACGCCGCGCAATGGGACCGCGACCACTACTTCCCGGTCGACGTCGTGCGGGCGATGGGCGACCTCGGCCTCTTCGGTCTCATCTTCCCCGAGCGCTGGGGTGGGAGCGACGGCGACTTCGCGTCGCTGTGTGTGGCGATCGAAGAGCTCGGCCGAGTCGACCAGTCGATGGGAATCACACTGTCGGCGGGTGTCGGTCTCGGTGCCAACCCGATCTTCCAGTTCGGCAGTGCGGACCAACAGGACCGTTGGCTGCCCGACCTTGTCGCCGGTCGAGCCCTCGGCGCGTTCGGGCTGACCGAAGCCGACGGCGGCAGCGATGCCGGTGCGACTCGCACCAGAGCACTACGCCAAGGCGATGAGTGGTTGATCGACGGGAGCAAGGCATTCATCACCAACTCCGGCACGCCGATCACGTCGATCGTCACGGTCACCGCGCGCACGGAGGAGGGCATCTCGACATTCGTCGTACCGTCCGGAACACCCGGGCTCATCGTCGAGCCCGCATACAACAAGCTCGGCTGGCACGCCAGCGATACGCATGGTTTGACCCTCAGCGATTGCCGAGTGCCGAGTGACAATCTCCTCGGTGAGCTCGGCAGCGGGTTCCGCAACTTTCTGCAGATCCTCGATGACGGCAGAATCGCAATCTCAGCGCTCGCGTTGGGCTGTGCGCGTGCCTGTCTCGAGCAGGCTGCCGAGTACGCGAAACACCGTCAAGCGTTTGGTGGACCGATAGGGCGGTTCCAGGGAATCGCCTTCCAACTTTCAGATCTTGCGGTTGCTGTCGAGAACGCCCACAACCTCACGTACAAGGCTGCGTGGTTGAAAGACCAAGGCCGACCCATCCGACAAGCAGCGGCGATGGCCAAGTTGTACTCCACCGAGACCGCTGTGACCGCAACCCGCATCGCGACCCAGGTGTTTGGGGGGGTCGGGTTCATCGAGGAGTCCCCCATCGTACGGTTCTACCGGGACGCAAAGATTCTCGAGATAGGCGAAGGGACTAGCGAGATCCAACGGCTCGTCGTGGCGCGCGGCCTGGGTCTGCCGGTCGGCTGACCAACTCCGGTCCGCAGACAGTCAGGACGATGTTCGATCGACCAAGGCCCAAACTCCGGGCAAGAGCGCGCCGGCGAGCACGAGCTTGATGAGGTCACCGATGAGGAAGGGCGTCACTCCGAGGCTCAGCGCGTTGGTGTCGCCGGTGGCCACCGGAACGTGGAGCTGGTGCGCCAACCAGCCGGCGCCAAAGACGTAGATGATGATCGAGCCGAGGGCCATCGCCGACAGCGAGGAAGCGAAGTTGCGATCTTGTCTTCGTCCGGCGAGGTAGCCGATGACGCCGGCTGCAACGACGAAGCCGACGAAGTAGCCCATGGTCGCGCCGGTGGCGTTGGCCCATCCGCCCTTGCCGCCGGCGTAGAACGGCAGACCGATCATGCCGAGCAGCCAATAGAGCAGTTGCGATGCCGCGCCCGTGCGCCAGCCCAGCGTGCCACCGGCCAACAACACCCCGAGCGTCTGACCTGTGATGGGTACCGGCGTGAAGCTGAGCTTCAGTTCAAACTGCGCGAGCAGCGCCGTGAGCAATGCAAAACCCAGCGCCAAGGATGACGCACGAACCATCGCCAAGCCGCGCTCCGAAGGGCGCGCCCAAAAGCGATCGACGAGAACAGGGGCAGAACCGGCAGTCATGGCTTCCTCTCGCGTGGGTTTGACGGCCGCGACGTCATCGCGACTTTCGAAACCTACTCACCCGGACGCAAGATTTCGTTGACCGACGATCAAAACTCAAAGTTCGGCGTCGGCGAGCCATCGAGAAGAACGCGACGGCTGGATGCCCGAGTGCGCTGACAATGCGAGACCCGGCGGTCATTCAACGCGGTGCCGATGCAGCGGCTCCCCTTCCAAGGTGCATCTGCAGGAAGGGGAGCCGAAACCTGGCGTCAGCTCTCGATCGGGCGTGCTCGCCGGGAAAGCCCCCAGAGGGCGAGACCGGCGCCGAGCATGAACATCCCGATCATCGCCGTCGTCGCGGCGTCAGTTCCAGTGACCGGAAGAGTCGGCTGAGCGGGTACGGCCTCTGACACGACTCGAGGCGCAACCGTTGTCGTAGTCGTCGGCGGCACTGGGGCCTCAGAGGCAACCCGAACCGTGGTCGGCGCAACCGTGGTCGGCGCAACCGTGGTCGGCGCAACCGTGGTCGGCGCAACCGTGGTCGGCGCAACCGTGGTCGTCGGCGCAACCGTGGTCGTCGGCGCAACCGTGGTCGTCGTCGTCGGCGCAACCGTGGTCGTCGTCGTCGGCGCAAC
>JANMQX010000358.1:0-11780 GCA_031370745.1 Ilumatobacteraceae bacterium
GACCCAATCTCACTGTGGCAACCGAGGATCACAATGTGCCGACGGCCGACATCGATCGGCCGATCGCCGATCCAATTTCGGCGCGCCAGGTCGAGGTGCTGCGCGAGAACACCAAGGAGTTCGGCATCGTCAACTTCCCGATGGGCCACCCGGGGCAGGGAATCGTGCACATCATCGCCCCCGAGCAGGGCCGCACCTTGCCGGGGATGACTGTCGTCTGCGGCGACAGCCATACGGCCACCCACGGCGCGTTCGGGGCGTTGGCCTTCGGTATCGGCACCAGCGAGGTCGAGCACGTTCTGGCGACACAGACCTTGCCGCAAATGCGACCGAAGTGGATGAGCGTGACGGTCGACGGTCAGATCCCGGCGGAGGTCACGGCCAAGGACGTGATCCTGGCGATCATCGGCACCATCGGTACCGGTGGTGGAATTGGTCACGTCATCGAATACCGCGGCTCGGCCATCCGATCGCTGTCGATGGAGGGTCGCATGACGGTCTGCAACATGTCGATCGAGGCCGGCGCCAAGGCCGGGCTGATCGCCCCCGACGACACCACGTTCGACTACCTCCGAGGCCGCGCTCATTCGCCAATCGACGATTCGTGGGATGCAGCCGTCGCCGATTGGCGCACGCTTGTCACCGACGACGGCGCCGAGTTCGACAAGGTGGTCGTCATCGACGCCTCGACTCTGCGGCCACACATCACATGGGGCACGAACCCGGCACAAGTGACAACGATCGATGGCAGCGTCCCCTCACCCAGTGATTTTGCAGATGCAACAACACGCGACACTGTTGCTCGATCACTCGAGTACATGGGGCTGGAAGCAGGCACGCGGATCCGCGATATACCGGTCGACACGGTCTTCATCGGAAGTTGCACCAACGGACGCATCGAGGATCTACGCGCCGTGGCCACCGTGCTCGACGGGCGAACGGTTACGGCGCGGCGGGTCATGATCGTGCCGGGCAGCCATGCGGTGAAGGCTCAAGCTGAGGCGGAAGGCCTCGACGCCGTCTTCCGCGCCGCCGGGGCGGACTGGCGTGAACCGGGCTGCAGCATGTGCCTGGCGATGAACCCCGACAAGTTGGCGCAGGGCGAACGATCGGCAAGCACCAGCAACCGCAACTTCGAGGGCCGCCAGGGCAGGGGCGGGCGCACCCACCTCGTCTCGCCAGCCGTCGCTGCCGCCACCGCCGTCGCCGGCCACTTCGCCACTCCGGCAGATCTCGGGGAGCAGAAATGAAATCTGTGCATGTCATCTCGGGTCGTGGAGTGCCGCTGCGCCGCAGCGACGTCGACACCGACCAGATCATCCCCGCCGAGTGGTTGAAACGCGTCGAGCGGACCGGGTTCGAGAAGGGACTGTTCTCGACGTGGCGCGACGATCGCAATTTCGTGCTCAACGACGAACGCTACGTCGGTGCCTCGATCCTGGTCGCCGGGCCCAGCTTCGGGGTTGGGTCGTCACGCGAGCACGCGGTGTGGGCGATTCAGCAGGGTGGCTTCGATGCGGTCATCGCCCCGAGCTTCAGCGACATATTCCGCAACAACTGCGCCAAGAACGGACTCGTTCCTGTCGTCGTGCCCGAGTCCACGGTCGAGGCCATCTGGACCGCGATCGAGGATGATCCTGCCACCGAGATCACCGTCGACGTCGAACGCCTCAACGTCGAGGTACCGGCAGCCGGAATCACCCACACCTTCCCAATGGATCCGCAAACGCAGCATCGATTCCTCAACGGACTCGACGACGTCGGCATCACGCTGACGCACGTCGACGACATCACCGCCTTCGAGCAACACCGCCCGGAGTGGCTGCACTGACTCGTTCGCCGGTTAGCCGGTCTCGAACTCGGCCAGGTTGCGAAGCTTCGAGTTGTTGGAGAACACCTCGACCGGTGGCGCGACCTCGAGCCGCAAGGCGCGTTGGAGGATGCGCACCTGGGTGTGTTGGTTGTACTCAGCCATCGTGACAGCCCAACCGTCGCGGCCGGCGCGGGCGGTGCGACCACTGCGGTGCAAGTAGTCCTTGCCATCAGGAGCCGGCTCGTAGTGGATCACCACACCGATGTCGTCGATGTCGATGCCCCGAGCCGCTACGTCGGTTGCCACCAGCACGCTCAGTTCGCCTTCGGCAAAGCGACGCATCGCCTTTTCGCGAGCGACCTGGGCGAGGTCACCGTGAATGGCCATTGCCTGCACACCGAGATCCAACAACGATCGCTCCACACGATCGCACGTCCGCTTCGTCTGACAGAACACCAAGGTTTTGCCCATGCTCGAAGCGATCGCCTGCACGACCTTGTCCTTGTCCATGTGATGAACGGCCAGGAAGAGGTGATGCATGGTTCCGACGGTGTCGGTGGCCGAATCGATAGCTACCTCGATCGGGTCGGTCATGTAGCGACGCACCAGATGGCCGACGTCACCGTCGAGCGTCGCCGAGAACAACATCGTCTGGTGCTTGCCAGTGACCTTGCGCAGAATCCATTCGACCTGCGGCGTGAAGCCGTCGTCGGCCATTCGATCGGCCTCGTCGAGCACCACGATCTCGACCTTGTTGAGGTCGAGTTCGTTCTCCTTCAACAAGTCGATCAAACGAAGCGGTGTCGCAACGATCACGTCGACACCGCGATTCAGGACTTCGATCTGTTGATGCCGCGACGCCCCGCCGTACACAGCCAGCACCGTGCGATTGCATCCGGCCGCAACGGGCGCCAACACCTCGGCGACCTGCAATGCGAGCTCTCGAGTCGGCACGAGCACCATGGCAAGAGGACGGCGGGCATCGGCTTCACCGGAGAGCCGGGCCAGCATCGGCACACCGAACGCGAGCGTCTTGCCGGAGCCTGTCTTGGCCCTGCCGCACACGTCGCGACCGGTGAGTGCCACCGGGATCGCTTTCGTCTGGATGGCGAACGGAGCGGTGAACCCGGCAGCCGCAAGCCCCATGTCGACTTCGGTCGGCACGCCGATGTCGACGAACGCCGTTGGGATGTAGGAGTCGGGATCGATCGTGATCGTTGCAGACTCGACTGGGCTGCGGGGGGGATTTGGAGTTGGTTTGCGGCGTCGACGGCGCGGTGCCCCAGGTGGGCGGGAATATTCAGACATGTCGAGCATGGAGGGTACCGCCGCGACCTCGACTTGGATGTGCTCAGCACGGTGACGATCGGCAACAATTCCCAAACATGAAGGTCGCACTTACGGTCAACGACTATCTCCGCCGCGCCGAGCTGATCTACCCACATTGCCAGGCGATCGTCGATGAGCCCACGCAGCCCGCTGAATCGTGGGGAACCATCACGTACGCCGAGATGGCCGGGCGCGCCCGTGCCCAAGCCGCCGCGCTGGACGGGATGGGCATTGGCGTGGGCGACCGCGTCGCGATCGTCAGCCACAATTCGGCGCGTCTGCTCACCGCGCTCTTCGGGGTCAGCGGTAGCGGACGCGTGCTGGTGCCGATCAACTTCCGCCTGGTCGCCGAGGAAGTGAAGTACATCGTCGAACACTCCGGCGCACGCATCCTGATGGTCGATCCGGAGCTCGACGAAGCTCTGGCCGACGTGGCCTGTGAACATCGGTACGTGATCGGTGCCCAGCACGACGCACCGACCGACCATGTCGAGCCGCAGCCGTGGGCATACGACGAGGACGCCACCGCAACGATCAACTACACCAGCGGCACCACGGCCCGGCCCAAGGGCGTGCAGCTGACCCATCGCAACATCTGGTTGAACGCCACGACCTTCGGCTGGCAACTCGGCATCAACGACCGCGACGTCTATCTGCACACCCTTCCGCAATTCCACTGCAACGGCTGGGGAGTGCTCTACGCGATCACCGGAATGGGCGGCAAGCACGTCATCATCCGCAAGATCGACGGTGCTGAAATCTTGCGCCGGATCGAGCAGCACGGCGTGACCGTCATGTGCGGCGCCCCCGCTGTCGCCAACGCGATCCTCGATGCCGCAGCGACCTGGGACGGGCCGATCCCCGGCAACGGAACGGTGCGAATGGTCATCGCCGGCGCACCACCTCCTACGCGCACCATCGAACGGATCGAGACTGAACTGGGTTGGGAGTTCATCCAGATCTACGGCCTCACCGAAACAACACCGCTGCTGACTATGAACCGTCGACGAACAGAGTTCGACGACCTGTCGGCGGGCGACAGAGCGGCCAAGCTCAGCCGGGCCGGCGCACCCGCACTGGGTGTCGAAGTGCGAATCTCTCCCGACGGCGAGGTGCTGGCGCGTGGCAACCACATCATGGCCGGGTACTGGAACCAGCCCGACGCAACGGCGGATGCGATCCGCGCTGCCGATGACGACACGCACGGAACGCCGTGGTTCCGCACGGGTGACGGCGGCCTCCTCGACGACGACAACTACCTCACCATCAGCGATCGCAAGAAGGACGTGATCATTTCCGGTGGCGAGAACGTCAGCTCGATCGAGGTGGAGGACGCGATCTTCAGCCATCCCGATGTCGCAGAAGTCGCGGTGATCGGTGTGCCCGACGCGAAGTGGGGTGAGATGGTGATGGCGCTGGTGGTGACAAGCCCAGGGTCGACGCTGACGGAACCGGACCTGATCGCCTACACCAAGACCAAGTTGGCCGGTTACAAGTGTCCGAAGGTCATCGAGTTCCGCGAGGCGTTGGCGCGGACGGCGACAGGCAAGCTGCAGAAGTTCAAGCTGCGCGAACCGTACTGGGACGGCCACGTCAAACAGGTCAACTGATCAGCTTCCGCTGGTGGACGGTGATGCGTGGAGCCCTTCCGGCATTTCGCGAGATACGACGCGAACTACTCTGACGAGATGGAGATTCTTTACATCTCGTCATGCGGAACCGCTGACCCCACACGCGCCTCGATTCCCTGGCACCTCGCAGTGAACGGCTCCGTTGAGGCGGGACAAACGGCACGAATCGTCCTCGCAGGCGATGCCGCCGAGCTCTTGAAGCTCGATGCCCGTCAGAAACTCGAAGGGGTTGGTGTGCCACCGCTGCGCGACCTCGTCGCCAAAGCACTCGAACGCTCCATCCCGATACACGTTTGAAAGGGTTGCGCAGTTGCCCGTGGGGCAACCGACGAGGACCTCGCAGCGATCGGCGGTATCTGGGCGACGCCGCCCGACGTCGCCCACCTCATCGAGCACACGGACCGGGTGGTGAGCTTCTAGCATCGCTGCACCGAGCCCACCTTGATGAGCGTCGCGATCGGCTTTCACGGCGACCCAGCACTGCAAATCTGCATTGAGCGCTCGAGGAAACGGGCGCTCGAATTCCACTGCACACCAAGTCAGTTGCGCTGACTCACTCGACAGGAAAACCGCCTGATCGATCAAATAGTAGTTGTCCGCGTTCGACGCCGTTATCGTCCGTCAGCCTGTCCGGACAGCCCGGCCAGAAAGGAAACGATCTCACCACAAACGTCCTCGAGGAGGCGCACGTCATGGAAGCATTCGACGGGACAACGACGTCCGGCCGCAAGGGAATCGCATACGAGTGGCAATCTCTGCTCGTGTCTGCTGAAGCAGCGACGCTCGATCACGAGCTCGCCGCGCTGACCCCGGAGTACGCCGAATAACCATGCGCCCCGGGCGCGTGTTGGTGCTGGGCTGTGGTTCGGTCGCCCAGTGCACGTTGCCGCTGCTGATCCGCGATCTCGGGATCGATCCGCAGCGCATCACGATCGTCGACATGCTCGACAACCGCGCCCGTATCGCCGACTCGATCGCGCTCGGCGTGACGTTCCAGCGGGATCGGGTGACGCCCGAGAACATCGACGACTTTCTTTCGGCGCGAGTCAGCGCGGGCGATTTGTTGCTCGATCTGGCCTGGAACATCGACAACCCGACGATTCTTCAGTGGTGCCGCGATCACGGCGTGCGCTACCTGAACACCAGCGTCGAGGTCTGGGACCCATACGACGACCTGGCGGCGACGCATCCGCTCGGCCGCACCCTGTACGTGCGGCACATGGACATCCGCCGGATGATCGCCAGATGGGGCGACAACAACGGCGCTACCGCTGTGCTCGAGCATGGCGCAAATCCGGGTCTCGTCAGTCACTTCACCAAGCAGGCTCTCACCGAGATCGCGGCGCGGACGCTGGTTGACGGATTGGCCACGAGCGCGACAGGGCTCGAGCAGGCACTCGCCGACGAGAACTACGCCACGTTGGCGATGCTGACCGGAACGAAGGTGATCCACATCTCCGAACGTGACACCCAGATCACCGACGTTCCGAAAGCGGTCGACGAGTTCGTCAACACGTGGTCCGGCGATGGTTTTTTCGAGGAGGGGATCGCGCCGGCGGAACTCGGCTGGGGCACTCACGAGAAGCGGCTCCCGCCCAACGGCTACGTTCATCACGGCTACGGCCCGTGCAACCAGATCTGCATCGGCCGCCCGGGCATGGAGACGTGGGTGCGTTCGTGGGTGCCCTCCGGCGAGATCCGCGGCATGGTCATTCGCCACGGCGAGGCGCTGACGATCAGCGATCACCTGTCCGTGTGGGGTGATGACGGCAATCCGGTCTACCGACCAACGGTTCACTATGCCTACTGCCCAACCGATGCGGCAATCGCCAGCGTGCTCGAATTGAGGATGCGGAACTGGAAGATGCAATCACGACAGCGCATCCTCAACGACGAGATCACGGGTGGCCGCGACGAACTGGGCGTCTTGCTGATGGGGCATCCGTATGTGTCGTGGTGGACAGGTTCGTTGCTCTCGATCGACGAAGCTCGGGCGATCGTGCCTCAGCAGAGTGCGACCACGTTGCAAGTCGCAGGGTCGATCATCGGCACAGTCACTTGGATGATCGAACATCCGAACGAAGGGGTGTGCGTGCCCGACGACCTTCCCTGGCGAGATGTGCTGAAGGTCGCCACGCCCTACCTGGGAACGATGCACTCTGCGGCCACCGACTGGGATCCGTTGGAGACGCGCAACGACCTGTTTGCCGGTTTCGCCAACGACACCGACAGTCTGGATCTGTCCGATCGATGGCAGTTCAGCAACTTCCTTGTCTCGTAACGCGTTGACAAAGTTGGCGATCGGGGGCAGACTGATCGTGATGTCGGCCGCCCGCAACCTCCTTCTTCTTATGTAGGGCAAGCGCCGCGTTCTTCGCGTTTGCCCCACCCCCCGCCCAACGGCCGGGGGGTTCTTCATTTTTCAGCAGTCTCCTGTCATTTGTCCCAGCACGGTCTCCTCCATCCAGAGCGTCTCTTCCAGAAAGCCAGCCATGCCACCACAACCAGCACACCCGAAGAAAATGCAGTTCAGCAAGTACAAGCCGTACATCCCGATCGTTCTCCGCGATCGCACGTGGCCCAACGTCGTCATCGACAAGGCTCCGTTGTGGTGCAGCGTCGACCTGCGCGACGGCAATCAAGCCTTGATCGACCCGATGGACCCGCAGCGCAAGCGGCACATGTTCGATGCCCTCGTCAAGATGGGCTTCAAGGAGATCGAGGTCGGTTTCCCGTCGGCCAGCCAACCCGATTTCGACTTCGTTCGTCAGTTGATCGAAGAGGATCTGATTCCCGACGATGTGGAGATCCAGGTGCTGGTGCAGTGCCGTCCCGAGTTGATCGAGCGAACCTACGAGTGCCTGCAGGGGGCGCCGCGCGCGATCGTCCACTTCTACAACTCAACCAATCCGTTGCAGCGCGAAGTCGTCTTCGGTCTCGACATGGACGGCATCGTCGACATCGCTGTCAATGCGGCCAAGCTGTGTCGCAAGCTCGAGCAGACGATGGGCCGCACTGCGATTCGGTACGAGTACTCTCCCGAAAGCTTCACGCTCACCGAGCCCGAGTTCGCCGTACGGATCTGCGAAGCAGTGATGGACGTGGTCGAACCAACGCCCGACAAGCCGGTGATCCTCAACCTGCCAGCCACCGTCGAGTGTTACAGCCCCAACGTGTATGGCGACGTGATCGAATGGTTCGGTCGCACGATTCGCGATCGCGACGCCGTGGTCATCAGCTTGCACCCGCACAACGACCGAGGTTGCGGCGTGGCTGCCGCTGAGTTCGGTGTGATGGCCGGCGCCGATCGCGTCGAGGGAACGCTGTTCGGCAACGGTGAGCGCACTGGCAACGTCGACATCGTCAACCTTGCGATGAACTTGTTCAGCAACGGCGTCGATCCCGAACTCGACATCACCGACATCGACGCGTTGCGTCGGGTCGCCGAGTACTGCAATCGCCTACCGGTACCGCCGCGACATCCCTATGCCGGCGATCTGGTCTACACCTCATTCAGCGGGAGTCATCAGGACGCGATCAAGAAGGGTTTCGAGGCGCTCCCGAAGGACTACGACCAGTGGGGCATTCCGTACCTTCCCATCGACCCGAAGCACGTCGGCCGCTCGTACGAGGCCGTCATTCGTGTCAATTCCCAATCCGGCAAGGGTGGGGTTGCATACATGATGAAGGAGGAGCACGGCTTCGAGTTGCCGAGACGCCTGCAGATCGAGTTCTCCAAGACCATCCAACACATCACCGAGGACTCGGGCACCGAGATCAGCCCGGTCGTGATGTGGGAAGCGTTCCAACGCAACTATCTGCCGGATCAACCGCGGTTCCGGCTGAACACCCACGAGCTCCACAGCGACTCGCTTACCGGACGCACGTCGATCACCGCGCAACTCGTGGTCGACGGTTCCCCAGTGACTGTCGTCGGCGAGGGCAACGGTCCAATCGACGCATTCGTTCATGCACTCGCCGGTGGCATCGGGGCCGAACTCAACGTGCTCGACTACGCCGAGCACGCAATCGGCCAGGGCTCCGAGGCCAACGCAGTCGCCTACGTCGAAACCTCGGAGCCGGAAGGCAACGTGCTCTGGGGAGTCGGGGTCGACCCGAACATCAGCACTGCTTCGCTGCGAGCGGTATTGAACGCTTACGAACGGCATCGGTTGTAAGGTCAGCGCCCATGATGCGTTGGCTTCGGCGACTTGTGTGGATTGGTGTGTTGGCTGGTGGAGGTTTCGCCGGCTACCGGATGTGGAGCCAGCGCCAAGCACAGGCCGTGACTGCACCCGACTGGCCCCCGTTGGCACCCGAGCCGCGAACTGCGGCCGCCGAAGTGGTTGCGTCGGCTGCGGCGGCACGGTGGGTACCACCAGTCGAGGGCGAGTGTCCCGACGGGTATCCGTTGAAAGCCAATGACAATTCAGGAATCTTCCACGTGCCAGGTGGACGGTTCTACGCCCGCACCGTTGCCGAGCGGTGCTACGCCAACGCAGAAGACGCGATCGCCGACGGCTATCGCCAAGCCAAGGCCTGAAACGGAGCAACATCGATGAAGGTCATTGTTGATTTCGACGTCTGCGCTTCCACGGGAGCCTGCATGCAGGTGTGCCCAGAGGTGTTCGAGGTGCGCGCCGACGGGTATTTGTACATCCTCCAGGAGGAGCCCGACGAGGAATTGCGCGACAGCGTGATGTCCGCCGCCGAGATGTGCCCGACGGCGGCGATCACCATCACCGGCCTCTAACCATACATCTGCCACAGCACGTAGCGAGGACGTGACTCTTCGTCGCGCGGCGTAAGCCTTGTCTCATGTCGCGTTGAACGTGCCCCGTGATCCCGCATTCGTGTCGTTGCCCACTCCAGGCCGCAGGCAGCGTTTCTTGAGGAGAACTTGCTGCAAGGTGGGCGGAGCGATTGCCGATGAAACAAACATGATCTAGGCCCAAACCTCTTGGTGACCTAAGACGTGTCATTACGAAATGATGACAGAAGGGTGATCGTGTGGAGCGCCGTCTCGCAGTCACATACATAGTCTCTGCCACAGCAACATTTGGAATCGGATGCGTGGCAATCGCAGCAGCAGGCGGCGGCCTGTTCGTCAGCGCGGCCCCGAAACCGGCCGCAGGCAAACAGGTCGAGGTTGTCGACGACTACGTCGTCATCCATTCCTCGACCACCATTGTGGCGGCAGGCGACGCGGCCATTGCCCCACTTGATCCACTCGCAACAGCGGCGGTTTCCCCTCCTGCTGCAATCTCACGACCGCTTGTCACGTCGACACCGGCCACCGGCGACGCTGCTGCGGCGCCGACAACTCACATCGATGCACCAGAGGCCACGGTTGCCGGGCCACTGATGGCCGCCCCGGTCGCGGTGCGTGCCCCGGTCGTGGCGGAACCCCAACCAGCTGAGGCAGCTGACGCGCCGGAACCACCGGCAGCCAGTCTGCCCGCGCCGGCTCCTGCTGTTGCCGCACCGACAACGTCTGCCGGGCGGCCACCGATCCCCGACGGATGCGACAACCCGCAGTTCAGAAACGGCACGTGGAATTGCAATGACGACTGAGCTCACCGAAGAGCAACGTGCTCGGCTCGCCAGGCTCAACATGCGCAACCCCGGCGTCTCGTCGCCCACGGTTGCGGCCGCACCGGCACCTCCCCGCCCAGCACCGTCGGCGCTCGTTGCACCGACGCCTCACATCGTGCCGCTACCGCCGCCGACACTCGTGCCGGCGATGCCTGCTGGCGGCCCGCCGGTCTCCGCTGCTCCCGCGCTCGCCGCCCCGACCGCGATGACAGAGCAACAAGCCGCGAGACTCGCCAAACTCGGTCAGCGAAATCACGGTGCCGCAGCAACGGCTCCAGCCGCAGCCGCAACGCCAACGGTCGGGCCGGCCGCTGCTACGTCATGGAGCCCACCCACGGGCGTACCGGGCGCACCAGCACCGATCGTCATCGAGCAAGCGGCGACCGCTGTTGTGTCGGTCGTCGATCGCCATACCAGCGTCCGCCTGTTCGGCAGCAGACGCCGGCACGTGGCGGCCGCTGGCCGAATCCTCGCCACCGGGCTGGCCACCTCTGGCTTCCTGGCGACGATCGCCTCGCTCGCTACAGCCGATGCGCGCGAACTCGAGTCAAAGCAGGCCGACGCGGCCACACCGACAACGGAGCTGGAGACGATCCACCGCGTGGTGTACGTCGATGAGTTCGGCAACCCGATCGCACCGCCGACCACGGTGGCACAGCCGACTGGCGCCGCTGCAACGACCACTGTGGTTGGTGTCGTAGATCCGGGCGCGGTCGACCCACTTGCTTCCACGACGACGATCGCCGCGCCGCCCACCATTGCCGGGGCAGCACCTGCAGCCGGGGTTGCCGCCGCAGGTGCCCCGTCGCCAGCACCGAGCGGCGGTGGAACATCAGCCGCACCAGCCCCGGCCCCGGCACCGGCCCCAGCCCCTGCTCCGGCCCCCGATCCCGCACCAGCCCCTGCACCTGCACCTGCCCCGGCCCCTGCCCCTGCCCCTGCCCCGGCCCCTGCCCCGGCCCCGGCCCCGGCCCCTGCACCTGCCCCCGCCCCCGCGCCAGCCCCCGCACCGGCCCCAGCCCCCGCCCCGGCCCCTCCGCCGTGCCAGGGAAGTGGATGCTAAGAACGAGCGTGGTCGAAGAACGAACGTGGCATCGTTCCGCAGCCCGGTTGATGGGATCGTCCGGGGAGATTCTCGTCGACGGGCCGGCCGATCTCATCTCCCTCGGTTTTTCTCGGTTACGACAGCTCGAGCAGACGTGGAGTCGCTTTCTTCCGAATAGCGAACTCAACCGTCTCCAGCAATGGCGGCGTGGCTGGCTGGAGTGCAGCGACGATCTCGTTGCTGCACTCCAGTGGTCCCGGCGAATGCACAACGAAACGCACGGCCTGTTCGATCCATCGATTCGCACCAGCCTCGAGCGGCTCGGATACGACCGCACGTTCGCAGAAATCGTCGAACAGTCGAACCC
>JANMQX010000360.1:0-8262 GCA_031370745.1 Ilumatobacteraceae bacterium
CTCCATGACCAGGATGAGATCCGCATCGCGAATGGTCGACAACCGGTGAGCAATGACGAAGCTTGTTCGTTGCGAACGCAGCGCGGCCATTGCTTTCTGGATGAGGACTTCGGTACGGGTGTCGACAGAGCTGGTGGCTTCGTCGAGGATCAGGATGGACGGGTCGGCCAGGAACGCTCTGGCGATGGTGAGCAACTGCTTCTCCCCGGCGCTGACGGTGCCGCCTTCGTCGTCGATCAAGGTGTCGTAGCCATCGGGCAGCGAGTGCACGAACCGATCGACGTACGTGGCGCGGGCCGCCTCCTGGAACTGCTCCTCGGTGGAGTCGAGGTTGCCGTATCGGATGTTGTCGCGGATCGTTCCGCTGAACAGCCAGGTGTCCTGCAGCACCATTCCGACGTTGGCCCGCAGATCGTGACGCGTCATATCGCCAGTGTTGATGCCGTCGAGTGTGATGCGGCCGCCGTCGATCTCGTAGAAGCGCATGATCAGATTGACCAGCGTCGTCTTGCCCGCACCGGTCGGCCCGACGATCGCGATGGTTTGCCCGGGCTCGGCAACGAACGACAGATCGGAGATCAATGGATTCTTCGGGTCGTAGGAGAACGCCACGTGCTCGAACTCGACGCGGCCTCGGGGGTCGAGATCGCGCACAGGGTCCATGGGGTCGGCGCTCTGTTCGGCGGCGTCGAGCAGCTCGAACACTCGCTCGGCCGAGGCGACACCCGACTGCAACACGTTGGCCATCGATGCCAGTTGCGTCATTGGCTGGGTGAACTGCCGAGAATACTGGATGAACGCCTGCACATCGCCGAGGCTCATGGCCCCTGATGAGACTCGCAGACCGCCGATCACAGCGATGGCGACGTAGTTGAGGTTGCCGAGGAACATCATCGCCGGCTGAATGATTCCGGAGATGAACTGGGCACCGAAGCTGGCGCCGTAGAGCTCTTCGTTCTTGTTGCTGAACCGCTCCTCGACGTCGTGCTGACGCCCGAACACCTTGACGAGAGCGTGACCCGTGAACGCCTCTTCGATCTGTGCGTTGAGAGCGCCTGTATGGCGCCATTGAGCGACGAAGCGCCGCTTCGATCGCGCCGTCACGAAACGGATGATGAACAACGAGGCCGGGATCGTGATGGCCGCGACGAGAGCCAGGATCGGCGAGATGACAAACATCATCACGAGAACGCCGACCAACGAGAGCACGGATGTCAAGAGCTGGCTGAGTGTCTGCTGCAGGCTCTGGGAGATGTTGTCGATGTCGTTGGTCACCCGGCTCAGCAGGTCGCCGCGGGGCTGGCCGTCCACATAGCTCAACGGCAACCGGCTGATCTTGTCTTCGACATCGGAACGCAGGCGATAGACGGTTCGTTGCACCACACCGGCCAGCGTGTACGACTGCAGGTACGACAACCCGGCGGCGCACACGTAGAGACCAAGAACGGTCAACAGAACGCCGCGCAGTGCCGGAAAGTCGATGCGCTGGTGCCTGCGAATCGCGTTGAAGATGAGGTCGGTCCCATGGCCGAGGATCTTGGGACCCAGCACGGTCAACGTCACGCTGAGGAGCGCGAAGCACAAGACCGCGATGCCCCGGGCCCTCTCGACGCGCATTCGCTCGAGTAACCGTTTTGTCGAACCGCCGAAGTCCTTTGACTTCTCCGCCGGCATGCCGATAGCGCGCATCGGCCCGGGACTTGCTGATGGTCGAGCATCGGGCGGCCTGACCACCGCATCGTCGTCGGGATCCTGGTCGGCCCGCGGATCCGCATGAGTGGTCACGCGGCCTCCTCGGCGGTCAGCTGCGACTCGACGATCTCGCGATACGTCGGGCAGGTCTCGAGCAGTTCGGCATGTGTGCCGAGGCCGACCGACTCACCATCTTCGAGCACCATGATCTGATCGGCGTGAATGATTGTCGACACGCGCTGGGCCACGATGATGACCGTTGCGTCTGCGGTGAACGGCGTCAGCGCGGCCCGCAGTCGCGCGTCGGTCGCCAGGTCGAGTGCCGAGAACGAGTCGTCGAACAGATAGATCTCCGGCCGACGAACCAGGGCGCGGGCGATTGCCAGACGTTGACGTTGACCACCTGACACGTTGGATCCACCCTGGGCGATCGGCGCCCCTAGTCCGCCGGGCATCGCCCTGACGAAGTCGGTGGCCTGGGCGATCTCGAGCGCGGCCCACAGTTGCTCGTCGGTGGCATCCGGATCAGCGAACCGCAGGGTGCTGGCCACGGTTCCTGAGAACAAGTACGGCTTCTGCGGAACCAGTCCGATCCGGCCCCACAACGTGTCGGGGTCGAGATCGCGGACATCGACACCGTCGACCCGCACGGCGCCGGAAGTTGCATCGAACAAGCGCGGGATCAGGCTCAGCAGCGTGGTCTTGCCGGAGCCGGTGCTGCCGATGATGGCCGTCACCTGGCCGGTTTCGGCGCGCAGAGACACGTTGCACAGGACGGGGGCTTCGGCGCCCGGATAGTGGAACCCGACGTCGAGCAGCTCGAGCCGGCCTGCGGTGTCGACATGCGTGATGGGCGCCTCGGCTCGCACGACCGACGACGGCGTATCGAGGACCGCGACGATGCGCTCTGCACATACTGCGGCTCGGGGGACGAGGATGACCATGAACGTGGCCATCATCACGGCCATGATGATCTGAGCCAGGTAGCTCAGGAACGCGATCAGCGCGCCGATCTGCATCTGTCCCTTGTCGATGCGACCGGAGCCGAACCACAGCACAGCAACGCTGGAGGAGTTGAGCACCAAGATGACGATCGGGAAGAAGAACGCCTGCAACCGTCCGGCCCGCAACGCGGTGTTGGTGAGGTCGATGTTGACGTCGCCGAACCGCCGTGCTTCGGCGGGTTCGCGAACGAATGCACGAACGACGCGGATGCCGGTGATCTGCTCGCGCAACACTCGGTTGACGGTGTCGATGCGCTCTTGCATCTTCCGGAACTGTGGCACCATCCGCGACACCACGGTGAGGATGCAGATCACGAGCACCGGGATGCTGACAGTCAGGATCCACGACAGCCCGCCATCTTCGCGGATCGCCATGATCACGCCACCGATCGCGGTGATGGGCGCGGCAACCAGAAGCGTGCACGTCATGAGCACGAGCATCTGCACCTGTTGCACGTCGTTGGTGATGCGTGTGATCAACGAGGGCGCACCGAACTGTGCCATCTCGCGGGCAGAGAAATCCGATACTTGATGAAAGATGCCGCTGCGCACGTCGCGGCCGAATCCCATTGCCGCCTTGGCGCCGAAGTACACCGCCGAGGCCGCGCACGTGACCTGCACCATGGTGATCAGCAGCATCACGCCACCGGTCGACCAGATGTAACCCGTGTCGCCGCGTGCCACTCCCTTGTCGATGATGTCGGCGTTGAGACTGGGCAGGTACAGCGCGGCGATCGTCTGCGCGGCCTGGAGCACCAGGACGATGATGAGTTGCGGCTTGTAGCGGCGCAGGTAGGTGCGGAGTAGCCGGATCAGCATCAGGCGGGCACCGGTTGCCGTGTGCGGTTACGCAAGCCGTCGAGCAACAGAGACACGATCTCCTCGGGGGCCATTGGTCTGCCGTCGGCCGTCAGTGCCGGGTGTGTACCTGCCAGGGTGAGGCCGCGCAACACCTGGGCGGCCGCAGTGGGGCTACGACGGAGGCGGCTGCGGTAGGGCTCGAGCAACGCAATCAGCGCAGCAACATCGGGCCGATCGATCTTGGCGGCGCGGGCCGAGCCATGCGCGGCGGGTCTCGGCAGGCCGCCGATCGACGTCAACTGCCAGACGTTCGTCAGCCTGTTCTGCAGGATGCGCACCGCTTCGGCGAGCCGACGTTCGAACGACGCACTGGTGCTGATTGCGGCAAGCTCCGTAGCGACCTGGGCGGGGTCGTAGGCGGCGTCGACCGTTGCTTGAACGAGCGTTTCGATGTCGGGGAAGACTCGGAAGATCGTGCCCTCCGCAATCCCGGCGGCCTCGGCGATCTGGCGGGTCGTCACCGCGGGACCATGTTCGAGCAGGAGTGGGAGGGTTGCGGCAATGATGGCAGCGCGTCTCTCCGACGGTGGTAACGGAGCGGCGCGATGCTTCCGCGAGATGTCTGGACCGATCTGAGGCCGTTTCAAGGTCGAACGGGACATGTGGCAATTTTACATGAGTGAGAACTCACTCACACCATGAACTTCGCGTTTGAATTTCTACCGGGCAATGAGCACCGGAACGTCGGCGTCGCGAACGACAGCGCCGGCCACGGACGGTGAGAGCAACTTGCTGAACCAACTGCGATCGTGCGAACCGATGACGATCACGTCAGCTTGGTGGTGGTGAGCGGCCGTGATGATTGCCGTAGCAGGGTCCCCGACCTCGCCGACGACCTGTGCGTTCGGTATCGCGGCCTCGCTGGCCACACCCCGGGCAACCTCGATAGCCGCGTCGATGGGTGTGCTGTCGACCTCGGCCGCGGCTGAGTCCGAACTCGGAGTCTTTCGGGCGTGTTCCACTTCGACAGCTCCGGACGGGGCCATCACGATCGGATAGCCGATTCCCCATACCAGGGCGTCGCCGCCCCAGATCATCGGCGACTGGTCGGCGACGTTGACGACGGTGTACGTCGCCGTGTCGCCGAACAGGGCGTACGCCGTGCGCGCGGTCTTGATAGAGGATTCGGAATCATCGACCGCGATCAGGACTTGTGTCATGCCTGTCCGTACCCGTTCCGAGGATCGGACAAACCCGTTTGTCCACGTCAGTGGCTGGGTAACGACCACACATGACCAAACAGCGCGGCGAGGATTCGCCTCCGCAACCCTCCGACGACGACGCCAGCCCGGGCGAGTTCATCGACAAGCCGACGAACCTGCCTGGCGATCAAGCCAAGAAGCCGGTGCCAGAGCAGTCGTAGGTGCGGGCGTCAGGCCTGCGGCTCGGTGAACTGGACATCGATCTCGACGTCGATCTTCTTGCCGAGTGCGAACTTGTCGACGCCCAACGGCATGTTGAAGTCGATGCCGAAGTCGCCGCGCAGAACCTGCGCGGAGGCGATGAATCCGCTGTGCAGTTTGCCGTCGCCGGGATGCGTCGTGGCACCCGTGAATTCGACGGACAAGGTGACGGGCTTGGTGATGCCGTTGAGCGTCAGGTCGCCGTCGGCTTCGTACTCTTCGCTGCCGAGGTCGCGGATAGCAGTAGATGCGAAGGTCATCGTCGGGTGCTGCTCGGCGGAGAAGAAGTCGGTCGACAGCAGGTGCGCGTCGCGGTCGGCCTGGTTGGTGTCGATGGTGGCGATGTCGATGGTCGCCCCGAAACGTGTGCTGGCCAGATCCTCGCCGACTTCGAGCCATGCATCGACGCCATTGAAGCGGCCGCGCACGTTGGTGAGCCCGAGATGGCGGACCTTGAACGTCACGCTGGAATGGTTCGGGTCGAACGCCCAGGTGCCGGTGGCGAGGGGAAGCGTGGTTGTGCTTGTGGACATGATGTTCCTCCTAGTAAGCGGATCTTCGTGATAGTACCATCCGTAACTATCACTTGCTACACAATCTCTGATGTTCGCTGATCCGGTATCGTGATCGCATGATCATCGACGTCGCCACGGGCACCACTGCGGGCGACGCCACCGCGGATTCCGATCGCGACTCCTCTGCCGACATTTCTCACCGCGAGCTGCTCGAGCTCTCGGCTCGTTTCTCACGGTTGTTCCTGAAGTGGCTCGATGCCTGCCCGGAGGGAGGGTTCACATATCCACGGCTGCGCGTGCTCGAGGCGCTGCACTGCCAGGGCCCGGCCAAGATGAAGTCCCTGGCCGACGCCCTCGGGCTCAGCGCCCGCAACATGACCGCGGTTGCCGATTCGCTCGAAGGGGAGGGCCTGTTGCGCAGGGTGGCGCATCCGACCGATCGAAGGGCGACCCTGTTGGAGCTGACCGACGACGGCTTGGCGGCTGCCGACAGGTCACTCGTGCCGCGACTGGCCGAGATCAGCCGTCTGTTCGACGAACTGTCCCCGGCAACGCGAACCAGCCTTCGTGGCACGTTGGCGACGTTGGTCGCGGCGCTGGAGTCGGGCTGCACCCACCGGGTCGAGCCCTGACACTCGTGCCCACACCTCTCGCGCCTGTTCGCCGGTCTGTCCTCGACCTCTCGGTGCTCAACGACGGACAGACCAGCTCCGCCGCGCTGCAGGCCACCGCAGCTCTGGCCAGGCGGGCCGATGATCTCGGCTACGCCCGCTTCTGGGTCGCCGAGCACCACAACATGCCGAGCGTTGCCTGCACCTCCCCCGCGGTGTTCATCGCTCACCTCGCTGCGCACACATCCAACATCCGGGTCGGGTCGGGCGGGGTGATGCTTCCCAACCATGCGCCGCTCGTGATCGCCGAACAGTTCGCCATGCTCGAGGGTTTGTATCCGGGGCGCATAGACGTCGGCATCGGGCGAGCCCCCGGCACCGACCAGCGCACCGCTGCGGTTCTGCGACGCTCGTACCAATCCGAGACGGAAGATGACTTCCCTCGCGATTTTCTCGATCTCATGGGGTTGCTCGGCGATCCGCGCACCACGACAGGACTGTGGGAGCAGTTCAAGGCAACGCCGGCGGCAACGACCTCCCCGCAGATCTTCCTGCTCGGCTCCAGCGGCTACAGCGCCCAGCTTTCTGGCCATCTGGGATTGCCATTTGCCTTCGCCCATCACTTCGACACCGGCGGCACGATGCAAGCCACCGAGTTGTACCACCTCGCGTTCCAACCGTCGGTGGTGCTCGATGAGCCATACATGATCGTGACGGCCAACGTGCTCGCTGCCGATTCGAAAGAGGACGCCGATTGGCATTCTGCTCCCGGGCGACTTACGGCTCTCGGTCGCCGGACGGGTCGTTTCATCAGACTGCCGTCTCCACAGGATGCCGCAGTGCATCCAGACCTCGAACACGCCAACAGCCTGCCCAGCAGCCGCATCGTCGGCGAGATCTCGACTGTCATCAGAGAGCTCGAGGAGCTCGTCGCGCGCACGGCGGCGAACGAACTGATGGTCACCTCTGTTGCCTACGATCTCTCGGCCCGAGTGCGCAGCCTCGAGCTGCTCGCCGAGCACTGGGTGGGCCCGGACTTGCCTTCCCAGAGCTGATTCGGACCTGCGATGCTCGAGGCAGCCGACGCCGCACGCATCGCCGATCTGTATGGGCTCGGTGGCGACGCCCTGCTGTCAGGCCCAGTGGCGCGAGGCGAAGTCGGGCAGGTGTGGCGGCTGACGACGTCGCTCGGAGCGTGGGCCATCAAGGAGCCGTTCCAACGACCTTCGACGCCCGAAGCAAACGACGACGCCGCGTACCAGGACGAGGTGTTCGCGAGCGGAGTCTCGATGCCGAAGGTGGTGCGCGCGCCCTCGGGCGAGGTCTTGGCCGAGCTCGACTCGGCGACGATTCGTGTCTATCAATGGGTCGATCTCGAGCCGCGCAATGCACTGCTCGACCCGGCAACGGTGGGTCGAATCGTGGCGGCGATCCACCGCATTCACTACCTGGGCACCAACCCGGTCGACCCGTGGTACACCGACCCGGTGGGCGCCGAACGGTGGGACGAGCTGATCGGCGAGCTCGTTGCGGCCAACGCAGAATTCGCGGAGAAGCTGGCTCAACAACGTGACGAGCTTGTCGCGTTAGAGGAGCTGCTGGAATGGCCGTCGAATGTTCAGACGTGTCATCGCGACCTGTTTGCCGACAATGTTCTCCGCACGCCGTCGGGCGCCGTGTGCGTCATCGATTGGGAGAACAGCGGTCTCGCGGACCCCAGCCAGGAATTGGGTCTGGTGCTGTTCGAGTTCGGCGGCCACACGTCGCAGCGAACACGGGCGTTGTACGACGCCTACGTCGACGCTGGTGGGCCGGGTCGAATCGACCGGCCCAGCAACTTCTCGATGGTCATCGCTCAGATCGCCCACATCGGTGAGATCTCGTGCACCCGATGGCTCGCGCCGTCGCGCCTGGCCGATAGGCACCACAACGCGGCCCGCATCGGCGAGTTCCTCGCCGATGGGATCACCCGCCGGATGATCGATTCGTTGGTCGACGCGGTCTCACGATGAGAAGTCGGGCACCGCGGCGCGCACGTTGTCGCTGCGGCCCTTCGGTTCTTCCCAGTCCTCCTGTCGGCCGAGCGCGGTGAGGTCGAGGAACGCGTACGACCCTCCGAGCCACTCTGTGCCTCGGGCGTAGACCGAATACGTGTGAAAGATCTCGCCGTCGACGG
>JANMQX010000399.1:0-5634 GCA_031370745.1 Ilumatobacteraceae bacterium
TGCTCTCCGGCGTGTTCATCAACGAAGGCGGCCCTGGGGCCGTCACGGCGTCCAGCCACCGCGAAGCTCCGTTGATCGCCGGCGATCCGCGCGCCGACAACACCGACGTGTACGCGTTCGTGAGCCCCGATGACGCCAACAGCGTCACGCTCATCTCCAACTGGATCCCCTTCGAAGAGCCCAACGGCGGGCCCAACTTCTATCCGTGGGCAGACCACACCAAGTACAACATCAAGATCGACAACAACGGCGACGCCGTTGCCGATCTCACGTACACGTGGGTCTTCACGACTCACTACCGCGATGCAAGCGGCCAGTTCCTCACGAACACCGGGCAAGTCACGTCGCTCACCGACCCTGACCTCAACCAGTACCAGACCTATGACCTCACCGTGACCAACAGCACCAACGTGACGACCACGTTGCTCCACGACGTCATCGCAGCCCCCTCCATCGCGGGTGCGGCTTCAATGCCTGATTACACACCGTTGCGCGACCAGGCCATCTACACGCTCCCAGGGGGCGGCAAGAACTTCGTCGGTCAGGCTGATGATCCGTTCTTCCTCGACCTCAGAGTGTTCGACCTCCTGTACGGCGGCAACGCCTCAGAACTCGGCACCGACACGCTGGCCGGGTACAACGTCAACTCGATTGCCCTCCAGGTCCCGAAGTCGGCCCTGGCGATCAACGGGAACGCCACGCGCAACCCGGTCATCGGCATCTGGAGCACGACGGAGCGCGAGACACCTACCCACACATTCGTGCAGGTGTCGCGCCTCGGCAATCCGCTGGTCAACGAGGTCGTGATTCCGATTTCTTTGAAGGATGCCTTCAACTCGATTTCACCGGACGTCGATCACACCCTCCCGCCAGTCGTCGACAAGGTCGAAACCCCCATCCTTGCCGGACTGTTGCACAGCATCTACGGAGTCAATGTTCCGCCGTCACCGCGCAACGATCTCTTCGAGATCTTCCTGCAAGGCATCAGCAGGGCCAATGCTGGCCGCACTGGTGATCCCGCCACGGTGCTGCCCGTCGACCTGAACTCGCCGGATCTCAACCTCGACGCCTCTACGTCTCGTGGCGGCGCCGCCGCTACGCCCGCTGAGATGCTGCGACTGAACACGTCGATCGCGCCAACCGCGGCCCCCAAGTCGTACGGTGTTCTTGCCGGCGACGTGCAGGGCTTTCCAAACGGGCGTCGTCTCGCGGATGACGTCCTCGACATCTCGGTCCAGGCCGTAGCCGGCGCCACCGTGACGGGCAGTCTCGTCGCTGGTCTGGCCACGGTTGACTCGGTCGACCGCAACGATCACGCCTTCTCGAACACATTCCCGTATCTGGCCCTGCCGAACATCGGCAATGTCAACGGAGGCGCCGCTCGTTCGCCACGGGCACCCGAGTACATCGCGCTCAATCCACAACGAGTCCTCGAGACCCGTTCGACTGAGCCGTCCGGGCAGATCGGATACGTCGGGGCCAAGCCAGTTGCCGGCCAGACCGTCAGGGTCAAGGTCACAGGGCTCGCAGGCTCGCTGGTGCCGGACGACGCAAAGACGGCGTATCTCAACGTCACTGCGGTCAACACTGCCAGCGACGGCTTCGTCACGGCGTACCCGTGTAATGCCACGCGACCGTTGGCCTCGAGCCTCAACCCGGTCGTCGGGCTGATCACGGCGAACCTCGTCGCAGCACCCATCGCAGCAGACGGCACTGTGTGTCTCTTCACCAACGTTGCCACCGACCTCGTTGCTGATCTGGCCGGCTACCACCCGGCGGCGGCTGCGTACGTTTCCACGCAGCCTCAGCGGTTGCTCGAGACCCGAACAACCGAGCCCGGTGGTCAAGTGGGCTTCGCCGGCGCCAAGCCGGCGGACGGCTCGACCATCACCGTCCACGTCACCGGAACGGGCGCCGCTCAGGTCCCAGCCGACGCCAAAGCCGTGTACATCAACGTGACGGCGACGAACAGCAGCGCTGCTGGTTTCTTGACCGTGTACCCGTGCGGATCGCCACGCCCGAACACTTCTAACGTCAACCTCGTTCCCGGTGTCGTCCGGGCCTCGCTGGTTGCCGCCAAGGTCGGTACCGGCGGCAACGTCTGCATCTTTGCAAACAGGTCAACCGATGTGATCGCAGACCTGCAGGGCTTCGCTCCGGCCAGTTCGCGATACGTTCCCACGGTTCCCGAGCGTCTGCTCGAGACCCGCAGCGACCTCGGGCAGATCGGCTACAGCGGCGCCAAGCCGATCACGGGCCAGACGATAGAGTTGAGGGTCACCGGCGCAGGAGTCACGAATGTTCCTGTCGACGCCGGAGCCGTAATTCTCAGCGTCACCGCAACCGAGAGTGATTCGGCGGGATTCGTCACGGTGTATCCGTGTGGATCCCCACGACCGCTTGCGTCAAACCTCAACCTGAGCGCTTTCTCCACGCCGAACATGGTGGCGGCGAAGGTTGGCAGCGGAGGCCGGGTGTGCATCTACACCTCAGGCCAGACACACCTCATCGCTGACATCATGGGGTACTTCCCCGACACCCTGCTCAGCGGTTTGTGACCCAGTGAGCAAGGGGGGTGGTGCCGGTGCGAGAATGCATCGGCACCACCCCCCCGCTCGTTGTTCTGAGCAATTCATTCCCGAAGACCTGCACGAGAAATCCAACAACATGAATCGACGCTCACTTCTCCTCACCGGCCTCGGCCTCGGCGGTCTGCTCTTGGTCGCCGGAGCCTTCGGCGTCGCTCAGTCCCGGGGCCAGGCGACTACGCCGATTCCCATCGCTGCGCCGGGTGCGGCGAGCGGCCTCGCCCGCATTTCGGGCGCCACCCTCGATCAAACGATCACCGGACTGCAGGACCACCTGAAGGTCGTGCCGAAGGACTATGTCTCGTGGTCAACCCTCGGGCTTGCCTACGTGCAGCAGGCCAAGGTCACGGTCAACTCCGACTTCTATCCGCGCGCGGAAGGCGCGCTCAAGAAGTCATTGACCATCAACACCCACGACAACTTTCTCGCCTACGCCGGATTGGCAGCGCTCGCCAATGCCCGGCACGATTTTGCTGCGGCCAAGTCGTACGCCCAGCAAGGCCTGGCGATCAACCGCTACAGCGACATCCTCTACGGAACGCTCAGCGACGCCGAGACGCAGCTCGGTGAGTATTCAGCGGCATCAGCCGACGTGCAGAAGATGGTGAACCTGTCGCCCGACACCTCATCGTTGAGCCGGGCGTCGTACACGGCCGAGTTGCGCGGCGACACCGTTCAGGCGCGCACACTGATGCAACAGGCGCTCGACGACGCTCCTACCGCCTCCGACAAAGCGTTTGCCATGTACTACCTCGGTGAGCTGGCATTCAACAGCGGCGATATCAACGGCGCGCTGACCTACTACCGCTCGGCGCTCGATGCATCGCCCAACGACTCCGCTTCCCTGGCTGGCAAGGCCAAGGCGGAGGCCGCGTTGGGCCAGAACCTCACCGCTCTCGACGACTACGCCACACTCGTGCAGCGGACCCCCGAACCGAGTTACCTCATCGAATACGGTGAGCTGCTCCAATCGCTTGGGCGTACGGGCGAAGCCGACAAGCAATACGCGATCTTCGGTACGACGCAGCAGTTGTTCGAGGCCAACGGCGTCGCGCCGGACTCGACCCCGTCGCTCTTCTACGCCGACCACGGCGACCCGGCCCGGGCGTTGCAGAATGCCGAGAAGGGCATCGGAACGCGACCCTTCGTGGTGATGTACGACGCCTATGCGTGGGCCCTGCACCAGAATGCACGCGACACCGAGGCGCTGACAGCAGTCGACAAGGCGATCGAGCCCGGCATGAAGAATGCGCTCTTCCACTTCCACAAAGGAATGATCGAGGCTTCGCTCGGAAACGCCGACGCGGCACGGTTCGAACTCACCAAAGCGCTCGAGATCAACCCTCACTTCAGCCCGCTCAATGTCCCGGTCGCGACGGCGACACTCGCATCACTCGGCGCCGCACCGTGACCCGTTGGACGTATCGCCTCGTCCTCGGCATGTGTGCAGCGCTTGCGGCCGGGCTGTTGCTCGTCTCACCCGCCGAAGCGCATCCCCTCGGCAACCTCAGCATCAACCATCTCGATTCGCTCAGATTCGAGGCGGGTCGCGTCGTCGACGACGCCATCGTCGACACCGCGGAGATCCCCACTGCGCAGGCCGCGGATCAAATCGACGTGGACGGTAACGGAACCGCATCGCCCAACGAACTGCAGCAGTATGGCGCCACTCAGTGCGCTGCATACCGTGCGACCATTGCGCTGTCCGTCGATGATCAACCGGTCAACCTCACGACTTCTTCGACCGCCTTTGAGTATCGACCCGGCCAGGCCGGACTGCAGACGACCAGACTCGAATGTCGCTTCGAGGCCACGATCGAACTATCCGCGCAACGCCATGTGGCGTTCAGCAACCACTTCGCGCCCGACCGAGTGGGTTGGCGCGAGATCATCGCCATCGGTGATGGTGCGACGGTGGTCGACTCGACCGTTCCTACAGACAGTGTCACCGTTGGCCTCACCAAGTACCCGATCGACTTGTTGAGCTCTCCGGTCAACGTACGAGATGCCGCATTCACAATTGCTCCGGGGACCAGCACAGCCACCCAGCCGTCTTCAACCAAGCGATCGGTGTCCACGTTCTCCAGGGCGATCGGCCCGTTCTCCGGAGCCATCGAACGCGTCAACCGGGTCTTCAACGATCTGGTCGGCCGGCGCCAACTCACGCTTGGAGTCGGCCTACTGGCAATCGGCCTTGCATTGGTCCTTGGTGCCTCGCACGCTCTTCTGCCTGGGCACGGCAAGACTGTCATGGCCGCATACATCGCCGGACGACAAGGCTCGGTTCGCGATGCAGTGCTCGTCGGTGCGACGGTCACAGCGACACATACGGGTGGTGTGCTGGTGCTCGGGCTGGCCCTCACGGTGTCGACGTCGTTGGCCGGTGAATCTGTCCTCGCCTGGTTGGGGGTGATCAGCGGATTGATCATCGCGGCACTCGGCGCCAGCCTCGTGCGCAGCGCCCGTCGGCATTCCGTCACGGGCCACGGCGACCACAGCCACCGGCACGGCTTCGGTCACAGTCATTCGCACACCACGCACTCGCACGGGGACCACTCGCATGGGGACCATTCGCACGGGGACCATTCGCACGGTGCCAGCGCGCTCGCCGAATCTCAAATCGATTTCGTCGGTCCCAGCCGGCAGGCGCTCGTACTTGCGGCGCGATGGGACGGCAACGGGTCGGTCGGGCTCGCTGATCGGCCCGTAGACGCGTCCGTGTTTGCCACGTCACATGATGGGCGCAGCCCTGCCTACGCTGTACCAGTCAACCATGACCACACTCATGATGGCGAGGTCAAGAACGTCTCGCGACGCGGGCTGGTTGGTATGGGGATCGCCGGCGGACTGGTGCCGAGCCCGTCGGCGTTGGTCGTGCTCTTGTCAGCCATCGCCCTCGGGCGAACGGTCTTCGGCATCGTGCTGGTGATCGGCTACGGAGTCGGCATGGCCGGCACACTCACGCTGGCCGGCGTTCTCCTTGTCCGAGTCCGGGATCGATACCGAGACAGGGCGGCGGCCGATCCGGGCAGACTGCGCTCCTTCG
>JANMQX010000400.1:0-2988 GCA_031370745.1 Ilumatobacteraceae bacterium
TGATGAATCGGATCGCGCCCATTGGTCAACTGAACTGCGACCATGACCGCGGCAACGACCACTACGATCCCCGCCAGGATTGGGATCCACCACGAACGTTGCAGCGCTTCGTAGAAGCGGATAGAGGCGTCGCGATCCGCGGCTGCGAGGCGCAATGGAGACGTGGTTTCACCGCTCAGCCCGCCCGGGTGGTCCGACGAGTGCTCGATGCGGACGAGTTCGATTCCGGTCCCGGTTTCGACCGATACGTCGCTGCGGCGCCCAACAAGTGCGCCGATCGCGTGCAGTTCACGACGGTCCCGGGAACTCGTCATCAATCTGATGTCGTGATCACCGGCGAGAACGACGAGCACATGGTCGTCGCCTCGAGCGAATCGGCGGAGGGCTTCGGCGAGTCGCGGATGGGCAGTCAGCGCTCGCTGCGGCGAATTGTTTGGTTCGTCGGTTAGTTCGAACGTGTCACCGGCGAGAACGAGCACCCCCGGCCCGACAAAAGCTTCGAGGTGTCTGGCGAGATCAGAGGTAATCGATTCGCTGTCGTCGCACGAGACGGCGCGAAGGTGCAAATCGCTGACGACCCACAGTAGGGAACCGCGTTGCACGGAGACGAAGATGGTGCCGTCGGCGCCGGTGCCGACAGCGGACTCGCCCGTCACGAGCGTGCCGGTGACCGGCGAGCCGTCGGGATTCACACGACATTCTCGAGACCCACAACGTTCCAGCATGAGTCAACGGCGCAGCCGTGCCGGTTCGAGGCGGACTGAGACCAGTCGCTCGGTGTCATTTCACGTTGCGGGCGACATTGAGTAACAGGCCGGCGGCGGTCATCGACACGAAGAGCGAACTTCCGCCCGCCGAGAAGAACGGCAGTGTCAAACCGGTGAGTGGAAGCATTCCGGTGACCCCGCCGGCGTTGATCGTTGTTTGTATGACAAACCAGCCGACGATTCCTCCGGCGACCAGCGCGGCGAAACGATCGTCTGTGGCCAGGGCGACCTGGACTCCTGCGTAGCTCAGCACCAGGAAGCCGCCAAGTACGGCGATAACACCGACCAGACCGAGTTCCTGGGCGACGACGGCGAAGATGAAGTCGCTCTGGGCGAGCGGCAGGAACCCGCCAAGCGTCGCCCCGCCGCGTCCAGGGCCCTGACCGGTCAGCCCTCCCTGGGCGACGGCGATCATCGCCTGCCACGTCTGGTAGCCCAGACCGTCCTTGTGTCCGGCCACGTTCATGAATGCGGTGAATCGGTCGGCGCGGCGTTGGCTGGAAAGCGCGAATGCGAGGCCACACACGCTGCTGAGTGCGCCGGCCACCGCCATAGGCGCGATCGGCGCACCCCCGATGAAGCTCACCGCGAACACAATCGCTACGAGGACGATCGCTGAACCGAAGTCGCCCTGCGCAAGGCAGAGTGCGGCGGCGGCGCCGGCGACACACATCACCGGCCGGAACGTTCGCCGCAGGTCACCCATCTGGGACTGCCGCCTGGTTAGCAGGTCGGCGCAGTACAAGATCACGGCTAGCTTCAGAAACTCAGACGGCTGGAAACTGAAGCTCCCGATCGTCACCCATTCGGCAGCCGAGTTCACCCGGTTTCCCACCCCGGGTATCAATGGCAGGCACATCAGCGCGAAGCCGACGCCGAGGAACGGCACAACCATCCGCCGCCATAGGAGCAGCGGTGTGCGCAGCGCAACGCAAAGGCCGGCGACCCCAACCAACGCCCAGATCAGTTGGCGACTGAACAGCCGCCACGGGGAGTGCCCTTGGTGGAGCTCGGCGATCGAGCTTGCCGAAAGCACCACAACGAGCCCGAGCATCACGAACACGGCCACGACCACCGCGATCAAATAAAACGCGACCGGTGGCGGTGGTTTGGGTGGCGGGCGATTGACGGGATGGCGCTTCATCGCCGAGGCCCTCTCGAGCGCCTGACGACGGCGCTCGACGATATGGGTGGTCGACGTGCTCATCGACGCGGCGATTGTTTTGGGGGCGGAGCCACCGCGATGCTGGGTCGACGATCAAAGCTCAGCCGAACACCACTGCTCACAGGCCCGACCACGATGACGAGGACCAGAGTCACAAGAGTGCCCACGTAGATGCCCCGGCGTGTATCTCCCAATAGCTGTAGTCGATGCTCATCACAAGCACCATCGCGACTATGGCAACGATCAGGGAGATCTCTTGCCGTGCTACGAAGGGGTATGGATTCCGTCACGTTGGTGCGTGAGGCCGAGCAATCGATCGCCAGACCAGCAGCACCGAGCAGTAGCTGAGGCACTCGCAGTAGCCAGTCAATGTTGCGTGCGGGCGCACTGCCGTGTGAACGGATATTGCCGAGACCTGAGTCGGGCCCACCACGTAGAACCTGGTTCAGTCGCCGTCTTGCGGGCGTGACCAGCGTCGAAATCGCAGCGAACGAGTGCTGGTCTCGGTGACTTCGTCGGGAAGGTATGAGTGGGAACAATAGATAACTTGTCTGTTGGCGTCAAGCATTCGCCGGCGCAGCGAGCTGGCACGGACTGAGGAGACGAACTCAATCTGGACACGGGTTTTGGCATACCCGATCACTCGACGGCGCAGGCTATCGCTGACGGGTACCACGCGGGTCGGCTTGCCTGTGTCACCTCAGCTTCGGGAAGGAGTCGAACGCGTTCCTGCGCTTCACCCCAGTCGCCCATTGCCAAATGGCTGGCGGCGCTCTGTAGCCGCAGGCGGATGTTCAGCGGTATCGGCGCATGTGAACGCTCTGCACCAGGCCCATCAGGGCGAAGAAGGTGACGAGGCTCGATCCTCCGTAGGAGAGGAAAGGCAGCGGCAGGCCCGTGATCGGCATCAAGCCGATGCTCATGGCGATGTTCTGGAACATCTGCCACAGCACCATCGTGAACGCGCCGGCGCACAGATAGGTGCCGAGCATGTCGCGCGACAGCCCGGCGATCCTCCATGTACGCAGGAGCACGATGGCGAACAGGCCGATGACG
>JANMQX010000406.1:0-2408 GCA_031370745.1 Ilumatobacteraceae bacterium
TCCCACCGGCACGACGCGACCTACCGCCAGCAACATCAACGTCTTCGGCGCGGGGAGCACGATTGCCAATCAGGTGCTCGCCCCGCTTGCGTCCGGGCAGACTACGGTGTTCTCGCAAACCGGTGGTCAGCTCATCATCGACCTCGTCGGCTGGTTCACCGGCCCCAGCACGCCAGCGAGCGATGTGGGGTTGTTCGTGCCGGTCACACCCTCTCGCCTGCTTGACAGTCGCGAGTTGCCGCTCGGCGCTCGCCCCGGTCCAAACCGCACCGCCCAGGTCGCCGTGGCCGGCCGGTTCGGCCTACCTGTCAGCGGCATCGGCGCAGTCGTTGTCAACGCCACAGCGACGGATACCTCAGGCGTCGGATTCTTCACGGTATGGCCGGCGCAGACCTACCGGCCGACAACATCGAGCCTCAACGCCACTCACGTCGGTCAGACGATTGCCAACCACGTGATAACCCCGGTGAGCACGGGCGGGTTCAGCTTCTACACCCAGACCGGTTCGCACCTGGTCGTCGACATCACCGGTTGGTACACGGGCACTGAGCTGGCGCCGATGCTCCCGCCGCACGTTCCGTTGACGGGCGTCGGCGGACCACCTCCGACCCCGCCGTTCGCGTTCTCCCACACGATCAACGGGGTACCTACACGATGGAATCCGTGTGCGCCGATCCACTACGCGGTGAACTTGGGTGGCTACAGCGACAGCTTCCGTCCCGTCATCGCCGAAGCAGTTGAGCGGCTCCAAGCAGCCACCGGCCTTCTGCTCGTACCCGTCGGCGACACGGCGTTCATGCCGACGTCCACCAGCCAGTCGCCGCCCGCTTCTGTCGGCGGCGAGCTGGTGATCGCGTTGGGCGATGCAGTCCAGACCGATCTTGTTCCCGGCTCGATCGTCGGCCGCGCCGGGATCTTCTACTTCACGTCGATTGTCAGAGCATCGGTGGTGATCGACGTCGGCGACGTCGGGTCTCATCCGCCGTGGGCCAGCCTGGGCGTAGGGCCGGTGCTGATGCACGAACTCGCTCACGCAGTCGGCCTCGACCACGTGCCAGACTCGGCGCAACTGATGAACGCTGTGGCGTCGTCGAACGGACCTACGACGTATGGTGGCGGCGACCTCACCGGGTTGTGGCAGGTTGGCGCCGCCGGAGGATGCACGGCCTAGACACTCGGTTCGCGAACGGCAATCAGCCGTAAGCCGCAGCCTGGATTCGAAACAGTTCCGCATACTGTCCGTCGCGGGCCATCAGTTCTTCGTGAGTTCCGAATTCGGCGACCCGCGAACCGTCCATGACGACGATGAGATCCGCCATGCGCACGGTTGAGAATCGGTGCGACACCAGCACGGTGACGCGGCCGGTGTCGGCGTGGGCCCGCGAGGCCTCGGCGAAACTCTCGAACATCGAGTGCTCGGTCTCGGCGTCGAGTGCAGCCGTCGGCTCGTCGAGAATCAACAGCAGCGGAGTGTCGCGCATGAAACCTCGGGCCAGCGCCAACTTCTGCCATTGCCCAAAGCTGACTTCCGCACCCTCGTCCCACGACGGCCCCAACTGAGTCTCCAGGCCGTATGCCAGCCGTTCGATCACGTCATCGGCGCCGGCCCGACCAACGGCGTTGCGTGTCGCTCCCCGATCTTCGACACGTGGCAGGTCGCCGACACCGACAGTCTCTTGGGCGTGCAGTTCGAACCGGTAAAAGTCCTGAAATGCGCCTGCCAGGCGAGCGCGCCATTCCTCGGTTGCGATGTCTGCCAAGTCGGTCCCGTCGACGGTGATCCGTCCCGACGTCGGTGAGTACATCCGGGCCAACAGCTTCACCAAGGTCGACTTGCCTGCACCGTTCTCGCCGACCACGGCCACGACGGACCCTGCCGGCAGCCGCAAGGTGATGTCGTCGAGCACTACACGATCCGTGCCGGGATAGCTGAAGGAGATGTGCTCGAACGTGATGCCATCGATCAACCGTTCCGGCGCGCTGGCTGTGGCCGATGCGTCGACACCCGCGGCGTAGTCCTCGAGCCAGGTCAGCCGCCGCGACGAGTCGAGCCAGAAGCCGCGCAGGAAGCCCAACTCTCCAGCCGTCGCGCCGACGTACCGGGCCAGCCGCGTCCCTGCCGCCAGCACCAGCACAACGTCGCCGACACCGCGATCCAAACCGGTTGCGACGAACACCACAGCGATGATGTACGCGCCGGCGAAGATCGCCCACGCCAATGCGTGCCACGCCGCCGTCACCCAACGCACCTTGGACACCGGCGCGTACCATCGCTTCCACGCCGCCCGAGATTCCGTGGCCAACCAATCCCCGGTGTTGGTGACGCGCACCTCCTTGGCAGGCGGCGCGGTCGTGCCGAGCACGAAGAGGTGCCGGGCCAGGCGGGTGTTGGAGATCACCGACTCCTC
>JANMQX010000027.1:0-2348 GCA_031370745.1 Ilumatobacteraceae bacterium
CGCCGATTCTGTGGCGTCCATCAGGGCGCCGATCTCGGCCAGCACCATCGACTGCAACTGCTCCTCGTTCGTCGCCTCGAACAAGCGGGTGCCGAGGCGATCGAACAGGGAGTCGTGAACCTTCGCCTTGAAGTCGCCCAGCCCATCGACCGTTAGCGCCTGATTCGGGGCGACTCGCCACGTGCTGGCGACCTCGCCCCTCTGAGCCGCGGCCTGTTGGGCCTGGTTGATGCGCTCGGTAAGGCTCATCGCCGCCAGCCCTTCCGTGCCTTCGGGGGGTCGACGATTGGTGCATATAATTGTGCCAGCTGTTGCAGCTGCTTGGCCACCACCGACTTCGGCTCGCTGATGACGACCGGCGTACCGAGATTGAGCGATAGTGGGATCTCGCGGCTCGACGAGATCGAGCAGTAGATCTTCATGCCGATGGCTTCTTCGGCGTCGGACGGGTTGAGCCCGACCTTGGCGTCGGCGCGGTTGAGGACCAACTGTCGCTCCGCCTTGATACCAATGTGGTCGAGGGCGTCGAGCTCCTTACGCAGGCTTCGGATGCTGGTCACGTCGAGGCTCGACACCAGCAGGAGATCGGTGGCGCACTCGATGGCGGCCAGCGTGCGCTCATCGAGGCCCGCTGGCGTGTCCACGATCACATAGTCGAAGTTCTGCGCCAACAGCGGCAACACCTGCGAGACGTGCGCGTGGCCGATCGAGTCAGCGTCCACCGGATCGCTGGCGCCGGCCAGGACGTACAGACCGTTGTAGTAGAGAGTGAGGAACAGCTTGACTGTGGTGGCATCGATCTGGCTGGTGCGGGCCAACTGCGCCAGCGTGTGCTCGGCCGTCAGCGACAACGCGGTCCCCAGGTCGCCGAACTGGACGTCGAGGTCGACGGCAACCACCCTGCCCGGATAGCGCTGCGCCAGCGCGACCGACAGATTGGACGAAACTGCGGTCTTGCCGCAGCCGCCCTTCGGCGAGATCACGACGATGACCTTGGTCTTACGTGACGGGGGTGCGAAGCCATTGGCCTTGACAACGACACCCATTTCATGGAGAGCGGTCGTCACGTCCGCGACCAGTGCGGGAGACATGTCGTGCCCGATGGTCACGCTCGGCATCTCGTTCGTCTCCATCACTTCACCACCGTGTACACGTTGCCGAGCGTGACCAGTCGAGTGCCGTCGTCGGAGACGCTGGCCGGATCGTTAGACAGCCAGACGTGGCCGAACTCCGTGGCGAACACGAAGCGCTCCGACTGCTCGGGCGAAAGGGCGAGGGTGACGACGTACTGCAAACCGGTCACCTGCTCGACGGCTGTCGTATCTTTGGTATCGGCGTTCACTGGCGTGTTGGTCGTCTGCACGTTGGTGACGAGCACGTGCTGGAACTCAAGCCGGCTCGTATTCGGAGTCTTCTTCTGCGCGTCGGTGTTCGTCGACGTTGCATCCGTGCCGGCTGCTGCCGTGGTTGGCGTGGCAGCGCTGCTCTGCCCGGCCTCGTCGAGGGCGAAGGGATCGAACGAGAGGTAGACACCGACGAGGTCACCCTTCTGCAGCGACCCCCCCACGGCCCGCTCGGCTTCGAGCAAGGCCGAGATCTGCACTTTGTCGGTGACTTCTTCGGACACTTGTTCCTTGGCCACCAAGCGTGCCGACAGCAACTGATCGCCGGGCTGCAGGTCCGTCGCCGCCACATTGGTGCCTACGTCGGTGAGATCGGTGATCGCACCCGGCTGCTTCAACCGTGCCGGCACCTGGTCGACCGAGACCGAGGACTTGATCGTGTCGGGCTCTGCGCCCTTGGGCACCAGCTGGTCGACGACATAGACGTCGACCAGCGCCTCCTGGGCCACAGCCTTGTCCTTGGCCGAGCGCACGTATCCCACCAGTGAGATCGTGCCGATGAAGGCAAGCAGCAATGCTGCAACGATCCCGATGACCCGCCGTTTGTTCTTCATTGTGGAGTGTGGCTTTCTGTGTGGAGTAGGTATCGCTAACTGGAGAGGTAGACGAAGCACGCTGGTCGCAGTGCGTCCGTCGACCCGGTGCACGCAGCGCCGGTCGTGCCACCCGTGGTGGACGTGAAGCTGGTGACGTAGCCGAAGAGGCACGGCTTCGTGTCGTCGCCGCGAGTCGCCACATCGCCTTTGAAACCACTGGGAGACGAGGCGGTGCAGCGTGACGACATCGCGCCGCCCCTCTGGTTGCCGTTACCCGACCAGCCGAGCACGTGGAACCCGACCAGATTGGTGATCGTGTACTTCGACTGGGTGCCGGTGGCCGATCCCCAGACAGGGAGGAGGACATCCTAGCCGACGAAGAAGTCGAGGTTGCTGCCATCGCAGTTGG
>JANMQX010000030.1:0-2512 GCA_031370745.1 Ilumatobacteraceae bacterium
GAAGTTGATGACCCGGCCTGGGCCACACAGCTGCGCTTCTTGGAGACCACGTTGAAGCAACGTTTGCTCGAGGTCGCCGGCGCCACGATCGAGACTGTCGAGGTGCGAGTCAAGGGTCGCTGAGCTGTGGGCCGGGGGCGACTTTCGACCAGTGATCCACAAAATGTTCGTATGCGCCGGAGCATTCGTCGTCGGCGTCGATTCGACCGTCGAAAGTGGACTGGAAAGCCGCCTTTGCGTCACACCGATCCGGTAGGATGAGAGACGATTGCGACAGCAGCTGATGCGCAGGAACCCAGCTCGATGGTCGCCAACAGAACCGCAGGTCAAGTGTGCTTTTCCTGCCGATAGATTGAGGTGCGCGTGTCGTTCGACACCAACAAACCAACGGCCGACTACGCCGCAAAAGACATCCAGGTTTTGGAAGGTCTCGACCCGGTCAGAAAACGGCCAGGAATGTACATCGGGTCCACCGGTTTGGCCGGGCTTCACCACCTGATTTGGGAGGTCGTCGACAACGCCGTCGACGAGGCGATGGCGGGGTTCTGCACGCGCATCGCTGTCACGTTGCTGGCCGATGGCGGCGTGCGCGTCGACGACAATGGACGGGGCGTTCCGGTCGATCCCTACCCCTCGGGTCCGCACAAGGGCAAGAGCGCTGTCGAGGTCGTGCTCACTGTGCTCCACGCCGGTGGAAAGTTCGGCGGTAACGGGTACAAGGTGTCCGGCGGTCTCCACGGCGTCGGGGTCAGCGTGGTCAACGCACTCAGCGAGCGGCTGTTCATCGAGATCGACAAGGGTGGCAAGCGCTATCAACAGGAGTACGCGAAAGGCGGCAAGCCGCAGGGCAAGCTCGCACTCGTCGGCGAGACGCCGGCACGCGGCCCCCTGTCTCGCAAGAACGGTACGTCGGTCTCGTTCTGGCCGGATCCGACGGTGTTCCTCGCCGAAGGCACCGAGTTCGTCGCCCGCACCGTGCTCGAGCGATTGCAGACGATGGCCTTTCTCAACAAGGGCCTCGAGATCATCTTCCACGACGAGCGGCCTGAGCGCGAGTTCGAGCAGACCTTCCAGTACAAGGGCGGAATCGTCGACTTCGTCAAGCACCTCAACGCTTCGAAGGAGGCGCTGTTTTCGAAGGTTGCCCACTTCGAGGACGAAGACGACACCGAGAACCAAACACTCGACATCGCGATCCAATGGAACACCGGCTACTACGAAGGCATCCATGGCTACGCCAACGGCATTTCCACCATCGAAGGTGGTATGCACGTCGAGGGCTTCAAGACTGCGCTCACCAGTGTTGTCAACAAGTACGCGCGAGCCAAGAACCTGCTGAAAGAAAAAGAGGAGAACCTGCTCGGCGAAGACATTCGTGAAGGCATCACTGCGATCGTGTCGGTCAAGTTGCGCGACCCCCAGTTCGAGGGTCAGACAAAGGCCAAGTTGGGCAACGTCCCGATGCGCTCGTTCGTGCAAAAGGCAACGAATGAACGTCTCGCCGAATGGCTCGAAGAGAACCCAACCGAGGCCAACCGTCTGGTCAAGAAGGCTCAGGCTGCCGCACAGGCTCGGGTCGCTGCGAAGAACGCCCGCAACGCGATCCGTCGCAAGACCGCACTGACCGGCGCAGGTATGCCTGACAAGTTGAAGGACTGCAGCAGTGGCAACCCCGACGAGAGCGAGTTGTTCATCGTCGAAGGTGACTCTGCCGGTGGATCGGCGCTCAACGCCCGCGACCCGCGCACCCAGGCGCTGTTGCCGATACGCGGCAAGATCCTCAACGTCGAGCGAGCCAGGCTCGACAAGATGTTGAAGAACAACGAAGTGCAGAGCCTCATCACCGCAATCGGTGGTGGTGTCGGTGAGGAGTTCGACGCAGCGAAGGCCCGATATCACAAGGTGATCCTCCTGGCCGACGCCGATGTCGACGGCAGTCACATCCGTACGTTGCTGCTGACGTTCTTCTATCGACAGATGCGTCCGCTTGTCGAGGCCGGCTACGTCTACATCGCCCAGCCGCCGTTGTTCTCGACGATCGTCGGCAAGGAAAAGATCTACCTCAAAGACGATCGGGCCAAGGCCGTGTGGCTCGAGGCCCACCCCAACCACAAGAAGGACTTCTCGCGGTTGAAGGGTCTCGGCGAGATGGACTGGGAGGAGCTCAAGCCGACCACGATGGATGCATCCACCCGCACGCTGTTACAGGTCGAGGTCGAAGAGGCTGCTCTTGCCGACGAGATGATGAGCGTGCTGATGGGCGATGACGTTGAGTCCCGCAAGAACTTCATCGTCACCAACGCCCGTGACGTAAGGAACCTTGATTTCTGATGAGCGACACCCCGATTCCCCCCAACGAAGGCGACGACGCCGGCGAACCCATCGACGACCCATCGTTGTCCGTGCAGCCGGTTGCGTTGCAAGATGAGATGGAGCGCAGCTTCCTCGACTACGCAATGTCGGTCATCATGGCTCGGGCCCTGCCCGACGTCCGCGACGGCCTCAAGCCGGT
>JANMQX010000035.1:0-1996 GCA_031370745.1 Ilumatobacteraceae bacterium
CGTCGCAGGTAACGACCGAGCGCACACGCACGCGGTTGACCTTCGGATCGTCGCGTAGTGCGGCCATCTCGATGTCGCCGATGATGGTGTTGCGGGCGATGACGGAGCCGTCGCTCATCGTGACGTCTTGTGACAAAGCACGACCGAAGAGCTTGGTCTCGAGGTAGGCACGCTTGTTGGCGGTATCAGGAGCAACGTGCTCGAGCCACAGCCCAAGGCTGCTGCCACAGTCGGGTTCGCGCACGATCAGTTCCTGAGCGACGTCGACGAGACGACGAGTGAGGTACCCGGAGTCCGCAGTACGAAGCGCAGTGTCGACCAGCCCCTTACGGGCACCAGGCGTGGCGATGAAGTACTCGAGGGTTTCGAGGCCTTCACGGAAGTTCTTCTTGATCGGACGCGGGATCATGTCGCCACGAGGGTTGGCCACAAGTCCGCGCATGCCGGCGATCTGACGCATCTGGGTCATGTTGCCGCGGGCACCCGAGCCGACCATCATGTCGATCGGGTTGAACCGCTGCGCCTTGAACTCCAGCTCCATCGCCTTCTGTACCTCGGCGGTGGCGTCGGTCCAGATGCGCACCTCTTGCTGACGGCGCTCGCCGTCGGTGATGATGCCGCGGCGGAACTGGTTCTCGACCTTGTCGGCGCGAGCCTCGTACTCGTCGAGGAGTGCCTTCTTGGCCTTCGGGGTCTTGACGTCGTCGATCGACACGGTCAGGCCGCTCTGCGCCGCGTAGCGGTAGCAAACGTTCTTGATGGCGTCGAGGGCGGCGGCAACGGCCGACTTCGGGTAGTGGTCGCTGAGTCGCTCGACGATCACACCCATTTCCTTCTTCTTCACCAGTTCGGTGATGTGACCGAAGCGGAGTGTGTAGTCGGCGGGCAGTGCCTCTTCGAACAGCAGGCGGCCGGCAGTGGTCTCGAAGGTGTCGGCCGGACGGCCGCCGATCGAGGGACGGCGCAGCGTGATCAGCGAGTGGAGGTTGAGCGAACCCTCGTCGAGGGCCCGCAGCACTTCCCACGTATGACGGAACACCCGACCGGTGCCCTTGGAATCGTCCATGATCTCGCTGAGGTAGTAGCCACCGATGATCAGGTCCTGGGACGGGGTCACGATTGGACGACCCGATGCCGGTGACAAGATGTTGTTGGCGCTGAGCATCAACACACGGGCCTCGGCCTGAGCCTCGGCCGACAGCGGAACGTGAATGGCCATCTGGTCACCGTCGAAGTCGGCGTTGAAGGCGGTGCAGACCAACGGGTGGATCTGCAGAGCCTTGCCCTCGACCAGCACCGGCTCGAAAGCCTGGATGCCGAGACGGTGCAGGGTCGGCGCACGGTTCAACAGAACCGGGTGCTCCTTGATGACGTCTTCGAGCACGTCCCACACCTGCGGGCGACGACGCTCGACCATGCGCTTGGCAGACTTGATGTTCTGCGACAGCTCGAGGTCGACGAGGCGCTTCATGACGAACGGCTTGAACAGTTCGAGGGCCATGAGCTTGGGGAGGCCGCACTGATGCAGCTTGAGGGTCGGACCGGCGACGATGACCGAACGACCCGAGTAGTCGACGCGCTTGCCGAGCAGGTTCTGACGGAAACGACCCTGCTTGCCCTTCAACATGTCGCTGAGCGACTTGAGCGGACGGTTGCCCGGCCCGGTGACGGGGCGGCCACGCCGGCCGTTGTCGAACAATGCGTCGACGGCCTCTTGCAGCATGCGCTTTTCGTTGTTGACGATGATCTCGGGTGCGCCGAGATCGAGCAGGCGCTTCAACCGGTTGTTGCGGTTGATCACACGGCGGTACAAGTCGTTGAGGTCACTGGTGGCGAATCGGCCACCGTCGAGCTGCACCATCGGGCGCAGCTCCGGCGGGATCACCGGCACGACGTCGAGGATCATGGCCTTCGGGTCGTTCAGTCGACGACCGTGGTCGTCGCGCTGGTTGAAGGAGGCGACGATCTTCAGTCGCTTGATGGCCTTCTGGCGACG